>JAYWEH010000319.1:0-4376 GCA_043780025.1 Deltaproteobacteria bacterium
CCGCCCTTGGGGCCCGCGCGCACGTCGGCGGGCGCCATCTCGGCACCGATCACGCAGCCTGGGAACACGAACTCGCCGGAGCGCAGGTGGTGGTGGCTCGTGCCGTTGGCGACCTCCAGATCACCCATCGCCACCACAAACAGGCCCTTGAGCGGTTTGCCCCGTTCGGCGACGGACTCTGCCGGAGACAACACCCGCACCTCCAGGCGTTCGTACACTGCCGCGCGCAACGCGTCGTCCAGCCTTTGCCCGAGCGGGCCGAGCCCGGCGCTAGCGTGCGCGTGAAGCCGATCCGCGAGCATCCGCAGATCGTCCACGACCCAGGGGCAATCCTGCATGGCAGCGTTCAGTTGTTCGTCGTTCCAGGTGACCAGGTGTGTGGGGGCATCGGCGATCAAGCGCAGCGGGCCGCCCTCGATGGAGCCGCGCGCCGCGACCACGGCTCCGACGCCGATGCGCGCCGCGCTGACCTCCGAGACCGGCAGCGTCACATGGATGTGGCCGCGCGTGATCAGCGCCGCCCCTTCGCTGAGCACCAGCGCGTCGCCCGCTGCCAGCCTGACGAGCGACCCGCCCCTCACCAACTCAATCTGAGCTTCCTCGGGCAAATCCGCGAGCACGTCTACGGCTTCGAGCGAGAGCCCATCCACGACTGTCCCAGGGCTCTCGATCGACGGCGCGGGCGCCCGCACGCTCGGCACGCGAGAGCGAGGCGTCGCTGAAGGACGCACGGTCGGAGCGTTGCCGGCGCCGGGGCGCGGCGGGCTCGAGCGCACAGCGTTTTGCGCCGGCTTGGACGGCACGCGCGGCGCCGCGGGCTGACCGGTAGCGGTGACCCGCCGCTTGGGCCGCGCCGTCCGGATCTCCTGTTCCACGAACGATGCGCGCGGAGCGAGCGAATCGGGCTTCACGAGCGCGTGCGTCTCCTCGTCGTCGTCGGCTTCCGGCGCCACGCTCAGATAAGAGTCGCGCACCTCCACCGGGGGCGCCGAAGCAAGCCCAGGCTCGCCCATCGCCGCTGCTGTCAGCAACGACTGCGCCATGGCCGGAATTGAGCTTTGATACGGCTCCGGCTCGATGCTCAGGAATGAGTCCTGCCGCGGCGGGCCGGCTCGCTCCGAATCACTGCGCAGATCCAGATCGTCGGGCAGTACGCGCTCGGATGGCCCCACGTCCGCCCGATAGCTCGCGAGTTCCTCCGCCGAAATGCTCCCGACG
The DNA here is from genome assembly GCA_043780025.1 of Deltaproteobacteria bacterium. Lineage (GTDB taxonomy): Bacteria > Myxococcota_A > Polyangia > Polyangiales > Polyangiaceae > SZUA-265. The sequence goes on from JAYWEH010000319.1 coordinate 1,219, forward strand.
GCGTCATCCGGCGTGCGCAGATCGGTCTCGGAGAGTTCGTCGGAGTCCGACAAGTCGAGCTCGTAGGCCTCGATCTCCTCCACCTCGATGATCTCGTCGTCATCCGCGTCGCTCACGATCCGGCGGCCGCTCATTTCGATCGAGGGTGTCCCGCTAGCCTCCTCCTCCGGATCCGACCACAGATATTCGGCGAGGCGCGCCGCGTGATCGCGCAATTCCTCCGCGCGAACCATGAGGCTGAGCTGCGTCGCCGTATCCGCCGCCTTGCGCACCCAGACAATGGCATCCGCGCGCAGCCCCCGCTGCCATTGCACGGCAGCCGTCTGCAACGTCCACACGACGTCGTCCGGATCGCTGGCGCTGGGCCGCGGAAACACCGAAGACAGTCTATTACTCATGCGAAGGTGCTCGGACTCGAGAATGTGTAGAACCCGGCCACTTCAATGCGGCTGAATGCAGACCTCGCGCTCCTTCGAGCCGTTCGGCGGACCCACCATGCCCTGGTGTTCCATCATTTCGACGATTTTTGCCGCCCGGTTGTAACCGATTCCGAGCTTGCGCTGGAGCCATGAGGTGGAGCAGCGCTGCGTGTCGGCGACGATCCGCACCGCCTCATCGAAGCGAGGATCGAGAGGCTCCTCGGCTGCCGCGCCCTCTTCCTCGTCGTCATCGGCACGCAGGATGTCGTCGTGGTAGACGGGCGTGCCCTGCCGACGCAGGTGGTCGGTGATCGCGCTCACCTCTTCTTCGCTGATGAACGGGCACTGCACGCGCAGCGTTTCGTTGGAACCGTTCATCTTGGCCAACATATCGCCCTTGCCGAGCAGGAGCTCCGCGCCCTGTTCGTCGAGGATGGTGCGGCTGTCGACTTTCTGCGCCACACGGAACGCCACGCGCGTGGGAAAGTTCGCCTTGATCATGCCGGTGATGACGTCGACACTCGGGCGCTGCGTCGCGAGCACGACGTGCATCCCGGCGGCACGGGCCTTCTGAGCCAGGCGCGCCACGGCCACCTCGACTTCTTTGCCCTGCTGCATCATCAGATCAGCGAATTCGTCCACCACGATCACGATGTACGGCAACCGCGATGGAAGGTTGCGCGAGTCCGCCTCGCCGTCCGGTTGGGCCGAGGTCACGGTGCCGCCGGGACCCGACAGCAGTTCCATTTCAGCGGCATTGGGAGGCGGTAGCTCACCGTTGGCAACTCGGTCGACCCAGCGGTTGTAGGTGACGATGTTCTTGGTGCCCGCGGCCGCGAACGCCTGGTAGCGGCGCTCCATCTCGTCCACGGCCCAGCGCAGGGCCCGGGCCGCCAGTTTCATGTCGGTCACCACCGGCAAGAGCATGTGCGGGATACCGTCGAAAGGCGCGAGTTCGACCACCTTCGGGTCGATCATCAAGAACCGCAACTCGGCCGGCGAGCGGCGAAAAAGCAGGCTGCACAACATGACGTTAATGCCGACGCTCTTGCCCGCGCCGGTAGCGCCGGCCACGATCACGTGGGGCATCGCGGCCAGATCGGCGTAAAACGGTCCGCCCACGATATCGCGGCCCATGACCACCGGCAGCGGGGCCCGCTCGGCGAGCTTCTCGAAGCGCTGGTCCTCGATCAGCTCGCGCAGATTGACCGCGGAGCGGTGGTCGTTCGGTAGCTCGAAGCCGATCCGGCCCTTGCCCGGGATGGGCGCGATGATGCGTACCTTGCGAGACAATCCGAGTGCCAGATCATCGGACATCGCCGCGACCTTGCTGACCTTCGTGCCCGCCTGAGGCGTCACTTCGTAGGTCGTGACGGTCGGGCCGGGATGGATTTCCTCCACCTTGCCGATGACGCCGTAGTCGGCGAGGGTGGCCTCCAGGCGCTGCGCGAGCTCGAGCACGCGCTCCCGATCGATGGGAGCGATTTCAGGGGGGGTGGGGTGGAGCAAATCGGGCGACGGAGGTACGTAAGCGCCCTTCGCCGCCGCGGGGCCGTGACGATCCGCACGCAGCAGTTTGCTGTGCGGCCGCGTATCAACAATCTTGGGGCCGCGGCCGGGGGCCTCGCTCGGCGCGGTGGCGGCCGCTGCGGGCGGGAGCGGCGCTTCCTCGGTGCGCTCCGGCGGCGGCAGCCGCGATCGGCGCGAGCGCGGCGCCGGCGGCTCGACAGCGGCAGGGGCGTCATCTTCCGGTTCGTCTGCGGCGAATGCGTTCACGGCGGCGGCGCTGGAGGTCGGGCCAGCCTCATCAGAATCCAACATGGCGCGAACGGCTAGGCCCAGCTCATTGCGCAGGGCGCTCGACACCGCGAGCGGCGGGATCCCCGTATTCTCGCGGGGAGTCCAAGCGGTCCGCCCGTCACCGCCCGACGGCAGCCAGCTCAGGCGCGAGCCCGAGGCGAGCGTGCCGCTGTCGTCCAGGTCGGGGAACGCGCTCGGGCGAGAGCCGCGCCACTCGAGCCAGGCTCGGCGCAAACGAGCCCCGAGCACGAGCAGCCCGTCGCGGCAGCGCCGCGCGGCCTCCGCCACACGTTCGCACCAATCGATGAACGAAAAGGCGCTGCGCGCGATGAGCAGCAGCCCCACCGCCGTCAGGCCAATCAGGAACGAACCTATCGTCGAGAACAGCGAGCGCAGGATCTCTCCAAAAAACAGCCCCACATGGCCGCCGAGCGGCAGCTCGGCCTCGTACGAGAAATCCGGCAACGCCACATGCGTAAGCGCCGCCACGAGGATGGCCATGACGAGGTCCCCGCTGAGCCGAAGCCCGAGCGGTTGGAGCTGCCGGCGCCGAAACAATGGCGCGGCGACCAGCATCATCTCCACCGGCAAGAGCCACGCCACGACACCGAATCCGCTCACGAGCAGTTGGGCCAGTCCCGTCCCCACCGGGCCCACCCAATTGCCCTCCCCGGACTGCACCTGCTCGGTCCCCAGTTCCAGACTGCCCAGGGCCAGCGCCAAGTAGGCAGCCGCGGCCACCAACAGCAGCGCTGCGGCCTCTTGGCCGATCGACTTTGCTGCGGCCCCCGAGCGAGAATCGGGGTCTGGGTCCACCCGAGGAGAAAACAAACGTACACCCATCTTGGTTGCGTTTACCTACAATCTAGCTCGGCGGCCGGACAAGCTACTGGGACCCAATGGCCAGACCCCGGGCGCCGCCGGGTAACCGCGGCTCGA
>JAYWEH010000320.1:0-4369 GCA_043780025.1 Deltaproteobacteria bacterium
TGCACGATACGCGCATGGTGGCGGAAGTGGGCTCTGACTTCCGCATCATGCAGGTGCTGGTGAATCACCAGATTTCCTACATCAGCAAGGCGACCAACGCGAACACCATCGATCTGGTGCTCTGGGATCGCGACCTGAAGGCGGAGGTCGTCAAGACGCTCGAAGGCATGTTCGACGTGGTCAAGGTCATCCCCGTGGCGATCGTGTGTGCGATCGGTTCGAATATCGCCAAGCCAGGGATCCTGGCTCAGGCGACGCGGGCCATGGCCCAGGCCGGCATCAATATCATCGGGGTGTCGCAGACCGCGCGGCAAACCAACATGCAGTTTACCGTGAGCCGGGGCGACTTCGTGAAAGCGCAGCAAGCCCTGCACGCCGAGTTGTGCGAGTGACCGCGTGCCCTCGCTGAAAAATTTCGGGAAGATCGGAGTGCCCGGGAGCGTAGGTTTGTCCGCGCGTCCGGAGCGCCGCATTCCGAGTGGCCCGCGATGGGCCACCCACAATTGTTTCTGGTAGAGTGAACGGATGGTTGCCAACGCAATCGCTGGAACGAAGGTCGGCGCCGTGGGCGTCTGGGGAGCGTTGATCGCCCTGGCTCTAGCTCTGGCCCTGTTCTTCACCAGCTGGGCCGTATCCGCCGCCGATCCCGAAGCGGCGAAATCGTACGAGGAGGGCATGGGCGCTTACAACGCCGGCAAATACGCGGACGCGAAAAGCGCGTTCGATCGGGCGTTCCAGTTGTCCCGTTTGCACAGCATGGGCGTCTGGACGGCCCGGGCGCGGGTCAAGCTCGGCGAGTGGGTCGAAGCCGACGCCCGGTATGAGGCGGTGCTGAAGTCACCAATGACACAGGGCGACGCGGCCAGCGAAGAGCAAGCGCGGGAAGAGTGCGCGCGCGAGCGTGAAGCGCTGCGCCACCGCATACCCCGGCTGCGGATTCGAGTGGACGGGCTCGGCGACGAATCTGCCGAGGTCAGTATCGATGGGGTGGCGATCGCGGACGAGTTCGTCCAGGGCAAAAAATCGGGTCCGTTCCCGCGCGGCAAGTCGCTGCAGGTGAATCCGGGTGACCACAAGCTCGTGGCGGTCAGCGGAGACCAGCGGCGCGAGCTGTCGTTCTCAATCACTGAAAGCCAGACGCGCGACCTGAGTGTGCAGTTCGCCAACCCGAGCACGATCCGCCAGAAGAAGTGCCGCGACGCCTGCCGCGAAACCTGTAAGACCAACAACAGCTGCTACGTCGACTGCAAGCGCCGCTGTTTCACCGCGCCGAGGTAGACGGCCGGCGGCGGGAGGTGCTGGCGGAGACTAGGATTTGATCCTGGCGGTCGGGAGGGCCGGGCTCGAGGTCGAAGGCGAGTGCGTGTTTGTTGGCGTAGGCCGTCAGCTCCGCGGTGAAGGTGTCGTCGCGCTCGTACCAGTAGCCCACGCTTTCGGTGTACGTGCCGTCTCCGTAGAGTTGGTTGTAGACCAGCGTCGCTCGCGACAAGGGGCGCTTGGGTATGGGAAACTGACGGATCTCGGCGGCGAGGGGGACGCGGAAACGCTCTGCGTCGCTGAGCGAGCGGCACCACTTGCGGATCGGCGCGAGGTAAGCCATCCAGCACTCCTCGCAGATGGGTGCCTCCCCGTCGTAGAGGTCGTTGGTGCGGCCTTCCGAGGTCCAGACGTCGGCGTTGGTTTCGGCCGCTCGCTGAGCAGGGCCGACCTCTCGAATGCGCAGTAGAGACCCCTTGCCCGAAGGGCAGTCGTGCTCTTCGGAGGTGTTGCGGCGCAATCCCATGTTCCTGGTTAACGGTACGGTTGGGCCGGCGGTGGAGACCGGCGCGAGCAAAAACGCATCGGGCTACCCTATGGCCGGGTGTAGAGTGCGGGGGTGTTGATGCCCGAGAGTGGCCGCTTCGAGCTCGAGGGGTGCCTGGCGGAGCTGGCGACACAGGGTTACGCCCGGCTGGGCCGTGTCCTCGATGATCGAGGGCTCGCTCTGCTGCGGGAGCGAGCCGAAGATCTGATGTTAGGTCGGGTGACCTATCCCGGCTTGTTCTTTCAGCTCGACGGCACGACCGGGCGGTCCGAGGACGCGCCCCGCGGATTGGGTTGGCAGGGGCCGTCGCTCTCCTACCGCAAGCTCGAGAAGCTGGAGCGGGACCCGCGGTTTCTGGAGTGGCTGTCCAACCCGCTATTTAGGCGCATTGCTTGCGGGCGCATCGCCGGCAGCGTCGTTATCTATCGGGCGATCTTGTTCAACAAGGGCGCTGCTCGGGGCAGCGAGATCCCGTGGCACCAGGATGGCGGCAAACTCTGGGGGCTGAGTCAGGAACCCGAGCTGCAGATCTGGACCGCCCTCGACGACGCTCCGGAGGATGGCGGGTGCCTGGAGGTGGTCCCTGGCAGCCATACCTGGGGCTTGGCGGCGCCGCTCGGCGGCGTGGTCCCTGACGACCAGGTGCAGGCCCGCGAGGCCTTCGCGCGCGCAGTGGCGCTACCGGTGAAGGCCGGCGAAGTGGTGCTGCTCGACAGCCAGGTCTGGCATCGTTCGGGCCGGAATCGCCCCGGGCAGCGACGGCTCGCGTTTTCGGTTTGTTACATGAGCGGGGCGACGCGGTGTTTGCGCAAGCGTCGCGCGCCGCGCCAGTTCTTCGAGGTGTTCCCGCGCTTGGACGACGTCTCGCGGTCGGGGTGACGACGGCTTCAGCGCGGTGACGGCGGCTCAATTTGTGGGCATGCGTCTCTGCTGTGGGCGCTGCACACACGAAAAGCGCAGGGCGGTTCGAGCGGGCTATTTAACCTCGCGCGACGAAGCGCGTCGCGCGACGTCTGTCGGTAGCAAAGCGGGAATTTCGATGCCCTCGCCCAGCCGGGGCACTCGAAATTACCATCGCTTCATTGGAACCGCCGTATTAGCCTCGCGCGAGGTCTGTCCGAACAGCCCGGTTCTCACGTATCACGATGCCCCCCGTTAGTGAGCATGCTTACCCACGCACTGGCGAAGTGCTGGAGGGCAAATACACAGTCGAGCGCTTGATCGGGGAAGGCGCGATGGGCGCGGTATTTCAGGCCACGCACGTGCTGCGTCAGGCGCCGGTGGCGCTCAAGTTCATGAGCCCGGCCATCATCGACATGCCGGGCGTGGTGGAGCGCTTCCTGAACGAGGGCGTGGCCGCATCGCGCATCAACAACGATCACGTCGTGCACGTGCTCGACGTGAGCACGCTGCCGAGCGGCTTGCCCTACCTGGTGATGGAGTACCTGCAGGGCGAGGACCTGGAGGAGCTCTTGACTCGCGAGGGCGAGCCCGGCTTGCCCGACGTGGGGCGCGCCGTGTTCTTCGTGTTGCAGGTGCTGCGCGCGCTGCAGGTGGCGCACCGCTCCGGCATCGTGCATCGCGATCTCAAGCCGGCAAACTGCTTCGTGATCCGCAAGGACGACGATCCGGATTTCATCAAGATCCTCGACTTCGGCATCAGCAAGATTCAGCCTGTCGGGCAGCCCGGCAGCACGCAGGTCGGCCCCGGCGGGCAGGCGCCGCTCAATTTGACGGGTGTCGGTGCGGCGCTGGGCACGCCGCTGTACGTCTCGCCGGAACAAGCTCGCAATCCAAAAAACGTCGATTCGCGCAGCGATCTGTATAGCGTCGCGGTGATGCTGTACGAGCTGTTGAGCGGCAAGACGCCGTTCGAGCCCGAGTCGGGGGTATTGAGCGAGCTGTTCATGTTGCTCGCCACGGCCACGCCGACACCGCTGGATCAGCTGCGCAGCGATCTGCCGCCGGGCCTTTCCGCGCTGGTGGACAAGGGGCTCGAGAAGTCGCCGGACGCGCGCTTTCAGTCCGCCGCCGAAATGGCCGAGGCGCTGGTGCCGTTTGCTGATCGGCGCAGCGAGGTGGTGATCCGCCAGCTGCTCTCGCGGCCGTCCATGATGTCACGGCGCGGTTCGACCCCGCCGCCGCCCCACACCGGCGCGACGGGTGCTACGAGCGCGCGGCCGAGCGCGAGCCCCACGCGGCGCTGGTCTTCGGAGCCGGCCAAGGCTGCCTCCGGCGTACCCGCGCAGCCACTGCTCGTGGGTCGCAGTGAAATAGTGGCCCGCAGCGAAACGCCGGCGCCGCGGACGGAGGCCGCCGCTGCAGCGCGGGTGAGCGCGGGCACGGCACCGGGTGTCGGTTCAGCGGAGAGCAGTGGAGAAACGCGGCCCATCGCGCCGGCGGGGTCACGCGGGCGGGCGCTCTGGATCGGCTCCGCCGCGGCGGGGGTATTGGTGCTCGCCGCGATCGGGTTCTTGCTGCCGGAGCAGACTCCCGCTTCGCGCATCGGCACTGCCCGCGGCCCCAGGGAGGCCTCGGCGGGCCCCGGGGCGCCGGGGACGGCTG
>JAYWEH010000321.1:0-10388 GCA_043780025.1 Deltaproteobacteria bacterium
GTCTACATGATGTTCAACGGTTTTGAACGCTTCTGGATCGAGAAGATCCGCGTCAATTCAACCTATGACCTGTTCGGGTTCCAAGTGACTCAGGCCGAGCTCATCAGCGTGCTCATGTTTGTGGGCGGCGCGGCGTTGATCTGGCGCCAGACGCGCGGGGCAGGCCCTGTGGTCACGGCACCGGCTCAGCCAAGCACAGAGCCCTAGCGCGTGTAGCGGTGCTTCACGCCGCGCGGGAAATATTCCGGGTCTTCGAAGCTTCTGAGCTCGACGCGCGGGTCGCGGCGAGCGGCCGGCACGTAGTTTTTGAACTCGCTGTTCAGCCGCTCGAGCTGACCGCGGACCTGCGCCGCGATGGTTGCGCTGGACGGACCAGAGTTAGCCGCGTTGGGTAGGCCGCGCGCGCGCTCGACCTTGAGATCGAGGAACACATCCTGACTCGAGTCGGTGAGCACTTGCAGCACGAACTTGCCCGTCAAGCTGGACGCCAGCTCCGGTTGCTCCAGGCCGACTGCGACGTTTTCCGGATAGACGTTGGCTCCGTAGTAAGAAACCGCGAAGCTCGAGCGGCCGAAAACGAAAACGAACGGCAGCTCGGGGCCTGTGTAGCCGCCCGACAGCTCCACGCCGTGATCGGAGAGAAAGCGCTGCATCTCGCGGAACCCCACGATGCCGCCGCGATCGAGGATCTTGTAGCGCAACAGTGGCGCGCCCCCGTCACCCGAAAACAAGAGCCAGCCGTCCTCCACCTCGAAGTAGCGATGTTCGGGATCATATTGGCACAGCGTGGGTAGACGCGGCTCACCGAACAGGGCGCGCGCGGCGTCCGGGTGCTCTGCGAGCGCGCGGCGGATCTGGATTGACAGCGGCGTCTCGTTGCCGAGTACGCCCCCGTCTGCGGTGCCGTACAGGGACGCCGTCGAGCGCGAGGGATCGAGTGAACCGACGCGGCTAGAGACCCAATCTCGCCACTGCTCGCTGAAGACTTCGCCGGCGAACACCAGCCGCGTGGGCGGGCTCGAGAGGTCGATGCCCTCGGCGAGCGCCGCGTCGACCATGTCTTTGACGAACGGCGGATAGCCGAACAGGACGCGCTGGTCGTAGTGCCCGCTCATCACACGCAGCGCGCGCAGGATCTCGGCTGGGTTGTTGCCGGGGGCGATTACGGTGATCGGATAACCCTTCGCGGCCAGGTGCCGGCAGCACGCGAGCGTGTACAAGCCACCGACCCAGTTGCCGAGCGCAAAACAGATCACCGCCAGTGTGCGCCGCTCTCTCGCGCCAAAAGCGTCCAGCACCTGCTCGAAGCGCTCGCTGGTGACGAGCTCGTCGCTCGCGGAGCGCGGCCACGCCGCCGGCTCCCCCGTGGACCCCGTCGACAACGCCACCATGTCACAGGCGTCGAGCGCGCCGTGCCAGCACAGGTCGGCGAGTGGATTCGGCCGATAGTAGTTATCCTTGGTCGTGACCGGCAGGCGGCGAAAGGCTGCCAGGTCCGACACGCTCGCGGCGCTGATCCCGTGCTGTTCGAGGAAGCGGCGATACGCGGGCACGTCCCGGGCCGCGCGCTGGAACAGCCCGAGGAGCTTCTCCTCGGCGCGGTCGCTCTGCACGGTGGTGACGGGCTCGCGGCCAAAAAATTCCCGCAAGCCAAGGAGCACGCGGTCGCCCTGCGCCGCGCGAAATCGACCCGTCATTCCGCGAGTTTCGCGAAGATTGCCCGGGTTGACAAGGAGTGCTCTCGAGCCTGCGCGCAGGTTCTCGCAAATACTGCGATCGGCCGCGCATTGCCGTGCGTATGGGGGTGTGAAGGCACACTCGAAACGGTCAGGGATTGGGATCACGGTCATGGGCGCGCTCCTCGCAGCGTGTTCGGCGGCGTCACCGCAGGTGCAGTCGGAATCGACAGCCCACGCAGCGCCGGCAGCCGCCGCTGCCTCTGCCAGCGCCGTGGAGCCCAACGCAGGCGCTACGAGCGCACCGATGGGTTGGGCAGGCGTCGCGTCGATCCTAGCGCGCATTGTGCCGCCGAGCTTTCCCGAGCGCGATTGCCCGATCACGGAGCAGGGCGCGATCCCCGATGGGAAGACCGACGCCACCCTGGCCATCCACAAGGCCATCGCGACTTGCAGCGCGCAGGGCGGCGGGCGCGTCGTCGTTCCATCCGGCGTGTTCCTGACGGGCGCGCTGCGGCTCGAAAGTAACATCAATCTGCACCTGGCCGAGGGGGCCACGCTGCGCTTCGATCCCAATCCGGAAAAATACCTGCCGGTCGTGCTCACGCGCTGGGAAGGCATCGAGTGCATGAACTACTCGCCGTTGATCTACGCCCTGGATCGCGAGAACGTGGCGATCACCGGCTCCGGCACGCTGGACGGCGCTGCTGCGGACGGCAACTGGTGGGCCTGGGCCAAGAAAGGGCCCGACGGAAAGTCGCGCGCCGCGCCGGACGTGAAGGCGCTCAACGTGATGAGCGAGCAGGGCGTGCCCGTGGCCGAGCGCGTCTTCGGCAAGGGGCACTACCTGCGCCCGAACTTCATCCAGACTTACCGCACTCGCAACGTGCTGATCGAAGGCGTGAAGATCATCCGCTCGCCGATGTGGGAAGTGCACCCCGTGCTGTCTGAAAATGTGACGGTGCGCGGCCTCGAGATCATCAGCCACGGTCCCAACAACGACGGCTGCAACCCCGACTCGTCGAAGGACGTGCTGATCGAGAACTGCATCTTCGACGTGGGCGACGACTGCATTGCCATCAAGTCTGGGCGTAACGACGATGGCCGGCGAGTGGGGCGACCTTCGGAGAACATCATCGTGCGCGGCTCCAGCATGCGCGACGGCCACGCCGGCGTGGCCATCGGTAGCGAAATTGCGGCCGGCGCGCGCAACGTGTTCATCGAAAACAACCGCATGGACAGCCCGAACCTGGATCGCGCCTTGCGCCTCAAATCCAACGCGCGGCGCGGCGGCGTGATCGAGAACGTATACATGCGCAACGTGCAGGTGGGTCGCGTCTCGGAGGCGCTGCTCACCATCGATTTCCTGTACGAGGAAGGGCCCAACGGAAAGTTTCCGCCGACCGCCAGGAACATCGTCATGGAAAATGTCACGGCCGAGCAGAGCCCTCGCCTGTTCCACGTGCGGGGTTTTCCCGGGGCGACCATCGAGGGGATCCGGGTCGCCGACACGCGGCTCTCCAACGTGACCGCGACGGAGGTGATCGAACACGCCGGCCGCATCGAGCTCGAACGGGTGTGGATTGAGCCGGCGGTGAAGACGCGGAGCCTGAGCTCGCGCCCGCCGACGGGGGACTGACGGGCCGCGTCATGACGTTTCGTGGCGCCGTGTACGGGGGCGGCCTGGTATGACGCGCGCGTGGATCCGAAGCCGCCCGATCGTCTGAGCCAGAGCACCAAGGTCGCCTACGCGCTCGGCGGTACGACCGACATCTTCGGTCACTGGTTGTACAACGGGCTCGTCGATGGCGTGTTCAACGTCTTCCTGGGCGTTGCGCCTTCGCGCATCAGCATCGTGCGCGCACTCATGCTGCTGGTCGACGCCATGAGCGGCCTGTTCTTCGGCTGGGTCTCTGACAACACGCGCAGCCGCTGGGGCCGGCGCCGGCCGTTCGTGCTCGTGGGCTCGATCGTCGCGGGTGTGGCGTTGCCCTGCTTGTTTCTGGCCCGCCCGAGCTGGACGCCGGAGCACATCTTCTGGTTCATGTTGATCTCGGCGCTGCTCTATTCGCCGCTGATTGCGGCGTACAACACGCCGTATCAGAGCCTCGGGGCGGAGCTCACGCCGGACTACGACGAACGCACCAGCGTGATGGCCTACAAGGGGGTGGTCCAAAAGGCTGCCGGTGCGCTGGTCAGCGGTGCGCTCTTTTTCGCGAATCGCTCATGGTGGACGGATCCAGCGACGGGGCAGGTCGACGTGGCGCGCGGCGCCATGTGGGCTGCGGCGCTGGCGGGTGCCTGGATGACGTTCTCCGGCATCGCGAATTTCGTGTACGTGCGGGAGCGCTATTACGTGAACGTCAGAACGCAAGCGCGCGCTGGCTTCGTTCGTATGTTCCGGGACGCGCTGTCGACCCGGCCGTATCTCGTGTTGCTCGGCACGGCGTTTCTGTACGCAATCCCCACCGGACTCGTGGGCACACTCGGCTTCTACGCCCTCACCTACCACGTGTTCCATGGTGACATGGCCAAGGCCTCCGGGATCGGGTTCGCGGGCGGCATCGTGTACATGATTGCGGGCTTCTTTGGCATCGCAGCGGCGCGAGAGCTGGCCCGGCGCTTCGGCAAACACAAGACCTTGACGTGGGCGCTCCTGGTCGGCCTGGTCGCGTTTGGCTCGAGCTATTGGCTGTACACGCCAGGGGCGCCCTGGCTCAGCCTCGTGTGTTCCGCGCTCAACGGCTTTTCAGCCACCGGTTTGTGGGTAGTGCTGCCGGCGATGACGGCGGACGTGATTGATTTCGACGAGCTGTCGAGTGGCCAGCGCCGGGAGAGCGCGTACACCGCGACGTTCTCCTGGGTGATGAAGGTCGGCATGATGTTCAGCATGCTGATCGGCGGCCCGCTGCTCGAGTTGACGGGCTTTGACGCCAAGCTCGGCGGCGCGCAGACGCCCGAGGCGATCCTGGGCATCCGCTGGCTGTTCGCGGGGATTCCGGTGATCGCGCTCTTGATCGCGCTCTGCTTGATTCGCTACTACCCGCTCGACACGGAACGCATGTCGGTGATCCGACGTGAGCTCGAAGCACGCCGCGGCGCCGTCTGAGGCTGCGCGCGGCGTTTACGCACCCAGATCACGATGCCGGTGACGCTCAAGAGCGCCACGCCGAGGCCCAAGAAGGTGATCAGGATGCGGCCCGGTACGCCCAGAATTCTGCCGGAATGCAGCGGAAATTGCAGCTCCATGAACAGATCACCCGCGCTGCCGGTGCCCGGCACTTCTTGGCCGCGCGGCGCGCCCGTGCGGTCGTCGTAATAGAGCCAGGGGTTGCCGAGGCCGCCGTCTCCGCGATCCGCACCGAGCGCGAAAAATCCGACGCCATAGAGGTTGCGGCGCGGGGCGTGAAACAGCGCGCCGGGAGGCGCCTGAATCCCGAGGTGCGTGGCATCGGCTCGGGCGAGCTCGAGGATGTGCCGGCGATCGAACCCTGCCGGCTCGGCCGGCGACTCGCTTCGCTGGTCGAAGGGGCTGGGTGTCAGCGGAGAAAACAGCTGCACGATGGGTTTGACGACCTCGCGGCTGAAGTTCATGGATACCGCGGTGACGGCGAGTGCCAGCATCAACAGCCACGACCAGACGCCTCCGGAGCGGTGCAGATCGAAGTTGAGCTTGTAGGCACCCTTGCCGAAGCGGAAGGCGAACGACTTGCGCCAGGACTTGCGCCTAGGGAACGCGATCACGATCGCGATGAACGCGTCGACCACCCAGACCACAGCGCACAACCCCATGAGCCAGATGCCCAGATTGACGCCAAAACCGTCCGGCAAATGCAGATTGTAGTGTAGCCGGTACAGAAACGGCATCAGGTGCAGGCGATCGAGCGCAAATTTCCCCCATTGCCGGCGCTGCTGCGGCGCCCCCGTCGCCGGGTCGACCGCGAGCTGATCGTAGCCGAGCTCATGGGCCTCGCCGGTGCTTGGATCCCAGCGGCCGCTCACCGACAGGAGCGCCGATTGACCGGCTTTGACCTCGAGCGGGAGCTGGGTGACGACGAGGCGTGGCTCGCTCTCTTCCACGCGCTCGGCGAGCGTGATGGGATCCAGGTGCGCCGAGCTCTGCGAGCGGCTCTGGTACAGTTCGGGATTGAACCAGGCATCGAGCTCTTGTTCCCACGCGATCAATGCCCCCGTGAGCCCGGCGATGAACAAGAACAGCGCCATGCCCAGCCCCAGCCAGCGGTGCAGCACGACGAGGATTCGACGCATCAGGGTGCCGGATTCCATGCCCGATCGGGTGCTAGCTGTAAATGAGTTTCGTTATCATTGGAGTCGGATCTGCGCGCGGCGCTCAGAGCCAATGTCGCGCTTTTACTTCGAAATAGCGGTTGATCAGCTGCGGCGTGAGGTCGCGCGGGCCGACGTCGAGGACCAGCGCGCCGCCGTGGCGCAGGTCGCGTACGAAGCCCGCCCGCCAGCGCACGAGCTCGGCGGCGGCCGCGCGCACGTACAGCTCTTCGCGGCTGTCCGTCTTGGGGGCGAGCAGCGCCTCGACGTCCAGGTCCCTGAACAAGACCACCAGCGGCAAGTGGTGTCGGGAGAGCGCTTTGCAGCCGGCGCGCAGCCGGTTCGCTACCGCGTCATCCAGGACCTGCGTGAACAGCACGCAGAGCGCGCGTTTGCGTTGCCGCAGCTCGAGCATGCGGAAGGCGCCCGCATAATCCGATTCGACGAGCTCGGGGTGTAGATCATACGCCGTGCGGATCAGTTGGCTGATGCCGGCCTGACCGCGGGCAGGTGGCATGAACGCGCGCAGGCTGGCGTCAAACGCCATCAGGCCCACGCGGTCACCGGTGCGCACCGCCACGTGCCCGAGCATCAAGGCGGCGTTGAGCGCGTGATCGAACTGGGTGAGGCCGCGCACTTCCGCGGTCATCATCCGGCCGGCGTCGAGCATCAACACCAGCTCTTGATTGCTCTCCAGCTGGTATTCGCGTGCCACGAGCTTCTGCCGGCGTGCGGTGGCTTTCCAATCGATGCTGCGGTACTCGTCGTCGCGGGTGTAGTCTCGCAGGCGCGCGAACTCCGTCTCTCCTCCGCGCCTGCGCGTCACGCGCGCGGCGTCGTATTCCCGGTTCTCTCGGGCGTGCAGCTCGAACGCGCGCACCTGGTGCAAGTCGGGGTAGACCTTCACCTCCGAGAGCATTGGAAAGCGCAGCTGGCGCGTCCACAGGCCGAGCAGGGATGGATAACGCACCGACACGGGGCCGAGGCGGTAGGCGCCGCGCCGCGCGGGCGTGAGCTGGTAGCTGAGTGGTGCCACGGCGAGCGCGCCAAGCAGCAGCTTTGCGGGCAGGCCCTCCGCGGACGCCGCGTCGAACAGGTCGTCATTGACCTGGAGATCGAGCTTGCGGCGCGTGCGCGAGCGCACAAACAAGCGGATCGGGTTGGGGCGACCGATCGACAAGACGCCCGGCTCCTCGCGCGTGATCGAGACGAGCGGCTTCAGCACCGACAGCGAATCGAGCAGGGCGAGCACCAGGATCGCCGCATCCGCGATCCAGACCAGGCTCAGAAAACTCGGGTCGAGCAGCACCCACAGCGACAAGAGCGCCGGCCCGATCAAGAGGAGCACCAGTCTGAGCGACGGGATCACGCGGTTCTTGCTCGCCCGGTCACGCGATGCCTTTGGGTACCGGGACTTCGCGCAAAATCGATTCGATGCAGTCGTCCGCGCTCACGTTGGACAGCTCCGCGTCGGGGTGCAACATGATGCGGTGCCGGAGGGCGGGCGCGGCATACGCCTTCACGTCGTCCGGGATCACGAAGTCCCGGCCGTTCACCGCGGCGTGGGCGCGGCTGAGTGCGGTGAGCCCGATCGAGCCGCGGGGCGACGCGCCGAGGTAGATCGAAGGGTGGGCGCGTGTGCGGCCGACGATGTCCGTCACGTAGTCGATGAGCGCGTCGTCGACCCGCACGCTGCCTGCATATTGTTGCATGGCGAGCACTGTTTTAGGCTCACAGAGCGTGCGTAGGCCGGCTTCTGCGAGCCGCGCGGCGTCGAAACCGTTGACGAAATTCCTGACGATGTTGCGCTCGACCGCGCGCTCGGGGTGGCCGACCAAGAGCTTGAGCAAGAAGCGATCGAGCTGGGCTTCCGGCAACGGATAGGTGCCCTGGGACTCCACCGGGTTCTGTGTGGCGATGACGAAGAAGGGCGCCGGCAGGCTGCGGCTGATCCCGTCCGCGGTCACGGTGGCCTCCTGCATGGCCTCGAGCAACGACGATTGAGTCTTGGCCGGTGCGCGGTTAATCTCGTCCGCCAACAAGAGTTGCGTGAACACGGGGCCTGGCACGAAGCTGAACTCGCCCTTGCGCCCGTCGAACACGTTGCCGCCGGTGACGTCAGTCGGCATCAGATCCGGCGTAAACTGGATGCGCTTGAACTCTGCCCCCATGACGCTGGCGAGCGCGCGCACGAGCAGCGTCTTGCCGACGCCCGGCACACCTTCGATCAGCACGTGGCCGCGCGCGAGCAGCGCCACCACCACCTGCTCGATCAGCGCCGCTTGGCCCACCAGCACGCGGCCGACCTCCGATTGAATGGCGGCAAAAGTTGACGATAACGTGTCGGCGTTCAACGCGATCCTCCAGACTCCTCGAGCAGACGCCCGAGCTTTTTCAGCGTATCCAAGTGTTCGGGCTCGTTGATCGGAGCCTCCGTGTCTTCGCGAGCCAGCCGCGCCCAGGCCAGCGTACGCGCCACCTCGGCTTCCGAGCGGCCGGTGCGTTTGGCGAGGGCGTTGGCGAGTTCGCTGATCCCTAACTTGGCTCCCGACGGCGTGCGCTCCCGCAGCACTTCCAGCGCGAAGTTCGAGTACGCGATCAGCGCCGTACGAGAGGCGCGCACGTCCGCCCAACGTTCGCCGAGCGCGCGCACGTGTTCACTGAAGCGGCGGCGCGGGTTGCGCGCGGGATCCACGCGGCGCCCAAACGGCGTGCCGCGAAACAGCGCATGCGCGAGGGCGAGCAGCGCGATCTGCAGTAGCCAGGGCGACAGCCCCGCAGCGGTGACGGCCGACAGCGGGCTATCCGCTGCGCTGCCCGTCCAGTGCCCGACGATTTCCACAGGGCCGCGCAGTGGCAGAAACAAGGGGGAGAGCGCCCAGGCGTTGTCTCCCGCGACGAGACTCGCATTCTGCAGGGCCTCCGGGCCGGGAAAGAAGAAGAGCTGCCCTTCACCCCATGGGGCATGACCGATGAAGGTCTGACCCGCAGTGCAGGTGACCTGCGGTGACAACTGCGAGTCACCAAAAGAGGCGCCCATCACGTGCAAGGTGCGGCCTTCGATCGTGGCCTTGTCGCACGGTGGACCGGAGCGCTCGACGCCGAGCTGCGAATCAAAATGCTCGAACGGAGTTGTCAACACGGCTACGCCACCGCCGGCGACCCATTCGTCGAGCGCCGCGATCTGCTGGGAATCCAGGCGATTTGCGAGCAAGATGATCGTCGCCACCTCACCGCCGAGCTTTTCGATCGGGCGATAGCGCAGGCGCACGGGCGCGGCCAGCCATTGCTTTTCCAGCAGCTGGCACAGGAGTGAATAGCCGTCCGCTCGCGTACCGCAGCGCTCGGAGCCGCGACGGGTCCCGCCCTCAGATGCGCCACACGCAACGCAAAGGCACGCGATCGCGATCAACGACAGCCCCGTGCCGAGCAACGAGGAGGCTCGCGCGAGCAACCGCTCGAAGCCGTCCCGATTCGCGGTGCGTCCGCCGAACTGCACGGCTTCAGTGGCCCGTGTCACCTCGCGAAAGGCGGTGCCGAGCTCCGGCCGGGCGAGCAGATCGCGCGCATAGTCCCCGTTGCTGCGGCCGCGCCGGGCCTCGATCAAGCCGCGGGCGTCGAGGCTCAAGACCACCGCGAGGTGCAGCTCGAAAAATGCCGAGACGTAGTCCCCGCGTTCCGCGAGCTTCTTGGCGCGATCGAGGTGCAGCTCGGCGTCGCGATTGAATTCGGTATCGGCGGCTTTCGCCAGTGTTGCGTCATCACTCGGCTCGGGCGGCGGCGCGTCGGAGTTCGCGCGGGGCCGCCTCGAGCTCCACAGCTGGCCCAGTAACAGCACCGAGAACACCAGCACCACGACCACGATGACGGCGAGGAGCACGTAGCCGAGTGCCCTCAGAATTGCCAAGAAAAGCGGGCCGAGAAGGCTCCGTTCAGTTTTGGGTTCGGGGTCTACAGCGTGGAGGCGCTCGCACGCGGCCTCGAAGCTCGGGCAGCGCTCGTTCGAGGCCTGGGCCAGCGCGCACAGTGGTTCTTCTTGGGGCCTGAGCTCATAGCGCGGGCGCCGGCAGAAGGCATAGGCGTCGGGCTCGAGCAGTTCGTCGAGAGCCGCGTTGATGCTGGGTTTGTCGATGTGCGGGAGCTCCTCCGTTGGCTCCGCCGCGAGTGATTGTTCATCGGAGGGCGGCTGTTCATCGGAGGGCGGCTCCTCGGCGTGCGCCGCGCGCGTCGGCCAAGCGCAGGTGCAGGCCACGCAGAGTAGGAGCGCGGCCACGCCCGCTTTGCAGCTCATCGGGCCTCCGCGAGCGGCACGGCGCGCCGCAGCTCACCGCCGCTCTGCACGCGCTGCAGCTCGATCTGGATGTCCCAGCCGTCGCTGCGCGTGCGCGCGTCGATGTAGCGCAGGAAGCGAAAGGTCGCCGCGAC
>JAYWEH010000322.1:0-4353 GCA_043780025.1 Deltaproteobacteria bacterium
TCCACAAGGGGGGCCCTTCCGGAGCCGACGTGGCCAGCGCAACTACCGTGCTGAAGCCGATGACGAGCTTGGCGAGTAGCGCCTGTCGCGCGGGCGCCAGGCGCGGGCGTGCGATCGCATTCATGGCAACACCTCCAGGCTGACCTCGAGATCCGATTCGAGCGCCAGACGATCGCGCCGCTCGAGCTCCAAACTCACGCGCGCGTGGTAGTCGATCGGAAACGCCACGTCGCTCGACCACTCTCCCCGTGGCAGCAGCTCAAATTCGAGCTCACACGGCCCAGCGTCGCACGGAACCGCGTCGAGTGTTGACACCAGCGTCAAGGCGCTCGAAGCCGGTTCACCAAAATCCACCTCGAAGTCAGCGCCAGCCCCCTCATCGAGCCAGCGCCCGGAAGCCCCCTGCTCGAACAGGCTCTGCCCGCTCTCGACGGCCACGTCGAGCTGAAGCTCGATGAAATGAGCCACCGCAAAATCGGAGAGCGCGATGCTCACGACGAGCCGCGGCGGCGCCGTCATGGGCTCGCGCGTGGTCGCGACGTCGTGCCCACCCCCCAGATAGGACGCTTCGGGGCGCTCGAATCGATCGAATCGACAACCCAGCAACGCGAAATTACAGACGATCCACAACGAACCGGTGATCCTGCGCAGGTACCGCGGCCTCGACGTCGTCATCATAGTGCGATCCCAATCCACAGCGTGTACGCGGGGGTCCAGACGCGCTGGTAGTCGATGAGCGTCGCGCCGCTGTCCGGGCCTTGCTGGGGCGCTAAGCTCAACGTCTCGATCTCCGTGGTGTACACGGGCAAGTCGACCCGCACGGAGGCGAACGGCCGGCGCGACCTGGTGCGCCCGAATTCATAACCGAGCTCGGCGCCCAGTGCGGTGCCATGGTATAGGCTGACCTTCGGATCACCAAACTCTCCTCGTGACGCGCGCAGAATGACGAGCTCGGCCGCGCCCCACAGGCGCCCGTCGCCGAGCAGCAGATTGCGGCGCAGGTTGACGTCCGCGAGAATGAACTCGGGCACGCCGAGCCCATCTTGCTGCAGGTCGACGACCAGGCCCGCGCCCACGCCAAAACCCTGCCAGGCGAACGTGTAGTCCGCCCGCACCACCGGCGTGCGCACCCCCGTTCGCGCCACCCATGCGTAGCCCAGGGCGAGACCGAAACGATGCTCCGCGGAGTCGAAGCCGGGCACTGCCTCCGGCGCCGCCTCCGCTAAGGCGTAGGGCGACATGCTCGTGCCCAAAGCGACCAGCGCACCGCTCAGCCAGGACGCGGTGCCCTTCCAGCAGCGCGACGAGCCCTCGTTCCTCATGCTCCCAATATGGCCGAAAGCCGCGCTGCGAACGAGAGTGACGGCGCCGATTTGCTGTGTCAGATCCGATCGGAGGCGAACCGGCTCGCGCTATGATCCGCTTGCCCGTGCCGGGCCTCGAGCTCGGACGCTCGGACTTCTGCGCGCCAGTGGGCAGCGCTTCACCGGCGCCTCGACCGCCTCGGCCGGCGTACAGCGAAGGCGCGATCGCATCGCCATCGTTGGGCCGCAAGTACAACACGGCGCGCCGCGCCTCGCCATAGGCACGCGCGAACAGGGTGAAGGCGCGGTTACGCTGGCTCGCCGCTTCGCTGACCGCGCCCGGGCCCTGCTGCTTTCGCCCGATGGCCGACAGCAAGTCGAGCGCCCTCGCCGCCAACGCATCCAGCTCACTCAGCGTCAGAGGTGTGTTTCCCTTCACCACGCTCCAGCGCTCCCGGACCACCGCCACAATGGTCGCCACGTCCATCGCGATCGCTCGGTAACCCGGCTGCTTCCGGAGGTGCTTCAATCGGTCGTCGGAGATCAATCCGTGCGCCACGAGAGCGTCAGCGCTCCTCATCAACCGGTCCCGCGCCTCGCTCAGCTCGCTGGCGAGCGTGGCCACGTCAACCTTCGGCAGCGCAGCCGCGCGCCACCGCACATGCGCGTGGTGCAACGCCCGCGCGTACAGCTCCAGCCTGTCAAACTGATCGAAGTCGAACTTCCGCCATACCTCAATGATTTCCGGCCGGAGCGCGCGCACGGCCGGCAGCGCTCCGAGCACCAGCGTCACCGCGCTACTCACGTCCGTCCGGATCGGGATCACGTCCTCATCGCGCACCGCTGCGATGGCTTCTGCAAGCTGCGCATAGGCGAGCGCTGCGGGATGCGCTTCAGCCGGTTCGGGGTCTTCCTCGACGCGTTCCAGGTCAGCCCTGGTCCTCTCCGCTCATTCAGTCCGAGCTTCTCTTCGATTGCTGGTCGGCCACAGCCACGCGCGAGTTGCCATTAAACGAACGGTCGGCGACGTTTTTTGAAGCGGGCACGCGTTGCGCGGCAAGATTGCGTTGCGCTGACCGGCGCGCGTCGCTCGCGATGCGTGCTAGAGCTGGCTCTGGCTTTTTGTGGTCCGAGCGGTCAAGGCCAGAGCTGGCTTTGCGTTTTGGCGCAGCGAGCGTTCAAAGCTAGAGCTGAGCTTTGGCGTCGCGCGCTGCGAGTGCTCAAAGCTAGCGCTGGCTCTGGACTTGCGGCGTCAGCGGGTTGGAGCCATTGCCGATCCTAGAATCTCGACGCGCCCTCGGAGCCAAACCGGCATGTCTCCGCAAATGTCAAAGTCAACAGCGTGCCAACTTTTCGCACGCCCCAGCAAAGTCTTCCTGCAGACTCAGAACGGCCTCGTCAGTTGCCCGCGGGTCGAAACCATCTCGTCGGTTGGAAATGCCGTTCTCTCCGCATGCCGTCGCGTTTGCGACCAAAACCCCCCTCGACTTGTAGAGGGCAAGGGCCTCCGCAATCTGATTGTTGATGTCGTCGCATTCCTCGTCGCTTCCTTCGGAACCACAGGATGAAATGAGTAGTGCGAGCACGGGACCCAAAATGGTTAGCCTCATGCGGGAGTAGACGGCTGGAGCCCCGGTTTTCTCAAGCTCGTGTTCTCCCTGCGGTCGATCACGCGCCTGCGAGTTATCGCCAACCATTGAGGTTGCAGGAAAAAGTCGAAGCACGGTGAAAAGGTGCGCCGATGGATAAAGTCGTCGTCTCGCGGACAATTCGCGTTCTCGCGACGGAGTTCGTTCTGCTGCCAGAGGGCGGGATGCCGCTACCTTCGGCTCTCAGCTCACCCTCGCGCAAGCGCGATACGTCCAGCACCCGCCTTACGCGACCTTGACCAACCGGGACGCGCGAATTCGTTTGTCGTCGGTCATGAGCGTAGCGTCGAGCGTGCGCGCCGTCGCGACAATGATCTGATCGGCAGGGTCTTTATGCAGCTTCGGCGCAATCTGCAGCAGTTCGATCATGAGCTTGGCGTCGTACTGAATGATATCGTAGCGCGGATGCGCACACAGATAGTGCATGAATCTCTCGAAGCCGTCGGGCAACGCCAAATAGCCGAGCTCCACGAGCTTGGTCAGCTCCCACAGTGTAACGGCAGACAGGGCCAACTCGGAACTCTCGGCTTCCAGCAACCGTTTCCGCGCCGGAGTGAGCTCGTCGTTGGCAGCCTGAACCACGATGTGTGTATCCAACACGATCCTCATCTGGAGCGCTTCTTGGCGGCCGGCAGGTTCTCGACGTCGTAGGTCCACTGATCCGCCGGCAACTCGATAGGCCCCTTGACCAGAATGCGAGCAAACCCCGTCACCTTGCGATCCCAGGTGGCCCGTGGCGCGAGCACCGCGACGGGATCACCGTCCTTGGTGATTTCGAAGACTTCACCCTTCTGGACCCTGCGCACTACCTCGAGCAGCTTGTTCTTGAGCTCGCTGACCGTCATCGAATTAGAGGCCGACATGAGTACATCCTAGCATAGGATGTACCGATGGCTAGCCGGATGGCCAGCCACTAATTTCTATCACTGCCGCGCTCGTGCTCAGGCTGAAACGGCGCTAATCGCCCCGACTACTTCTGCTCGCGCAGCCCGAGCGCGCTGATCACGATCACCACGACGCCACCCAGGATCATCGTCAGTGCCACCGGCGCCAGGTTCCCCGCGGCCGCGGAGGCGCTGACGAAACGACCCACGAGCAACACGCTCAGTACGATGGCGCCGATCATGCCTGCCTTCGGCTTCTGCCGGGCCAGCAGGGCACAGCCGATCAACAACAACCCGGATCCACCCCCGGCGATCAACGAAGCGACACTCCCCGCCTTGAGATAGCCGATCGTCCCACCGATCAGCGCGACGAGCCCATAGACACCGGTCAAGACCACTGCAAGGCCGCTTTTTGTCATCCGGCGCAGTGTCCTCCGCCCAGGCAATGGTGTCGAGAGCGATCCACGGACGGTGGCCCGAATCGCCGAGAACCGTGCGACGATGGCGTTCTGCCTC
>JAYWEH010000323.1:0-4349 GCA_043780025.1 Deltaproteobacteria bacterium
CGCCTGGCGTTCATTGGTACGCGCAGCCGGTGAGCGCGTCGTAGATGCCCCACCAGGCGGGCTTGGGCGCCAAGCTGGCGTCGAAGGCCAGCGGGGAGGGCTCCGTGTCGAGCACAACCATGCCCTGCATGCAGCCGTTGGTGTTCAGCCAGGAGTTGGGGTCGCTGAGGCCCCAGAGGGTCACCGAGCGGCAGGCGGGGGATTCGAGGCAGGCGCTGACGACCCGGTTGTAGCGGAAGCGCTGCAGCTCCAGGCCGAGCACGTTGGTGCCGATGCTGCACAGCGAGACGTCCATCTCGGTGACCTCGACCTCGAGCCCCAGAGCCGCGTAGCGCGCGATGTTGGCGGCGAAGTCGCCTGCGTTGGGCCCCTGATCGAGCGGGCCCGTATGCATCTGGAAGCCCATGCCCTGGACGGGCACGCCCGCGGCAACCAGTGCGCTGACCATGTCGAAGGTGGCGGTCGATTTGGCGCCGCCGGTGCCCTCGACGCCGAAGTCGTTGTAGTACAAGCGGATGTCGGGATCGGCCGCGCGCGCGATCTGGAAGGCCTCGGCGATGAAGCCCTCGCCGAGCTCGCGATAAAAGACGCTGTCGCGATAGCTAGCGGTGCCGCCCATGGGCCCTTGCATGACGTTTATGGCTTCGTTCACGACGTCCCAGGCGACGACCGTGCCGGGAAAGGTGTCGCGGAAATGCGTCACGACCGTTTGGATGTGGCGGGTCATGGCTTCGCGCACGGCGTCTGCGCCGGTGAGCGCTTCCATCCAGGCCGGCAGCTGCGAGTGCCAGACCAGCGCGTGGCCCCGCACCTGCATGCCGTTTGCCGCCGCAAACGCCACGATGGTGTCCGCGCGGGTGAAGTCGAACACGCCGGGCTGCGGTTCGATGGCGTCCCACTTCATCTCATTTTCGGGCGTGAGCTGGTTGAACTGTGCGGCGAGGATTGCGGAGTACGCCGGGTCCAAGAGGCTCGCCGCGCTCACCGCGACGCCGACCTGACGCTCCGTTTCGCGAAACGTCGGGGCCTCGATCGAGGCCGGGTTGGTGCTCTGCTGGGTCTCGTCCTGGCGGCAGGTGTGCAGCAATAGCTGTGGGCCCTCGTCCGCCGCGGGGCCACCGGCATCGGGAGTGGGCTCGGGCAGGGGCTGGGACCTATCGACGTCGTCGGCCCCGCAGGCCATCGAGAAGGCGCAAGCGCCCAGCGCCGCGGTAGCCAAACCATTGCGGAGACGACAGTTCATGGGGCGCAGAACTGCAACATTTGTGGTGCCGCCACAACCCCCGAGAGAGCGGCCCCGCGGAAATCTGGAATCGGTTCCAGTTTGGTCGCATTTTCCTGAACTGTTGGAACGCTTCGTGGCCCGGAGGCGACGACCTCCGGCCGAAAGCTAGGTGTTTGACGAGCACACCTAGCGCCGCGGGGTCGGTACGCCAGAGAATCGAAGGGGGTGCCGAAGTCGAGCAACCAGCTCCGCTAGCGTACCTGCCATTATCGACCCGGCTCGGACCGCCGTTTCGTTCAGGCGGAGGGTCGGAATGAACCTACGTCAGGGCGGTCGAGCGCAGCAACTCTGCCGCAACTCCTTTTTCCTCGTCGCAGCAGCCGCCTGGGGCTGTTCGAGCGACGTTGTGGGGCCGCAGCCCAGCCTGGCTCCCGGCGTGTCGCCACCCACTCCCAATGTCGTCTGTCAGGATCAGCTGGCGACGGCGGTGCAGATCCACGGCACGAACTTTTCGCCGGTTCCCGTGGACGTGCCGAACGCACCCCGCGCCGCGATCCCGGACGTGACCCTGAGGCGCGCGAAGACGCTCACGGGAGCCGCTGGCAACGGCCTCCAGATCACCTACAGCGGCGACTCTGATGATCCCACCAACCTGGCGCTCCTCAGCTGGCAGAGCGCCGAGCAGATGACACTCACGGTCAACCAGGACGTCACGTTGAGCGACGGCAGCTCGGGATCGCCAGAGCTCGGCATCTATGACATACGTGTGGAAAACGCCAACGGCGCCGGCGCCGACTTTGCCGGTGCGCTGGCGATCGTGGACCGCCCGACGCTCGCGGCTCCCCCTTCTCCCGGCATTCGCTGCTTGGCGCAGAGCGCGGCCGATCTGACGCTCGATGGTGACATGCTGCTCGAGATCGCTGGTCAATCGCCGCGGCTCGAGGTGGAAGGGGTCACGGATCCGTTTCCGGTGCCCGTCACGGGACTGGAAGGATGCGCGGCCCTGCAGGGCGAGGCATTTTCCACACGCTACTGCACGAGTGCCACGCTCAGCTTGCCCGAGGGGTCGATCCCGCCCGGATATCCGAAGATCGTCCTGCGAAACCCCGAAAGCGCGGCCTGCGCCAGCGAGGAAACGCTGAACCTGCGCGTGGTGCCGCCCCCGAGCATCTCGGGCGTTGAGCAGTCCATCGCTTGCGTTGCCCAGGGAGCGCGTTCTTTCGTGATCCGGGGAACGGATTTCCTGGAGATCGACTCGGCCCTGCCCGACGTCAGCATCGGCGGCGTCGAACTGACGCCGAGCGTGCGGGATGCCGACTGCGAGGCGGTGGAAACCATGGGGCACGAGGTGAGGCGCTGCACCGCGCTGTACGTCGACGTGGCGTCCGGGGCGCTCGCGGCCGGCATGCCCGAGGTCACCGTCACCAATCCCGCGCCGGCAGGCTGCAATGGGTCGGACTCGACGCGCCTGCGCATCGTCGACGCGCCTGCCGTGGCTCAGGTGGCCGCGCCCATGACCTGTGTCGAGGAGGGTCCCGTCACTGTCGACGTCCACGGCACCGGGTTCTTGCGCATCGATGGCGTGAACCCGCGCGTGTCTTTTGGCAGCGTGCAGATCGATGCCGCCGCCGTGAGCGCCAGTGGTGCCAACTGCGCGGCGCTCCAGACCGACGGGCACGACGTCGAGCAGTGTACGGTGCTCAGCGTGACCATCGCCCAGAGCCTGCTCGATGCTGGGCTGCCCGACGTGACGGTGGAGAATCCAACGCCTGCCGGCTGCCTCGACACGCAGCAAGGGCTTCTGCGCGTGGTACCGCCGCCGAGCGTCACCGAGGTCATCCCACCGCTGATCTGTGTCGTCGACTCCGCCGTGCCCGTCGAGATCGTCGGCACCGATTTCTTGATGGTGGACGGCGCCTTGCCCGCGGTCACCGTCGGTACCCTGACGGTCCCCGCGGCGAACGTCTCGGCCCAGGCCGCGGACTGCGAGAGCATCGCCGTGGCCGGGCTCACGGTCTCGAATTGCACCAAGCTCACGGCGCTCCTGCCGCAGGCCCAGGTGGGCAGCGGCACTCCCGACGTGCAGGTGCAGAATCCGGCGCCGGCGGCCTGCTCGCATACGGGCACGAGCCTGCTGACAGTGGCACCAGGCCCCGGCATCACGAGCGCCGGACCGGCCCTCGCCTGCACTCAGGGCACATCGAGCGACATCGTGCTCACGGGCACGGGCTTCCTGCAGATCGGCAGCCTCTCCCCCACGGTAACGCTGGACGGCACTGCCGGTGCGGTCGTGGTCGACTCGGGCTCCTGCCAGGCGATGACGGTGAACGGTCGCAGCGACGTCTCGAGCTGTACCAGCCTCACGGTGACGGCCCCCGCCGGTTCGCTGTCGCCCGGCGCCGCGTCGATCGCGCTCACCAATCCGAACACGGCAGCATGCCAGGCCAGCAACGCCACGGTGCTCACCGTACCGCCGCTCATCACCTTCGTCTCCGCGACGCCGGGTGTGGCCTGCGCGACGCAGTCCTCCGAGTCCGTGGTCATCGCCGGCACCGGCTTCCTGCGCGTTGGCGCAGACGCTTTTGCCGTTACCGTGGACGGAGCCAGTGTGACGCCGACCAACGTGACCGGCTGCACCCCGCTGAACGCGGCGGGCCTCAGCGCGGAGACCTGCAGCGGGTTCACGCTCGCGGTCGATCCCTCGGCGCTCGGCGTCGGCCCCGTCGAAATCACAGTCACGAATCCCAGCCCTGCGGGCTGCGCGCTCGCGAGCTCGACGGTCTTCGAGGTCGCTCCGCCGCCGTCGATCACCGGCGTGGAGCCAGTAGCCGTGTGCGCCGGAAATTCGCTGAGCCTGAACCTGACGGGCACCGGCTTTGTCAACAACATGCGTGTCTTCTTCGAAGATGGGGGAACCAGCATCCCGGCCACGAGCGTCAGCGTGCAGAGCGACACGGCGGCCACGATTACTTTGGACGCGCCAGGCCTCGAGGCGGGCACGTATGATCTGCGCGTGGATAACGGCCCCGGTTGCGAGGATACGCTGCTTGCGGCGCTGGACGTGGACCCGCTGCCCATCGTGTTCTTCGTCAAGCCGCAGGTGCTCTACAACGACATCAGCATT
>JAYWEH010000324.1:0-10311 GCA_043780025.1 Deltaproteobacteria bacterium
CGCCTTGACGCTACACTCGTCGTTCTTCCCGCCGCTACACACATAGTCTTGACAAGCATACGAGCGGATGGCGTTCGAGCCGTGCCGCGCATTGCTGCCGCATCCTTGCCATTGGTTGGGTGGTTTGGCTTTGCGCTCGTCTACTTTGGTGTGCTGTTGCCCAACACGTACTATGCAAAACTGGGCGTGGACATCGACCCACAGATTCTTCTGCAAATGGGCGTGAGCTATCTCGGTGTGGGTCTCTTGCAAGACCCCATCACAATCACGGCACTCGCCGTCGCGCTCCCAGCATCCTTACTACGTGGCGGCACCCGGTCGGTGGGCATCGGCTTGCTGCTGCAGGTTGGCTACGTGGTTCTAATTGGGGGCGATTTCATAGGCCTGCGCCTTATCGCTCCGCACCTGCTCGTTGCGTGTATCGCTGGCCTTCGCGTGATGGAAAATGGTCGCGACTTGCGAGGGCCTACCTTGGGTTTTACGATTCTCGGCTTCGCAACCTACAATCTACTAGTCCCCGGATCACCCTTGCGAGTGCCCGTAGACGGCCCCAACGCTCGCGACGTGCGCTACTACTTTGAAGCGGCCCGACTATCCGCATGGCGCCCGGATCGCTCATTCCCGTTTGCGCCCTTTCACCGCGTTTCGAGCGGTGACGTCTGCGCAGGTTGGCGCTCGCTCCCCCCGTCGGTGCAAATCCTCGACGGTGGGCTAGCGGGATTCTGCATGGGCCCCACTCAGGCCCTGTTGAGCCCTGCTGGTATCACGGACCCCTTGGTAGCTCGATTACCCCTCAAGCTGGCCAGCCCGTTCTACCCAGGCCACATCGTCAAGCCGATACCTGCCGGATATGAGGAGACGGTTCGTACACACGAGAACCAAATTAGCGATTTTGATCTTGCCGCCTATTCTAGCACCATTGATCGCGTGACACGTGGACCACTATTCGCCCCGGAACGATGGCGCGCGATCTGGCAGCTAAACGTTTCATCGCCACGTTACTGTTGCAACTACGTGGCTAGAAATCCGCCCTACCCGGCAGAATTCTACTATCGCCACGAGACCCTAGCCGAGGAATGGCGACGCTTATTGAGGTAGATCCAACTCCGAGAAGCCCGGTTATCTCCTTGCCGCCGCTTGATGACCGGCGTACCGCGCGCAGGCCGGGCCTCTCCACCGTCTCCTGTTCGCGGCTGAGCGCAATAGGTTAGTTACCGCTTTAAGCGGTATCGGGCACGTAGAGCCTAACCCTCACTGGCTGCGCCCCGTCAAAAATATGTGCCCGATGCCGAACGCATGGAGAAATTCGCGCGCAATTGCGCCGCGATTCGCTTCGGAATCTATGATGTCGCCCCGGCCGCATTCGCGTGTGCGTCGCCCAACGCCGACACCAACGTCCTTCGACCATCAGACGTTGTCTTCTCCCGCGCACTACCCAAGCTGGTGTGCACGCCACACCCGCGAAGCCTTCACCGCTTCTGATGAACCGCGCCGATGGGTTTTTGGGCCAAGAGTTCGATGCGGCGAATTGTGGTGTTCGCCCGCGCTTGGATAGGCACGAACATACCAAGTCTCAACGCAAGGCCTGAAGGTTGCGGACGAGATGACGGCCGAATGAAATCGGTATTCCGCGAACAGAATCGTACTTCAGTTCGCGTTCACGGTCGAGAAGGCGTGAATATACGTCACGCCCGGAGGGAACAGCGTCTGCATCATATCGATGTCATCCGCGGACGGCACAGTCGTCCGGGCCGGATCAACAAAATTCCACATGAGCGATGGTGGACTAGATCCTACCGGCTTCAATGTACCGGGCACATAGAGCTTAAACTTGGCTGGTAGCCCTCCCTCAAAGAACATGTGCCCGATGCCCAGCGCGTGCAAAAATTGGTGCGTAATCTCACCGCGATTCGCTTCATTGTTTTCAAGGATGAGGTCGCCACGGATATGCATCGTGCGACCGAGTCGCATTCGCGTGCTAACGGTCAACGGGGTATCCTGTTCGGTTGTGATCCTCGGAAGCTCCATGCACGCTTTCTGGGTGGTCGGGCTGCCGCATGGCACGCTGGAGCTATTGATATTTACGTTGATCTTGTATCCAATCCGTTGAATTGGATCGAGGTTCGCAAAATCCGACGCCTTGATCACATTGAATAGAACGTTGTCGGGCTTGTCCCCGACGATGTTTTCCACCCGGTTGGCTGCGGTCAGGACGAGGTCGAAATTATACTGAATGTTAGAATTGACGATGACGTGATACCGCCCGTCAATGTACGGGCGAAAAAACTGGTACTGTCCCTGCGCGCACTCGGAGGGCGCGACTTGAGCGCCGGTACACCTCGAAAGCAGATCTACGTTGTTGGACGAGAACTGGTGGGCGAAGCCCTTGTCTACACGCTCGTCGATGACATTCAGGAAATAGTCGGCATCCATCATCATGTCACCCTCATAGGTGAGCACGCGGCCATTGTAGGTTACCGCCTCCTCGGGGAGGCCATTCGCAGCAAAGTAAGCGTCGAGCCGGCCACGCTCATCGGCCGTGAGCTCCATGGCGGCTTTCTCTTCGAGCGACACGTCGCTATCGACGGGCTGTGGCGGTTCATCGGGTGCTACAGCCGTGTCGTCCCACGCACTGCACGCCCCGAAGCTCGCGGCAGCAACTGCGATGACGAGCCGACCCCTCATGCCAAACCATCCAAGACCCACTCTGTTCATAATGTCCTTCTCTCAAGCCCCCAAACCTCAACCAACGGCGCTAACGCAACGTAATTGGGTAGGCGACGTGAATTCTATATGGGAATGTTGAACGCCGTCAATCTAGGACCCACGGCCTATTGGAGTGCAGTCTAGCGCGTGACAGGTCCCCCCCCTATCACTGCCCACAAGTAGCGAGCGATTTGAAACTTAGCGTTTGGGGACCGCGAACGGAGTCGTACTTCAGTTCGCGTTCACGGTCGAGAAGCCATGCGTATATATCTCGCCTGGAGGGAACAGTGTCTGCATCACATCCGTGTCTTCCGCAGACGGAGCTGTTGTCCGGTTCAGAGTACCGAAGTTCCACATGAGCGATGGTGGGTTAGTTACCGGCTTCGCCGTACCGGGCACGTAGAACTTAAACATGGCTGGGGTGCCGCCCTCAAAAAATATGTGCCCGATGCCGAAAGCGTGGAGAAATTCGTGCGCAACCGTGCCGCGATTCGCTTCGCTATCTTCTCGGATAATGTCGCCCCGGATACCCATCCGACGTCCAAGTCGCATTCGCGTGCTAGTAGTCAGCGGGGTATCCTGTTCGGTCGTGATCCTCGGAAGTTCCATGCACGCTCGAGCGTTGGGGTTGCTGCATGCCGCGCTGTTGATGATTACGTCAATCTTGTATCCAATCTTCTTAATAGGCTCGAGGTTCGCAAAATCCGTCGCCTTGATCACATTGAACAGAATGTGATCGGGCTTGTCCCCGACGATATTTTCCACCCGGTTGGCTGCGGCCAAGACAAGGTCGAAATTGTACTGAATGGTAGAGTTAACGATGACGTGATAAATGCCATCAATATACGGGCGAAAGAATCGATACTGTCCCTGCGCACATTCGGAGCTTCCGACAGGAGCACCGTTACACTTCGAGAGCAGATCTACACCATTGGCGGAGAAATTGTGGGTAAAGCCCTTGTCTACGGGCTCGTCCAGGGTTGTCAGCAAGTAGTCGGCGTCCATCAGCATGTCACCCTCGTAGATGAGGACCCGGCCGTTATAGCTCACCGCCTCTTCTGGGACGCCATTCGCTGCAAAGTACGCTTCGAGCCGGGCCCGCTCATCCGCTGTGAGCTCCATGGCTGCTTTCTCCTCGAGCGGAACCAAGTCATCGACGGTCTGTGGCTGTTCGTCGAGCTCCACAGCCGTGTCGTCCCACGCACCACACGCTACGAAACTCACTGCCGCAACGCCGAGCACGAACGAACCCGCCGCGCCAACTCGCCCAAGGCCTACTCTATTCATCACGTTTCTCTCGAAGCCCCCCAAGCCCTCAAGTCAACGGATCCAAGCGCAAAAGCACTTCGGGTAGGCGACGCCGATGTATATGAGGGATGATGCGGGCGCTGTCAAACTAGGACGAGCCGCATTTCCATTTATATAGGTGTCGTCGCGCGCACGATAACGCCAATGAACTGTTTCACGCTGGATTCCGCGTTCCGCAACGACAGCTTGGGTTCATTCGCTGTTGGCGAGGAGTCGAGCCATCCTTGACGTGATCCATCGACAAGCGTCAGCGTACGCGAGACGGGAACAATATGGGACAGACCGACAGCAGCCAGGGCGTGCATAGTCAAACTGAGTGCGCGGAGCGTCCTGCGCCCAGCCGGGTGCAATCGTTCTCGACAACGCGCGTCGCGTTTTTCCTGTGTCCAGTTGTCTTTTTCCTGAGCTACTGCTTTACGCGAAACCCTGATTTCGCCTGGATCTACCAACACCTCGGTGCCGAGTACTACAACGTTGCCCGCGCCCTTGCTGACGGACGCGGCTTTAGTGATCCGTTTGGTGAACCAACGGGACCCACTGCCTGGATGCCTCCAGTTTTTCCGGCAATCATCGCACTCTGTTTGTCGATCTTCGAGACGCGAAGCGCAGCCACCACGGCCATAATCAGCCTTACTAATGTCGCGCTGGTCGTGATTGGCGTGGTCATTTACTCGGTGTGCAGAAGAGCGGCGACTTGGCTCTCGCCGCTAGTCGCGGTCGTTTTCTATTTGCTCTGGATCTCAGTCTTCAACTTCTCGTTTTTTAGATTCACGCACGACGTCTGGCTCATCGCTTTGCTCGTGGCGATGATGTGCCTCGCGGTGTCCCGTCTCATGTCCTCGCAAGCTGTCCCGGTCTTGGCCTGGGGTGTACTCGCCGGCGGCGCCACCCTCGTGAGCCCGGCGGTGGCCGCGGCGTGGTGTGCCCTGAGCGCGTACTTGTTCTGGCGCGCGAAGGCGCAGCGCCGGCAGTGGCTGCTGGCTGGTGCAATTGCCCTGAGCATTGCGACCCCATGGACGGTACGCAATGCGTTGGTGTTCGAACGCTTTATTCCGGCCAAGTCAAACGCGGGCTTCGAACTCTACCTCGCCAATGTCGCCTACCCGAGCGGAATCTATGACACGCGCGCGCTCATCTCCCACCCGCACAACGATCCCGTGCTCCGATTCCAATACGCTCAGCTGAGCGAAGGCACCTATATAGCGTTGCATCAAAGGGAATTCTTCACAGCTCTGAAGGCAAGGCCGCTAGATTACTTGCGCCGCGTCGCCAACCGGTTATTGGCGGTTACGGTACGGCTTCCGGAGTATGGAATCAATCCGGGCCTTCGCGGGCATGTGGTGAGGAGCATCCTTCATGTTCTCCCGCTCTTGGTGCTCATATGTTCGGTTCGGGTTCGGGGGCCGAACCATCGATTCATCGCGCTGCTCGCGATATTCTGGTGCCTGTATCTTACGCCCTATATTCTGGTGGCCTTCTACATGCGTTACTGGCTGCCGTTGACGCCGCTCTTGGTGATCATTTTTTTCCTCGGCCTGGATCAGCTTGCAGGAAGCCAGTCAGAAAGACTTCGCAACAGCCGCTTGTGGCTCGAGGGGTGGCTTTTCCCCGACTCCCCTCCTACGACATGAGGCTGCAGTGGCAGCTCGTTTGGGCCCAATGGCTTCCTATTCTTGCTGATCGCTGAAACGATAGTGCTCGAGGTGAGCGCGTTCGGCGACGGTAATCGCGCGCGCGAATACGCTTCCCTCATGGTGCTTCGGGGCGGCAAGCAACGCTACATGAGCATGCGGCGCGACAAGAGTCGCCCGAAGGGGTGAAGCGAGTTCTAGCTCCGAATCACCGACAAAACCGAGCAGCACATTGCGCAAGGGCGAGAGCGAGACCATCTCTCCAGAGAGACTTAGCTCCTCTCCAACCCAGATGTACACCGGGCCTCCAGAGTTGTCGATGTCCAGCCTGGCGCCGCGATCGAGCGCCATCTCGCGCAATGAGTACTCGCCAGTCGAAATCCTGAGCACACAGCCCGCCTCGACGCGAACGCCGCCGTATGCACCCGGAGCGAGCGCAAGCGAACGAGTTGGATCGCTGTGGGTCACGTCTTTGCCCTGCTGCGGAAGAGTCACGCTGAACGAATACATTTCCAAGTTGGGGGCGACATGCTCCAAGACACCGACGCGCACCACAGCCTCCGGCGAACGCTCGACCTCTCCAGCCACCTTGATGTAGCCCGACACCGACGCGCGTCGGCGAATGATCGTCGGACCCTCTCCCAGATTGTAGATGCCCCCTACGCGCGCACCTTCGCCAATTGTCACTGAACCCATACCCGCAATGAACGCGCCCCACTGGTAGCTCTTCTGTCGAGGTTCAAGCACTTTGGCACCGGCGGCGAGTTCGACGCGCTCGCGGCCGATTAGCGCGAAGTCCTCACGGAGCATGCCCAGCGGCAAGATGACCTCCAACGTTTCGGTGGAAGGCGCTCGCACCAGGGAATGCTCGTACTGCTCCAGCATGCCGATGGAAGGCAAATAGGTACGTCGCTCGCGTAATTCCCATGGCCCAACACCGCCCGACGGATCGCAGCTCATGGCTACCGTACAACAGAGGCATGCAAGCGCCTTTGGCACCCAGCACTTCATCGCGCCTGCTCGATGTGATCGAATTCAGGATTTCTGTACACAACCAGCTGCTCACGAACGCTTCGGACTAGAGGCGGAAGAATCGCGTAGCGCTCAGAAGGAAAGCGCGCGACAACGTGGAACCCACAGCGAGCGCCCGCCAGCGCAAAGTCATCCGGTCCCGCTGCTCGAGCTGTAGTCGAGACGCGAGCGTCTTGGCTTTGTCGATCAGGCGAGGACCCTTGCGAATACTCTTCAGGAACCGTCCCAATAACCCAGGCTAATTTGCAAGGATCCTGCCCTTGCCGTAGGTGCCAGCCGTTGACGAACCGCTCTGGAGTGGATGCGCCGCTGAGCACCGCGTACATGGCCAGGTCCCAGCCAGATTCCGAGCCCACGGTGTCTTGCCGATGTAGCCGTGACAAGAGGAACTCCGCCACGGCGCGAACGTCCACCCAATAGCGATCCAGCACGAAGAACTGCGCTGCGCCCCACACGGCGGACGCCACGGCTAGGGTAAGCGCCAACTTTCGGCGCGTGTGCCACCATTGAGCGAAAGACCAACCTATCAAGGGATATAAGAACACGAGGCTCAATGCGACGTGTTTGTTCAGACTGACGCTTTCCACAGTGAGGACGTGCAGGAGAGGCCACGCAACACCGCAGCCAACGAGCGTCCATGCGAAGCGCGCACGCCGCTTCCCGAGCTGCAGCGCCGCGATAATCGCCAGAGCGAGTGGCAACAAGAGCAAGTACGTAGCCTGAAAGGCTAGCTGAAGCCGATCAGCGTATTTCGGATGACTGAGCAGAATGTACAGCGCGCCGCGCGGGAAAATCTGACCGTGTATGATGGCCATGTAAGCCAAACTGAGCGCTGCGGCGAAGACGATACAAACAAGCACGGCGCGACCATTGCGCCGGCGGGACGAAATCAGTGTGACAGGGATCGAGAGCAGCAGCAGGATGATTGCGGAGTATTTCGCGACTACGGTCAGGGCAGCCCAGACTGAAACTCGAGCAACCCACACAATGCTCTTCTTACGTACGAGCTGCTGAGCACACGATAGACACGCCGAGAAGGCCACAAATGCGAGGGCGTCGTATACAGCCAGGTGCGCGACTGAAAAGAAGACGCCATTCAGACACAATAACAACGTCGCCCACAGGGCTGCTGCGTGGCCAAAATAGGTGCGCACAAAGCGCGAAAAAAATACGAGCCCGATCGCCCAAAGGGTTGCCGCCATCATTCGACTGCCAACCAGTCCGGCACTCAGATACGCGGCACCTGAAAGCAATGGGAATAGGTAGGGGCTACCGTCCAGCCAGAGGTGGTAGGCAACGTCGTCCTCCCGTCCGAGCAACGGATCTGTGCCCGCGAGCACGTATATTCCCTCATCCGTGAAGCCGCCGTTGCCAATCAATATCACCGCAGCGAGCTGCAAGAGCAGAAACACAAGAGCGAGCTGCCAAGGTCGAACGGACAAACTGCGAGTCTGCACACCACGATCTGCCACGGGTACACGTAAGGGCATCGGCTGAAGCCCCGGCGTACTCCCGACCTCGGCAGTGATGGGCTCCGACTCAATGGGGACGGACATGATGAGCACCACTCCCTATCAGCCGAGGCACGGCCATAGTCGGCGTCGTAGATGGACCCGCCCGACGCTCCAACATAATTCAGGCAATAGGGTCAAAACTGTTGTGGGTTCCTCCACCCGGTCGTTTCAACAGCTGTGCCACACGTTTCGAGTTCTCATCAGATCACCGGCGACAAGTAGCTCTGCCGTGCACACTGAAGGCGTCGAAATCGCCGCGGGGGCGAGCAGCGCGATGCCGTCGAGGCCTGATGTTCAGCGTCCTTGGCAAGTGGAACAACTCAGCCAACGGGCTGAGACGATATCGCGTTGAAAGCTTCGCAAGGGGCTTGTCAAGCGATAGCACCGCATGGCCGCTCGTGCCTCATGCACTGCTTCCACAAGTACGCACAGGCCCTGCGCGCTGTCATGAAGAAATGGCGTAACCACCGCATGGCGCAACGCTCAATTGCTGCGACAGCGGGGCAGCGGCCGGGGTTGGGTCAAACCGGCATCGATGAAGGCGACATTGTTGATCATCACCCTTCGGGAGGCCCTGCCCGCCCTCGCACACCGCTCCCCGTACGATGCTCACCGACAAAGTCGGCCGTCTATTGCTCGAACCTTACTCCGCCGGGCATGACATGCTCCTTCACTGCACAAACCTCGCACGCGGCGGGTCAAACGCTGGCGCATATGGGCCGCACGGTAAACTGAGATCATCGTTGAGCACGGCCAGCCCAAAGCAGGCGGATGTCCTGCCGCCTCAGCCTGGTTCTTGATGTTTCTCGGCCCTGCCTCACCGTCGTGCGCTGCAGCTCAGATAGCCCATCGCCAGATAACTAGCGCTGCAACCGCTCTTCCCTGGTCACGCCCGCCAGCCGGCGAGCCTAGTCTCTGGACAGCTCGTTTTGAGGCCACCTATCGGCTTCATCCGCCATACAGCCAGCCCTATTCTCGCCAGAGCGAATGAATCATCCAACCGTTCGCTTACGTCGGAAGGCTGCTCGGGCGTCACCTTCTTCAGAATCGGCCCGCAGCCTTCGTCCATCACAAGGCCGCTGACGACGAGTTCGTAGCCCCCCGGGGATGTCATCCCCGGGGAGTTTCTCCCGCCAGTCCGGGCTTATGCACCGTCCCCTCAAGGAAGAATCGGGCGGATGTCCGAGATGCAGAAGTTGAACGCCTTGGTGATGCCCGGATCCGCGTTCACCTGCCACGAGATGTTCTGCAGCTTGCGCGGGTTCGGGACCAGCGTCTGCAGACTACCGCGCGGAATCATTTCATCCGCAAGCGACGGATTGGCCGCATCCCAGCAATTATAGGTGATCCCACTGAACAGCACAGCGTCGACTGAATCGCTCGTCGGGCAGACGACACCGGGATCGAGCCTACCTCCGCAACGCGAGGAGCAATAGGTGTCGGTATCGCCGACACTGCCCTCGGGCAAACCCTTGAAGCGCAACCCCAGATC
Organism: Deltaproteobacteria bacterium; assembly: GCA_043780025.1. Classification (GTDB taxonomy): domain Bacteria; phylum Myxococcota_A; class Polyangia; order Polyangiales; family Polyangiaceae; genus SZUA-265. The sequence goes on from JAYWEH010000324.1 coordinate 9,684, forward strand.
GGGCACACCCAGTGACAATGACGCTGGGTCTTTGCCACTGATCTTGTACGTGAAGCCGATCACGTCGCCGTACGCCCAAGCGTCCGTGTCCATGATGACGCCGCCCGCGTCACCACCGCCCGCGTCACCAGCGTCCCCCGCACCCGCGTCGCCGGCACCGCCGCCGGTTGGACGCAGCAAGTCGATGATCAGCTCAGCGCCCCAAGCGCTCGTGTAGTCCATATCCACAACCGCCGCCGTCTCGCCGCTGATGCAGAGCTCGCCCTCACGCGCGGTGAAAGTCGTGGGCACCTGCACGGTGGGGCTCTCTGCGAAGAACGCCTGGCCGCTGATCCCGCGCGCCGTATCCGTGACCGCGCCCGTGGCGGAGATGGTCAGGGCGTCTCCAGTCCTCACGTCGGGCCCGCCCGTGCTGCCGCCAGTGCCGGCGCCGCTCGTGCCTCCGGTGCTGGTATTGCCACCGCTGGGGGCGCCGCTGGTACCGGCGTTGCTGGTCGAGTTACCACTTCCGCCGCAATTGGTGCGACACCCGGTACCCGAGTCTTCCGAACAGGCGAACAGCGTGCTGGCTGCGGCAACGATCAAACCAAAGGAAAGCGCGGTCTTCATCTGAAAGTCCTTTCGATAA
>JAYWEH010000325.1:0-23678 GCA_043780025.1 Deltaproteobacteria bacterium
CTTTTTCCACGGCGCTCCAGGCCTGGCGCGGCGACAGTGTCCCAAACTTTAGATCCGCCGACAAACGACTGGTACCCTCGAGATCCAGCTGACCCCGCCGTTCGGCATAACTCGCGAGTGCGCGCTGAATGAACCGGCGCAGGCGCAGCTTCGCGGCGGCCTCACCAGCCGTGAGCAGTGCGGCGTTGCGCGCGATACCGAGCTCCTCGCAGGTTGGAATGGCTGTCGATGGGGTACGGATGTCCTTCGGTACGGGAGGCAATTCGCGCGGCCGCGCCAGCGGCTCGCCGATGTCGGCCGTCTGGCGAAAAGCGCGCGCAAAATGTCCAAATACGCGGTAGGGCGTGCCGCCCAGGGTGCGCAAGCTGCCGGGCGGAAGCAGCGTTTCACCCTCACACAGCTGGAGCTTGCCGCCGAGAGCCAGGCCCACTCGGTGATCCCGTTCTCGCGCAAAGGGCTCGACCCAGCGCTGCGCGACGACTCGGTCCGCCTTCCATGCTTCGAACAGGCGTGGCACGATATCGACGCTCTTGCCCGGCACGACGATCAAGCGCGAGCCACGCAAGCTGAGCTCGTTCGCCAGCTCGGTCAAGGATTCGAGCAGAAACTGGACACGGTGGGCGCGTTCTCGCGCGCGCTCCGGCGCAAAAAAATACGGGTCGAGCACGAACAGCGGGACGACTTCGCCGGTTTGGCTCGCCTCTCGAAGTGGCGCGTGGTCGGAGAGGCGGAGATCCTTGCCACGGAACCATACGATGGTCCTCATACCCCGATTTGTCGCGACCTTCCGGGCGCGGGTCAAGCGCGCGGGTCAAACCGCCGGGGCAAGCAGCTACCGTCCACGCACCCCGCACTCGACCCGACCTTCCCTCTCGCCGCCAGGGTCTGTAGCAACCCCACGGCCCAGCAGGTGGGGCAACCCCGCCACGCGACCAGGCCAACGGGAATCGCGACAAATATCACCCACGGCTGAGTCGGGCCGAGTGTGACCGCGGCGGCGACCGAACCGGCACCGACAATGCCGCGCACGAGATGTTCGATGATGCCCTTGCTCGCGAACATCAGCGCACCTCCCTCTTGCTGTCACCTTTGATCTCCTCCCGCAACATCGCTCGCGCGCGATGCAATCGCGACTTCATCGCCGCGGGCGCCAATCCGAGAGCGCTGCAGGTCGCCGGCCCCGAGAGGCCCTCGATGTCGCGCAAACATGCGCAGGCAGAGATTGCGAATGACGCTCATCAGCCAGGACAACGCGCCGCGATCGGCGACGTCGCGATGGGTCTGGGCCGCGCTCTTTAGATTGGGAGAAACCCGGAACGAAGTTCGGCTTTCTCCTACTAGAGTCACGGTGTCATTGTTCTTCACAGCAGTTCCTCCTGGAAGGAGAATCCTGCTCGACACCGGAAGGATTCGGAAAATCAGCGGGCCCGGGCGATGCGTATCCGGGGGTATTAGGAACGCGCCTTCACGCCCGCGACGCCCGCGGGTTCGCGCGCTTCTTCCTCGCCGCGCTCCGCCGGACCGTTGGCGAGGGACAGGGCTGGATGAGGCACGCCGGACTCAGACAATCCCGACGGGGTGTCTCCTCCATCGGGCGTGACAATCTCATTGCCGAATTCGTCGAACTCGGGCTCCTTCGTGGGGTTTTCGCGCCGCGTTTTTCGCCGGTCGGCCTTGGCGCGATTGCGCTCCTGCCGCAGCATTTCTTTTCGCCGTTTTTCGATCGATGGCCGCGTCTTCACCTGTAATCACCTCGCGATGCTTCCACGCGGCTCGAGACGCTCGCGCTACCCGCCACTCCTGCTACTGCTACCGCCACCGCTACCGCCGCGATAGGGCCCACCCTCGCCCTGATGGCTCGTGTGGCGCGCCGTAGGGCCCGCCCTTGGCGCGGTGCCGCGGGGGTGCCTGATTCACGAGCTGCGGGAGCGGCACCGTCTGCCGCCTTGGCAAGCCGTGCTGCCAGTGCTTTCAGCGACATCACCTGGATACCACGCGTGCGCCGACGCGATAGCAGCTGTTGTTCCTTGGTCACGAGGACGGCAGAAGGCCTGTCCAATACGGAAGTGAAAGACCACCATGCGTGATCCCCCTGCCGCACATACAAGCGACAAATGTTTTGCCCACCCGGATCCAGGAATCCGAAGCATTGCCAATCGTCCATCTGGGAGCTCGCGAGCAGCCGGCCAAACCTCAACCACGCGCGCTCGTCGAGCGCGTCTGGGGCGTCCGAGCCCCACATGGCAAGTGGCCGCTCCAAATCCAGTGAAGCCGCACATGCCAGCGCGTGCCCACGCTGCAGATAGTCCGCCAGCAAAGGCCCGCTATCACTCGCGTCGCGTGCAGCGGCTGAAAATGCCGCATCGGCATCCTCCGCTCGCATGTTGACCCGCACCGACCAGATGTCTTGCCCGTCTCGACCGGCGATCATCAGCGTTCGCAACTTGAGGGCCGTCTCGATATCGAGTGCGCCCAACGCCTGCTGAAGCCGTCGCTGACCCGTGATCTCCGCCGCTTGACGGGCGCGATTTGTCTCCGCGCCTGCCACCGGTGCGCCTTCAGCATCCAGACCCGGCATCAGCTCCCGAGACAACCGGATGATCTCCGTCAAAACTGACTCGAAGCTCGACGTTGCCCCAGCCGTTTCCGTCTTCTTCTGCGTCATGAGGCGTTACTTTCGTTCCGGCATTCGAGCATTGCGGTCGAGTGCAGCCAGGGATCCTGAGCGACGCTGCGCGCTCAATCCGAGCGGCAACTCATGCTGTCCGACACGGAGCCTCCGCCACGGACACCCCGCCCCTCGCTCACACCGGCACCGCAGCGCCGCGCACTTCGAGGTGCCCGGCCGATTGCGCTGTCAGGCGCGCGATTCTGCCACGCCTTTTTGTCGTCAACGCGCGAGCAGAACTAGATTCTTAGCACGCCTACCTGCGTTCACCAAGCGATGCTTTGGCTAGCGGAGGAAAAACCCACGATCGGGGTTTTGGTGCTACCACCAATAAATGTCCGATTATCACGACCCAACCTGGCTGGTGGAGCGAGCCTGGAGCCTCTATCCGCTCCCTAAACTCCAGAAGCTGATCGAAAGCGCCATCTTGGATCTCGAGCGGCTCGAGCCCCCTCGCTGTGAAGAGGCCAGCCAGAGCCTGCTCAATCCAGTAGCAGAGGCGCTGAAGGCTTGTGTCGCCGAACTCCGTCATGCCTCTGGAGTACCGGACGCTGCGCGCACACGTGCGGCCCATTGCGAGCTAGTACGTCAGTGCATCGCGGCAGAGCCGACCGCATGGGGCAAGACGTTCGGTGCAGCTCTCGACCAATACCGCCACGCGGCGAGCACCGCGCTGCAAGCATCGCTCATCGCGGCGCAACCGAGCTAGGTCATCCGTTCCTTGCGCGCCGGCAAGCCACTGAGCGCTCGCCCGAACAGGGGCGCTGGTTGGAGGGTGGAAGCTTCTCGGCGACTCGGCTCACTTCGCGTGCGTGAGCTGATGCAGGATGATGGCGTTACCTTCGGTATCCAGGATGTTCGACATGCGGCAGCGTGGGCCGTGGATCACGTCGCCCTGGTACACGACCCCTGCTCGGGCCAAGCGCTGATTCAAAGCATCGAGATCCGCGACCTCGAACGCCACGCTGGCCCCGCCCGGTGAGCGCGCATACTTCGGGTCAGGATGGCAAAACAGTGCGAGACAGCCGCCGCCGGGAAGGTCGTATTCTGTCCACACGCCGTTGGGTGCCGCCAGGCCGCGCGTGAAGCCGAGCACCTCCTCGTAGAACGCGCGGGCGCGCACGGGGTCCAGCACCGGAAACATCGTGAACGCGATCTTTTCGAACATGGGCGCTTTCGCCTTCGCTCGCGCGCTCGACAGCTTGCCGAGCGCGCGCTTGGCTTGGGTTCCGGCACGGGCTCTCGCCCGCTTCACCGGTTTGGGCAGAGGCCGCGCCGGGGGTGTGCGCTGCGTGCGTTTCGACGCTTTCACCCGAGAGGACTTCGCCGCTGTCTTGGTCTTTCGCTTCGCCGCCATACGGAATCCGTATCGCATCGTCAGGAGACGGGCAACCCCGTCCCACGGGGCCGCCACCGCCCTCGCTCACGGTGCTTGCTCGGCTGAGACCAGCGGAGCCCGGCCCTTCCTCTTTTGCCGGAGCGGGTGCACGAGCGAGTAGAAGGTGGGAGCGCGCGCAGCGTGAAAGCCGTCGAGGTCAAGAGGCCACCTACCATTACGATAGCCAGCGGACGTTCGACTTCGGTGCCGTGCAAACGAAGCACGAGCAATGGCAGCAAACCGAGGATCGCGGTCGCGGCCGTTATGAGTGAGCCGCACGCGGCCGACGCAGGCTTCCCGAAGTGCCTCTTCGAAGGGCCGCCCCGAATCGACCAGCGCTCGCGTCTGCGTCACGAGCACGAGCCCGTTCTGAACGGCGATCCCGAACAGGCCGATCAGGCCGCGCTTCGTGCTCGTGCCGATGCGCCGCATCTGCCGTAACGGTCAATGCCGCACACGGGATCTTTCAGTGGCGTTGTCTCCGTCGACCTCTGGGAACCGTGCCCGTGCCGTGCGGCGTGTTCGTGTTGGTCCATCGCGTTCCGCCGTTGTCTTACACGAGGCGCCCCCGGATGTTTATTGCATCCCTGCACCCAAACGCATGAGCACGGACCGAAAAAAGAGGGTATACGTCTCAGGGGCCAGCCGCCAGGAGCAGTCGCGATCCCCGAATGATTCTCAGGCCCGTCAATGCGCGCGCCCATCCGCCGGACAGGTCGCTTCGCCTGGTCGCGCAGGGGGCACTGAGTCGCGTTGCAGGTGCGCCGCTCATCGGCGGCAACTCCGTCGACCTACTCATCGATGCACGGGCAAACTTCGATGCGTGGCTCGCCGCGATCCGAAGCGCGCGCGCGTCGGTCCTGCTGGAAAACTACATCTTCGCCGACGACGAGCTTTCGCGCGAGGTCCGCGATGCGCTCGCCGAACGCGCGGCGGCCGGCGTTCGCGTTTGCGTCGTTCGCGACTGGCTTGGCTCGCTCGGTCAATCGAGTGAGAACTTCTGGCGCGTGGTGCGCGCCGCTGGGGGCCAGGTTCGCACGTACAACCCGATTCGCTTCGCCAGTCCGTTAGGATGGCTCTCCCGCAATCACCGTAAGCTGCTCGTCGTCGACTCCGACGTTGGGTTCGTTTCTGGTGTCTGCGTCAGCGCGAAATGGCTCGGCGATCCCAAGCGTGGGATCGCACCATGGCGCGACACCGGCATCGCACTGCGCGGACCCGCGCTCCGAGAACTGGCCGTCGCGTTCGCTGACAACTGGATGCGTCTCGGTGAGGGTCTTCCTCTGGACATGCCGGCACTGGTGGATGAGCCGCCTGCTCGGGGCGAAGTAAACCTGCGCGTGGTCGCGACCTTGCCGAGCACGACCGGACTCTACCGTCTGGACCAGATGATCGCGGCCATGGCCCAGAAATCCCTGTGGCTGACCGATGCCTATTTCGTCGGAACCTCGCCGTATGTGCAGGGCTTGATGTCGGCGGCACGCGACGGCGTCGACGTACGACTCCTCGTCCCCGGCACGAGCGATCTGCCCGGCGTCGGCACCCTCTCGCGCGCGGGCTATCGTGCGCTGCTCGAGGCCGGCATACGCATCTACGAGTGGAATGGCTCGATGCTTCACGCGAAGACCGCAGTGGCCGATGGGCGTTGGGCGCGGGTGGGGTCGAGCAACCTGAACATAGCCAGTTGGATGGGCAATTGCGAGATTGACGTCGCCATCGAGGATGAGCCATTCGCGCAACGCATGCAGACGCAATACGAGGAAGACCTGCGTGGCGCGACCGAGATCGTGCTCAGCGTGCGTCGGACCACCAAACGCTTCGGCCGTGAGGAGCGAAAGAGAGGACAGGCGGCCAGATCGAGTCGCGCGGCCGCCGGCGCGTTACGCCTCGCGAACACCGTGGGCGCAGCCGTGGCAGATCGTCGCGTCCTGGCGTCAGCCGAAGGCGGAGTCCTGCTTGGCGGAGCTCTGGTGTTGTCAGTCGTCGCAGGCATCGCGCTTTACTGGCCACGTGCGCTAGCGTGGCCGATCGCCGTCTTCGCCCTGTGGCTGGCACTGAGCCTCATCGCCCGAGCCGCGACCGCCGCCCGGAAGAATAGGGCCGGACCAGCGGGAGAGTCCCCCGAGCCCCGCCGCATCCAGAAGCGCTGACGATCCGCAGTCAGGTCCGAGTCTGGAGATGGAGCAAAAACGCCCGCGGACGCGGGCGTTTGTGGCTCCCCATGCGGAGCCGTTTGCGAACCACTCTCCGTCGCTCTCTGGTGGACAGCTCGCCGAGTATCGCACCGTCCAGGGGCGCTCTGTCCATCGAGAATTCTGCGCAAAAACGAGCCCCTGTCGCGCGGCAGGCCGGACGCATTCTCTGATTCGCTTTGTCCAGTCGTGTATGGACTGCCACCCGCGATTCGGCCGGCGGGACACGTTCAACGGCTGCGAGCCCGCCCGCGCCCGCGGCGCCCACGGTGGCTTCAAGCACGCTTGGCCACGGGGTGGCGCCGGGTGTGAGGGGCAGCCCGCCATGCCGCGCCCGTGGCCCCTGGAGGCTACCCAGGGCTTCACCCGACGTCCCCCCGGCGTCGGGGATCGGCATCAACGGGCTCTTCGGCTGGTGGTGGTCGGACGACGTTCCAGGGCTGGTCATCGCGGGACGCGTCGTTCGGGAGGACCGGGAAGCTTGGATCGGCAAGGCCTGCTGCTGAGCCCAGCTACTCCAGAAGTGGCTCCGTGCTGCTTGCCCACACGATCAGCGCAACCGAGGCTGCGGCCGCGATGGATGCACCCACGGCCAGTGCGACGAAGGGGCTCCACGTTTGCCAGAGCCAGCCGGTGAGCACGCCCGCCGGCACAGCGCTGACGCCGACGATGAAGCTGTAGAATCCATACGCGCGTCCTCGGACCGCATCCGGCGCGAGCTCCTTCACGAGCGCCTTCTCGGCGGGCTCGGTGAGCCCGTAGTAAATGCCGTAGACGATGAAGAGCGCCCACGCATGCCACGCCTCGGTCGCTACACCGAACGCGAGGTACGTCGCTGCGTAGACCATCCAACCGGACACGATGAGCTTCGGCCGCGCGATTCGATCCGACCAGCCACCCCCGAGATACGAGCTGACCAGCTTCGCGATGTGGAAGACCGTCCAGAGCAGCGGAAGCGACACAAGGGGTACCCCGAGGTCCTTTGCACGCAAGAGCAAGAACGCGTCGGACGAGTTGCCGAGCGAGAACAGGAGGAGGATCGCGAGGTAGCTTCGGAGCGATCCCGGAAGGCGACGTGACGCAGCGCTGGCCTTCTCGTCACGCACAGCGACGGCGGCGCGTGGCTCTTTGACCGTCGCGACGGCGATCACCGATAGCACGCCCGGAATGAGCGCAGCCCAGAACACGCTGCGGAGCGGCACGCCGAGACCGAGTAGCGCGGTGGCAATCAGCGGGCCCACCACTGCGCCCGCGTGATCCATCGCGCGATGAAAGCCGAAGGCGCGGCCGGTTTCCTCCTTCGACACCGAGGCGGCAATGAGCACGTCGCGGGGAGCGGAGCGCAGGCCCTTGCCCACGCGGTCGGTTACGCGAACGGCGAGCACATGCCAGGGGGCAGTGGCGAGCGCGACGAGCGGCCGCACGAGCGCCGCCACCCCGTAGCCGAAGAGCACGAGCGGTTTCTTGCGCCCGGTGTGATCGGCCACGTAGCCGGAGGCTAGCTTCAGCAGGCTCGACGTCGCGTCGGCCAAGCCCTCGACGAGCCCGAGGAATGTCGTGCTCGCACCGAGCGACGCGACGAAGACGGGCAGCAGCGGGAAGATCATCTCCGAGCCGACATCGGCGAAAAAACTGGTCACGCCGAGCGCGATGACCGCGGCGGGAAGTCGACGTCGTGCGGTCGAGGGTTCAGCCGTTGGTTCGCTCATCGTCCTTGCCAAAAATGCACGCATTGACATCTACGACGCGCGTCGTAGATAATCAAGCCAATGAAGCCGACAGGTCTCCCCGGTGGTGAACTCGAGTACGCGGTGCTCGCTGCGCTCTGGGAATTGGGCCCCTCGTCGGCGCGCGACGTCCACGAGCGCGTCGGTAAGCCGCGCGAGCTCGTTTACACAACGACAGCGAAGGTCCTCGACCGACTCCATGACAAGGGCCTCGTCTCGCGCAAGAAGTTAGGGAAGGCGTTCGTGTACCAGGCGAACGTTGAGCGCGGTGTTGTTGAGCAAGCGCGTGCCACGGAGGCAGTTGCGAAGATGCTGGGCGACAAGCCTCGGCCTGCGATGGCTGCATTGGTGAGCGCCGTCGAAGCCGTGGATCCCAAGCTCTTGGACGAGCTCGAGCGACTCGTCAGTGATCGGAGAAGGAGCAACCGTGGATCGTGAGCTCGTCCTCTTCGTGCTCGCTGCCGTGCTCGCCGGCGTGGCCGTGCCGTTCGGCGCGCTCGCGGCGTCGCTCCTCGCGATCGACCACGATGTCGCCCATTCGGGTCGCACCCTCGAGCGACTCGCGCTCCGGCGACTACTCCTTCCGCTGAGCCCTGCGCTCGTCGCGCTTGCCGCATTGCTTGGCTGGGCCCTGGTCGAACCCGACGATGCCGAGCGAGTCCCTTGGGCCGTCTTCCTTATGGCGATGCCCGTGCTGTTCGTGTGGCTGCGTGCAGCATTGCGGGCTGCCCGCGCGCTCCAGGCACCTCCGATCCTGAGCGCGGCAACGGTCGGACTGTTCCATGCACGAGTCGTCGTTGGCAGCGACTTCCGCGCGAAGCTTGACCCGCCCGCCTTCGAAGCTGCGCTGGCTCACGAGCGGGCGCACGCGCGGCATCGCGATCCACTGCGGATCTGGCTTTCACAAATCGCCACCGACCTGCAGTGGCCTCTGCCGAGCGCGCGGGATCGCTTCGAGTATTGGCTCTTTGCGCTCGAGCTTGCGCGCGACGACGAGGCCCGTACCTCAATTGATGGAGCAGACCTCGCCGCCGCCGTCCTTGTTGCTGCGCGTGTCGAGCAGCCGGCTCCGTTCGCGTTCGCGGGCATCGCGTCGGCGGGCACGGCCATGCGCGTGCGCGTCGAGCGTCTGCTCGCGCCGGTCCCTCCTGATTCTCGGGAAGGACCGGCGCTGCTCGTCGGACTTGCGCTCGTCCTTGGTGCGCTCGTCGTCGCACTGCTTCTGGGCGCAGGTTTTGGCGAGCTCTTGATCAGGCAGGTGCTTGGATGGGGGCGCTGACACGGGTCTCAGTGCTCGCAGCACTTCTGCTCACGGCCTGCACCGAAAGCGAGACCGACCGTGAGGAGCGAGCGATGGCCGCCGCAGTGCCGCAGCGGCTGCACAGCGACGGCACTGTTCGTCTCTCAGAAGCCGACCGAGCTGCATTGGACCTACACGTCGCAGCAGCCACGCAGGGAACGCTAGCCGACGCGCGAAGTCGACTCGGGCGTGTGACTGCCCGGCCTGGCGATGAGGCGGTGCTCGTTGCACCCGTTTCCGCGCGCATTACGAGCGTCGCATCCATTGCGATCGGCAGTGACGTCACGAGCGGAACGACGCTGGTCGACATCACGCCGGTGCTCAACGCGGGCGAGACGGTGTCGCTGAGCGTGCAAACTGCCGAGCTCGAGGGACAGCTGCGTGCCGCCGAACGTGAGTTCACCCTACGCGAAGCCACGGCTGCCAGGGCGCGCGAGCTGTCGACCTCCGTCATCATCAGCACACAGGCGCGTGAAGAGGCCGAGACCGCCGTCGAAACAACACGTGCGCGCATTGAAGCACTGCGACGCGCTCGCGCCGTACAGCTCTCAGGCGGCGCGAGCCAGCTGGCGTTGCGGGCTCCCATCGCCGGGCGCCTCGTCGCGCTCGACGTCTCGCTGGGTGCCGTGGTTCGCCCCGGCGACGTGCTCGCGCGTGTGCTCCGAGGCGGCTCGCGATGGATCGATGTCTCCGTTTCACCGGATGACCCCGTGGGTGCGAGCTACGAAGTTCAGGTCGGTGGCGGCTGGATCCCTGCCCGACTCGTGGCGCGAGGGAGCTTCGTCGGTCCCGAGGGCACGCGACGAGACCGCCTCGAGGTCGATGCTGCACAGGCAGCTGCGCTGCTCCCCGGCGCGACGATCTCCGTGCGCGTAGGGGTTGGAGAGTCGAGCGGCGTCCTCGTGCCCGAGAGTGCGCTCGTGCCGGGCGTCGGCAGCGACGTCGTCTACATCGAGACGGCCCCCGGCAGCTTCGCGCCCCATGCGGTTCGCGTGGCCGCGCGCTTCGGCGGGCGGGCTCGTCTCGCCAGTGGGCTCGCAGCAGGGACTCGCGTCGTCACGCAGGGCGCGATGTCACTTCGAGGAGAGAGTCTTCGCTCCGAGCTGCGCCACACGGAGTGAAGCATGGGCGCGCTCTTCGACGGTCTCATCACCTGGTCCATCCGGCACCGCGCTGTCGTCCTCCTCATCGCGGTGGGCCTCATGGTCGCGGGCCTCGCGACGATGTCCCGGGCGTCACTCGACGTGCTTCCCGATTTCATGCCTCCGCGTGTCGTGGTGCAGACCGAGGCGCCCGGCATGGGGACGATCGACATCGAGGAGACCGTCACGCGCCCCATTGAGCGGGTGCTCCTGGGAACGCCGAGCACGACGACTGTGCGCTCCACGTCGTCGCAAGGGTTGTCCGTGGTCACGTTGCTGTTCGAGGACGGCGTCGACGTCTACCGCGCGCGGCAGCTCGTTGCTGAGCGCATCGAGCTTGCGCGGGCTCGCCTTCCGCAGGGCGTACGCCCGCCGCAGCTTGCCCCGATCTCCGCGCCGATCGGCGCGCTATTGAAGCTGTGCATCTCGGTGGACCCGAGCACGGACCTCGCCCACCAACGCGAGCTGCGCGCGTTCGGTGATTGGACGTTGCGGCCGCGGGTCCTCGCTATTCCCGGCGTCTCCCAGGTCACCGTGCATGGGGGCGAGGTCGAGCGCGTCGAGGTACGACCAGACCCCTCCCGCATGCACGCCCGTCGCATTTCGATGGACGAGCTGCTGGCCGGCGTTCAAGGCGCGCAGGCTCCTACGGGCGCAGGCTTCGCGGAGACAGCGACCACGCGCCTCGATGTGCAGACGGCCGCGCGCCTCACGCTCGACGGCTCAGTCCCGGCGATCTCCGACGCGGTTGTTGCAGTCCGTGATGGACTGACGGTGCGTGTGGGCGACGTCGCGGATGTGGTGAGCGCGGGCGAGCCGCGCGTCGGTGCCGCGCTCTACGACGGGCGCCCCGCCATCTACGTGCAGATCAACAAGCTCCCCTGGGCCGACACGCTCTCCGTGACTGCCAGCGTCGAGGCCGCGCTCGCCGAGCTTGCCCCTCGACTGCCTTCGGGAGCGCGCGTGGAGCCGCCGGTCTTTCGGCAGGCGGACTTCATTCGGACGTCGGTGTGGAGCGTGAGCCGCGCGATGCTGCTCGGTGCGGTGCTGGTCGTGCTCGTACTCGTCGCGTTTCTGCGTCACGGCAGGCTCGCAGCGATCAGCCTCACCGCCATTCCGCTCTCGATTCTCGCGGCGGCCGCAGCCCTCGTTGCGAGCGGCGTGTCCATCAACGGGATGACGCTCGGAGGTCTAGCCATAGCCGTTGGCGAGGTGGTGGACGACGCCATCGTCGACGTCGAGAACGTGTGGCGGCGGCTCCGTGAGAACGCGCGCCTCGACTCGCCGCGTCCGGTGCTCGACGTGGTGCACGACGCCTCACGGGAGGTGCGAGGCTCGGTCGTCTACGCGACCGTCATCGTCTGCCTCGTGCTCTTGCCGGTGCTGCTGCTGGGCGGCATCGCCGGCCGCATCTTTGCACCTCTCGCGCAGGCGTACATCCTCGCCATCATCGCCTCGCTCCTCGTCGCGCTGACGGTGACACCGGCGATGTGCGCTTGGCTGCTTCCGCACCTCGCCACGAGGGAAGCGAGTCCGACGCGGCTCGCAACCTGGCTGATCGCGCGCTATCGGCGCGTACTTGGCGCCGCGGTCGCGAGGCCACGAGCCGTGCTCGGCTCCTCCGCGGTGCTGGCGATCGGCGCACTGATCACGCTGCCGTTCCTGGGTGGACGGTTCCTGCCCGAGTTCCACGAGGGCTCGCTCATCGCTCACGTGCACGCTGCGCCAGGAGCATCGCTCGACGAATCGATGCGTCTTGCGGGGCGCATCGATGCAGGCGCGAGGCCAGCGGTCGCTTCGCACGTGAGTGCACGAGCGGGGCGCGCCGAGCTCGACGAAGATGCGGCTCCGATCAGCCGCATCGAGATGGACTTCGTTCTTCGCCCTGGTGACGATCGCGAATGGGAAGCGATCGTGCTCGATGTGGCCCGGCGCATCGGGCAGGTGCCCGGACTTGGGTTCGTCGTCGAGGGCTTCCTCGGCGAGCGTATCCACGAGGTGCTCTCGGGCGAAACGGCCCCCGTCGTCGTGAAGGTGGTTGGCCCTGACCTCACGGAGCTTCGTCGCCTCGCAGGCGAGGTCGCTCACGTCATGGAGGAGACACCTGGGCTTGGGATGGTGCGCGTTGAGCCCCAGATTGACGTGCCGCAGCTGCGCGTGGTCCCGGATCGCGCGGCGCTCTCGCGCGCGGGCGTGCGGACTTCGGAGCTTGCCGACGCCGTGGTCGAATGGCGGCAGGGGCGCTCCGTGGCGCAGCTGCTCGAGCCGAACGGACGGGTCGTCGAGGTCGCGCTCGCGGGTCCCCCGGCGCTCCGAGAACGGAGCGCACTCGGAGACATCCCGGTCTCTACACGGGCCATGGGCGACGTCACGGTCTCGTCGCTCGCCACCCTCGACGAAGTACCCGCACCCTCGCTGATCAACCACGAAGGCGGCGAGCGGCGCATCAGCATCGGCGCAAGCGCCTCGGGCGCTTCGCTTTCGACGGCCGTCGCGCGTCTCGAAGTTCGCCTGCATCAGCGCGTGCACGTGCCCCCCGGCTACCGCATCGACCTCGGCGGCGAAGGTGTGGCCCGCTCCCAAGCAGGCACTCGGCTCGTCGTCCTCGGCGTGCTCGTGCTTCTCGGCATCTTCGTCCTCCTCGCGGTGGCGTTCAGCTCGCTGCGCGATGCGAGCATCGTGCTGCTCAACATTCCACTGGGCCTCGTCGGCGGTGTCATCGCGGCAGCGCTGACTCCCGAGGGACTGTCGGTCTCCGGCTTCGTCGGCTTCGTCACGCTGTTCGGCATCATCACGCGCAACGGCATCATGCTCGTGGCGCACAAGCGACAGCTCGACCTCGAAGCGCCAAACGAGGACCCCGTCGCTCGTGTCCTTCGCGCCGCCGAGGAGCGCCTCCTTCCTATCTTGATGACCGCCGCGACCGCAGGCCTCGCACTCCTTCCGCTCGCGGTGTCTTTCGAGTTCGCCGGAAGCGAGCTGGAGGCGCCGATGGCGCTCATCGTCTGCGGAGGTCTCATCACCTCCACGGTGCTCAACATGATCGTGCTGCCGACTGTCTACGTCTGGCTCGAGCGTCGCCGCGCGCCGCTGCCTTCACCGGAGCGTGCGTCGTGAGGCGGCTCGCGTTCTTGTTCTTCGCGCTCTTTCTGTGGCTCGCCCCCAGAGCGAGCGCAGCGGCGCAGGCCCTTTCCCTCTCCGACGCGAAGTCCGAGGCGCGAGCGCACGCGCCTGAGGGCGCCGAGCTGGAAGCACGTCTTCGAGGAGCCGACGCTGTCCTCGACGATGCCGGACGTGTGTTCCGGCGTGACCCGACACTTCAAACCAGCTACTCGACCGGGGCTCTCACGGGATCGCCCGACGAGCACGCGGTCACGGTCGGCGTGCGGATCCCGATCGACATCTCGGGCTCGTGGACGCCGAGAGAGGGCTCGGCGCGAGCGGACCGCGAGCGAGTCCGGTACGAGCGCGACGACGGTCTGCGCGCGCTCGACGAAGCAGTCGCGATGGCGTTCGCCGACGTCGCCCTGGCACAGCGCCTCGTCGGACGAGCACAGCGCGTCGTCACGCTGTACGAGCTTGCTCTCACTGCGGAGCGGGAGCGGCTGCGCGTCGGCCAGGGCAACCAGCTCGATGTCGATGCCGCCGACCTCGATGCGCAAGGCGCGCGGGCCTCCGTCGCGCAGGCGCGCGGCGTGCTCGCGCAGGCCCGCGCTCGTCTTGGGCGGCTTCTCGGGCGTGATTCGAGCGGCGACCTCACCGTCGACGACCGCACCGAGCCCGCGGCGGCACCGTCTGAGTCCGTCCTGACCGGGATCGTCGACCGCGACCCGCGCGTGCTTGCGGCTGAAGCGGATGCACGCTCTCGCTCTCTTGGCGTAGAGATGTACGAACGCCTGATGATTCCGACGCCGACGTTGGGCGTGGACGTGGGCTGGCGACGGCGCGACATCCCCCTGGGAGCGTTTCAGGGGCCGAGCAGCACCGGGCTGTCTGCACTGTGGTCCGAGTGGGAAATGGGCTTCAGCCTCAGCGTGCCACTGCCCCTCTTCGACGGGTCCCGCGAGCCGCGCGCTCGTGCGTTGTCGCTCTCATACGCAGCATCCGCGCGCATCGCCACGGTTCGCGCGGACGTGCGCTCCGAGCTCGAGCAGGCGTGGTCCGTCTACAGGGCCGCCGCGGAGGCCCACGAGGCCGTCGCACCCAGCGCCGCGATCCTCGATCGCGACTTCGGCCTCCTCGAGCAGGCGGTTCGATCGGGCACCATGGATGCCGTCGTTCGGGCGACGTCGCTGCGACGGCTCGAGGACGCCGGCCGCCGTCTCGACGTCGCGGTGCGGGACGTGCGCGTCGCGCGGGCGCGCTGGGATCGACGGGTCGCTTCTCGGCAGCAATAGCCGCTTTCTCTTCAAAGCGGCTATTCGGCCCGGGGCCCGCGCGCTCAGCCGACCAGAGTCTTCAGCACCGCAATCCCGCGCTCGGCCTCGTCGAGCGTCGCGTCGGCCAGCTCAAGGTAGACGCGACCGCGGTCGTCGTAGAAGCTCTCGCTCTGGACGATCCAGCGCTCGCGCTGGGGCGTGGCCAGCTCGACGTCGGCGGCGAGCTGGTGCAGCGCGGCGCTCACCAGGCGATGGCTTGCGCCCTTCGGGAGGCGGAGCTCGATCTGCGGCTCGGCGGTCCCGTACCGGCTCTGGCCCTGGCTCACCGTCTTCGTCGTCTGCGTGTTCTGGTTCGTGGTGCGCATCGTCGTCCTCGCGTTCTGCAGGGCGGCTCGTCGCCCGTTGCGAGGTACATACAGGCTTCCGTTCGCGCCCCTAGCAAGGCCAAGATCGTCTGTTTCTAAGGCCTTTTCGAGCGGTCGGAATGACCGCGAGATTCCGCGGCTTTGGCGCACCGAGGCGCATGCCGGCCACTGGCCTACAACCGCTGCGTGAGCCCGGCACGGAGCATCTCGGCGACGAGCGACACGGCCAGCTCCTCGTCGGTCTCGCCCTTCACGTCGAGCTCGACCTCCTCGAACTTGCGTGCGTTCGTGACGACCCACTCGATGTACTTCGGCACCGTGAAGTCCTCGACGCCGAAGGCGATGTCCTGCATCGCGCGGACGATCTGCAGAGCGGTGCCTTGAAACACGCGCCCGTCTCTCATCACGATGTTCATGCTCTGTACTCCTTTCGATGCGCTCGCCAGTTGCCCGAGTCAATGACCGCACGACCTACAACTTGCTGCGGCGAAAGCAGGTAGGTCTCGACGGTGGCGCCGTCGTCGAGGGCGATGCGCGTGCGGCGGTAGAAGCTCGGATGCCCTTCGAGCCGATCGAGCGCGGCGAGCGTCGGCTCGTCGACCTCGTACACCTCGCCCGTGACCGCGTGCTCGCCACCGCGGACGAGGCCGGGAAACGCGCCGAGGTCACGCAGCTGGAAACCTGGCTGCGTCTGCGCCTCGACCACGAGCCGCGCGCCCACGAGAAGTCGATGGTTCGGCTCGCCGGCAAGGAGCGTCCCGTAGACGAAGACGCGCGTGGACCCGCCGCGCTGGCCCTTGGGCGCGCTCATCGCTCCACCCCGGCTGCGGTGGCCAGGCGCGCAACGTCGAAGCCCAGGCGGGCGTACGCGCGCCACAGCACGCGGAAGTAGCCCGGCTGCGGTGGCCACGCTTCGAAGCCGTCCTCGGGCTGCAAGTACAGCTGCGCGCGGCGCCGTCGTCCACCCTCGTCGACGACCAGCTTCAGCACGCGCTCGTACGCGAACGGGTGGCCCTCGCAGCGATCGAGAGCGCGAAGGTCCGACTCCTCGATCCGGTAGAGCAGGCCCTCGACGCGGGCGCCTTGGGCGCGCACGACGCTCGCGACAGCTCCGTCCCAACGATGACTGAAGCCACCGAACGCGAGCGCGTAGTTGGCCAGTACGGCGCGCGCTTCGGCCCGAGCACTCGCGCAGCGCGAACGCATCTGGTCGTCGTCGAGGTTCGAGCCGTACGCGAAGTAGAGCACCTGTCCCATCATCTCATCCCGCTGCGGGCCCGGGCCCGCTGTAGTCATCCATCGCTTCCGTTCGCTCACGAGTCCAGGGCCGGCGTGGTGGCCGGTCCCGCTTCGCTCCTCAAGCAGCCGCTTGGGCATCACCCACCTCCTCGCTCGGCGGGGTGCTCGGAGCCGGGCGGCGGTCGCGGCGCTCGCCCTTCCAAGCTGCCGAGCCCGCGAGCTTCTTGGTGAGGTGCAGGCGTGCTGTCTTGAACTCGTCGCCGATCAGTCCGAGGTGCAGGAGCACCACCCGAAAGTCGTACTTGGCGGTCGCCGCGTTGAACTCGCGGCGCTTGCTGGATGCGGACTTCGAGCTGAGTGCCTTCGCGGCGACCGCAAGGGCCAGCTGCACGTAGGCCTTCACCTCCCCCGCGTGGAGCGTGCCGTTGAAGTAACGCAGCTCGACCGTACCCCTGAAAAAGAGGCTGTTGAGGTTCAGCCCGTGGTAGCGGCTCTGATCGTAGCGCTGCGGGCTCGCGTTCCGGTAGCCGTACCAGGCGTCGCTGATCTCCTGCATCGTCTTCGGGCGGCGCCCTTCGAGGCGCTGGATGAAGCCCGCGTCGATCGGGCGGCAGTAGCGGTTGAGCCGCGTCTCGCTGACTCCAAGCGCGTGCTCGAGCAGGCGCTCCTGCTTGTGCACCAGCTTGACCAGGTTCGTGACGCTCTTGGCGTCGAAGCGGCTGCCATCGATGTGGATGTGTATGCCAGTCGAGGGGTCGGTCTTGGCGCCCGCGCTGCGTGCCGCGCGGACGACGTTCTGCAGCGCGTCGATGTCGTCGTAGCCGAGGATCGGGGAGACGATCTCGCCGCTGTTCTCGCCGCCGCTCAGCGAGCCGTCCGGCACCACCCGCCAGCTGCGCCCGAGCGGGTCGGTGATGCGCCAGCTCGGGCGCTCGTCGACGACGGTCCCGCCCGTCACGCTGTGGATGGCTCGGGCGAGCTTCTCGCGGCTCAAGCCCACCGTCTCGATCTCAATCCCGAATCGCAGCGCCTTCATCGTCGTCGTCCTCGCGTTTCGCGCGGGGCTCCGTGCCCGTTGCTAAGGACATACAGGCTTCCGTTCGCGCCTCTAGCAAGGCGGAACACGGCACTTTCCGATGTCTTTTCATGGGCTTGGAATAGCCGCCAGGTTCCGCGAACTTGGGGCGTCGCGCCGGTTCCGCCATCCTCGGCGACCGTCGCGACGCCCGAGCTCTTCGCCCCGTTCACGCGCCCGTGACGCCAGCGTTGGCGAACATCGCCGCCGCTTCGTCAGCGCCGACGTGGGTGAGGTAGTGGCCGAGCGCGCGCCGGAAGAACTCCATGCGGTTCTTGATGCCGCGCGAGCGCCACGCCTCGTCCATGCGCTCGACGACGGCGGCTTCGAGTCGCAGCGGCAGGATCTTCACATCGAGCGGCTCGCCGCTACGCTCGGTCGTCTTGCGCGGACCGACCGGGATGCGCCCCTTCTCGGCCTCCCGGATCTTCCAGACGAGGTAGCGGCGGTCATCGCTGCCCGTCGCGCGGCCAACCGCCTCGAGGTACTTCGCTTGCAGCTCCTCGACGCTCATCGACACAAAGCGACCTCGCTGCCGGGACACGGTCCGGACTACGTCCGGCGTGGCCTCGCTCGGTGTCTCGACCGCGTCGGCTTGCAGGCTCGCCGGTCCCGTCGAGCGTTCCTCGATGATGCGCTCGTTGCTGGCGGGCGCCTGTTCCTGCTCTGCTCGCGCGGCGAGCATCTCCTCGATGCGGCGCATGAGGAACTTGCGGTTCGGGCTCCGCGAGGTCTCACCGACAACCTCACGGAAGCGCGCCTGCAGCTCCGGCAGACGCAGTCGCTCGAGTTCGTTCCTGGTTCGCTTGGTTTGCTTGCTCATTGTTCGTCTCCTCTTGGTTCTCGAAAAGCGGGCGCGTTGGGTACACGTCACCCTTCACGCGCGGCCCGCGTCGCGTGTTGGGCTGTGCTCCGTCGAGGAGCGCCTTCAGCATCAGCTCGTGGCGCTCAGTCCTTCAGACTGGCGAAGCACTCCAGATCGATCGCGCGCGGATCGCAGTGCACGAAGCTCGCCCTGCCGTCCGCGTGAAGGTGCGCGACGTCGAGGCGGTCCTGGTTCGTCACGCCGCCGAGTCGCGCGAGGACGTCATCGTCCGTTACGAAGTAGTCGTCGGCGTCGACATTCACATCGGGACGCAGGGCTCCGCGCATCACGCCGAAGATCCGCACGCGCTGCCCCTTGAAACCGGGGATTTCGTCACCGAGGTACGTGGTGGTCGTGCCGACGATCTTCATCGTTGCTTCTCCTTCTTGGTGGCTGCGCCTGCCCGGTACGCAGCCTCGAGCGCCGCGCGTAGCTGCCACACGGCCAGGTCGTGGAAGTCGAGGGAATCCGAGCGGCGTGTCTCGAGCGTCGAGAGGCCGAGATGCTGCTTCGCGATGTCCTCGATGACCTTGTCGCCCGCTGATCGCTCGCTCTTCATGTAGGATATACAGGCTTCCGTTCGCGCCCCTAGCAAGGTCGTTCCGCGAAGAATCGACGTCGCTGCGAACAAGGGCTGGCGTTGCCGGAAGAGCCCGATGCCGGGAAGCCAGCTTGGCCACCCGGCACGCTCGGAGCGGTCGCTCCGCGGGGTGTTCAGCGACGTCGTGCTGCGCCCCATGCGGCCTTGGAGCCGTAGCGAAGCTGCTGCCCCTCGACGAGGAAGACGTCGTTAGGCGCGGTGCCATCCTCGTGACGACGTTCGACAGGCGCATCATCCTCGTCGCCGTCTTCGTCGTCCTCGCCGTGGCAGTCCTGGCGTGCGACGACGCCAGCGACCGCGTTTTCGAACGGCCAGTTTTCCTGACTCATGATGAGGACCTCAGCGTCGGCGTCGCAGTCCTCCAACAGCTCGATCAGATCCTTCACCTTCATCGTGTGCTCCGCATCGGGGTGGTTCGTGGGTGCGCCCCGTTCGCGAGGTACATACAGGCTTCCTTCCGAGGGCTTTCCAAGGCGAAGAACAGACAATCGACCTCGCCCGCGGAACTGCGCGTTACCTCGCGAGAAGTCCGGGGAGCTGCGCGAGATCGAGCCAGCCACGCAGCACGCGGGCGCCGACACGAAGCGAAGTTGTGCCCATTGTGAAGCTCGTTTCGCGGGCCTTGCCGGCGGGCTTGTTCACGGCGCTGTCCCAGAGCCCGTAGTCGAAGCTGGCGATGCGGCCACGCCCCTCGTCGAGCCACTCGAGCACGCAGACATGCTCGGGCGGCGCGAGGTACAGGATGTCGCCGGGCTGTGGTCGCCGGTCGCGCTTGGCCCAGACGAACGCTTCGCCCGATGCGAAGACGAGCCGCGAAAGGTTGGCGCCGACCTTCCACGGCACGCGGCCGCCGTCGTCGTTGCGATTGAGAATGCGCTCGTCACGGAAGCCGAGCTCGCGCAGCACGTAGTGTGCAAGGTCGCCGCAGGCCGAGTAGCCTTTCCACTTGTTGCGCCCCTCGGTGACCAGGTCGAAGACGGGATCGCCGAGCACGCGGCCCGCAGCTCCGTTGCAGGCGAAGCGCGCAGCGGCGATGGCGGCCGCGCGGAGCGTGGCTTCGTCGTTGAAGCGGCGGGCAGACAACGCGGACTGATCCATCACGCCGCCTTGTCGCGCAGGTCCTTGATAGCTTCCTTGAGCGCGACCAGGGCAGATTCCACCTTGATGACGGCCTCGGTCTGCGCACGGCTCATCTCCGAAACCTTGTCGTAGAGCTCACGAAGGGCAGCGTCCTTCTTCTCGTTGACGCGCCAGAAGGCCCACCCGAGCACGGCGACAAGTCCATAGGGGCCGGTGGCTTGCAGCCAGGTAGCGACGGAGGTGAACTCGTTCTCCATGGGCAACTCCTCGTTCAAGCCATCGGTGCGGCGGAAAGTAGATCTCGAACGTCGACCGAATGCCGTGCGCCGGTCGCTCGG
This sequence comes from Deltaproteobacteria bacterium, assembly GCA_043780025.1. Taxonomy (GTDB): domain Bacteria; phylum Myxococcota_A; class Polyangia; order Polyangiales; family Polyangiaceae; genus SZUA-265. The sequence goes on from JAYWEH010000325.1 coordinate 20,350, forward strand.
CGCGCGGCCTCCTCGAACGCGAGGTCGGGTGCGAGTCCGGCTTCGAGTCGCAGCCATGCGTAGAGCACGAGCCACGCGCCGTCGGCGTGTCCGAAGTAGTGATGCGCGAGCACGCCGGGCGTGGCTTTGGCTGCAGCGGGCACGGAACCCATCTGCATTTCACCGCCAAGAAGACCTGGCCAGCGACGCGGCACCTCGATGCCCGGGGCCGGAGCGCTCGTCGCCCAGCGCACGAGCGAAGCTAGAGCCTCGGCCTGAGCGGGCGTCGGCAGCACGTACTGCCCCTCGTGTGCCCAGGGAGCCTTGATGCTGCGCGACCACGGTAAGCCCTTCTTGAGCAGCCGCGGGTAGTACGGGTTCACGACCTCGACGCCGAACGACCGTCCGTTGTGCGCGGGACCAGCGTGCCAGAGCACGTCACTCGCGAGGTCTCCATGCTGCGTGAGCGTGCCGTCGGGCCCGAGGACGAGATGCACACTCAGCCCGCGCTTCTTCAGTACCGCGACCGTCGAGTCGACGCTGCGTGTGACCGTCTCGTGCACCACGAGCTCGGTCACACGTTGGCGCTTGCCCTTCGACGCAAAGCGCGGGGCGCCGTCCTCGAGGAACGTGCGCACGTCTACGCCCTCGGGCGTGCTCGCAGCGACGCCGCGAACAACAAGCCCGCTCACTGTCCGGGCTCCTTCGGCGCAACGGGCTGCTCGGCCTCGCGCGGCTCGATCTTGAGCCCCTTCGAGAACCAGCGCTGGACGTCCTCGCTCGATACAGGGCGCGCGATCGTCGCGTCCACGCGTCCCTGCTTGTCTTTCAGCGAAGGCATGACCCGCTTGCGCTTCACGAGCTCTGCGTGGACTTGGTCGACCAACATACGATGCAGGTGCCCGAAGCTGCCCAGCGCGGGGTGCGCCTGCTCGTCGTCTGGAGAACGAATCAAGACCTCCGTCGAACGGCACCCCGGGCACGCAGGAAGCGCCACGAGTCGCGCGTCGGTCTGTTCGTCACGAGCGATGCCCACCTCGATTGAATCGAGCGCGACGCGATTTACAGCGCTGCATTTGGCACAGTGCTGCAGGACATCGGTGGCGTTCATCTCGTGGATCGACATGCAAAACTCCTCACGCGACAGCCGTGTACGTGCCGTACCACCAGACCGTTCCAAGCGCGGGAATGCTCTGGTAGCTGAAAAGACCGAAGCCATCGCGGTCAGGGAAGTACGTGCTCGGGTTGCCACTGAACCCCGCCGCCTGATTGAGCGACGAGAACGTGATCGACGAAGGTGCTGCCGGAAACCGATTGCGGAAGGTGACTGAGTTCCCCATCCCGAGCGTGTGCGTCGCCGTGTCCGCGTTGGACCATTGAAGCGCGCATCGGCCAATCTCCTGCACGGTGCCGGTCAGCTCGAACGCGGAGTTGGTCGTGCTGTTCATCGGCAGACGCCACGAGCGCGACCAGGTGGTGAACGTCGCGGCGAAGCTGGTCTCGTGCAGGAACTCAAACTCGAGGCGGGAGAACCGGAAGCCGCCCGTGTAGTAGCCCGTGTTGTCCCGCGCCCACGCGCTGCCATTCCACGATGCGTTCAACGTGAACCAGATGGAATCGCTGTCGGCGTACACGCGAAGTCTCGCGCCCACGCCGCCGTTGCCTTGCGAGTCCCAGAGCAAGGCCTTCGTGCCGCCGAGGTTTGGCTGGCGGATCGCTCGGTGCTGACCGGGGCTCGCCTCGTTGCCACGAAAGTGATCGCCCTCGTACGCGTCGAGGATCTCGGAAAGCGACGTCTCGACGTTCACCGCGTTAAGGTTGCCGCCCGCATCGGCCACCGAGACGGCCGAGGCCGCGTGCGCCCCGATCGCCAGGTTCACGTGACCGTTGAGCCCTCCGAGCAGCGTCACGAGCGCGGCGCGGAGGGTTCCCGCTGCAATGGCCGTGGGCGCGCCTGCGAGGGCATCCACGCCCACGAGGCCCGCGCCGGGCGCCGACGCTCCGGTGGTGAGGAGATCGGTGACGATCTCCTGCAGCTGCGACTGCACGTTGATCGCGGCGATGTTGTTGTGCGCGGTCGCGGCCACGGCGCTCGCGTTGTGGGCTCCGGTCACCGCGCTCAGGTGAGCGTTGATGAAGCCGAGCAGCGCCGCTAACTGGGCCTTTGCGGTGCCTGCGACGAGCGCGTTCGGAGTCCCTGCTGCGGCGTCCACTGCGACGCGGCTGGCTCCCGAAGTACCGACTGCTGCCGACGAGAGCTTGTCGATCAGCTCATCGACTGCGGCCTGCACGCTGCTGGACGTGACGAAGCCATGCGCGGCGTAGTCGATCGCGGTCGCGGCGTGTCGCCGTGCCGCCGCCGTGAAGTGGTCCCGCAGCTCCGCATCAACCTCATCAAGCGACGCCTGCACTGTGGCGGCCAGCGGCGCGAGGATGCTCCACGCTCCGCTTACCACCGAGACCGACGACCCCTGTGCGAAGATGAAGGCCTGGCGGCGCGAGGTGTCGAGGTCGCTGCCAAGAATCTGGGTCTGGCCAGGTCGCCTGCGCACGTCACACAGCAGCAGCTCGTCGGCTTGGAGCGCAGCCTTGGGCGCCACGCCGATGGCGCCTTCTGGTGCCTGCCGCACGACGAGCTCGAACGACTCGTCGCGGCGGAAGAACACCTGCTGGGAGTTACCGTCCGTGCGTGGGTCCGAGAGCAGGCGCTTGAAACGCAGGAAAATGCCGAGCCAGCGTTCGTTGCCGACCGTGGCCACGTCGGTCGGGATGCCCACGAGATCGACGGCGCAGTCGACGGTCTGCCCGGTCCCAAAGAACATGCGCTGGCCGAGGTTGTCGTACGCGCGGCCGGGCGCCGTGAGGTCGACCGTCAGGTCCGGGACCGGAGAGTGCGGCGCGGGCACCGCTCCGGACACGATGCCGTAGATGTTCAGGTCGGCGGCGAGGTCCCGGTCGGCCTTTTCGAGCAAGACGAAGGCGAGGTCGAGCTCGGCCTCGGTGACCCGCTGGCGGAAGTAGAAGTCGACGCGATCGGCCATGTCCTTGCCTCGGAGCGCACGCGGCCCTCCGGGAAGGCAAAGCGAGCAGCGAAGGCTCTGGGGGACAGGGCCGCCGTCCGCGCGCTAGGTCGCGCGGAGGTGCTCGACGAGGATCTTGGTACCGAGACCGATGAGAACCAAACCGCCAGCGACGTCCAGCCGCTTTCCAAGGACCGCACCAAATCGGCGTCCCGCGAAGAGGCCGAGCGCACTAAGGCGGCTGATCCTATTTAGGTTGCCAAGTTCCGCGGTCGCAGCTCGTAGTTCCATTCGCCGCGAAATGCGTCTGGGTGCAAGGCAAGCGCGTCC
>JAYWEH010000326.1:0-4334 GCA_043780025.1 Deltaproteobacteria bacterium
TACCGCTGGCTCTGGCGCGCGCTGTGGCTGCTCGTGCCGACGCTGATCCTGGGGCGCGCTTTCTGCGGCTGGATCTGCCCGTATGGCACGCTGCACCAGTTCATGGGCTGGCTGTTCAATATCCGGCGTAACAAGGACAACATCCAGGTCAACGCGTACCGGCCGATCTTTCAGCTCAAATATTACATCCTGGTCGTGTTCCTCGTGCTCGCGGCATTTGGGGCGCTGCAGATCGGCCTGTTGGACCCGATCTGCCTGCTCACGCGCACGGTGGTGGTGGCGTTCATGCCGGCGTTTGACGCGGTGTTGCCGACGGAGTTTTCCTGGCTCGCCTCGTCCCCGGGGGCGCCGCATCCGCGGGTGTTCGGGGGTGCCTGGTTCGTGGGCTTCCTGATGATTGGCCTGGTCGGGCTGAACCTGGTGATCCCGCGCTTCTTCTGCCGGGTGTTGTGCCCGCTCGGGGCGTTCCTCGGGACCTTGTCGCGGTTTGCGTTGGTGCGCATCGATCGGGATCTCACGCGTTGCACTGACTGCAATTTGTGTCTGCGCCATTGCGAGGGTGCGTCGGATCCGCAGGAGGCGCTGCGCAAGAGCGAGTGCTTCGTGTGCTTCAATTGCATCGACGACTGCCCGGAGGATGCGCTGGCGTTCCGGATCGCGCCGGTGCCGGTGCACGAGCGCATCGTGGGCTCGATCAAAGAGGGCACGGCGATGCTGTTCGGGCGGCGCGTGATCTCGAAGCTGCCGGCGACGGAGATCGCCGCGCCGGACGTGCCGCGGCGGCGCTGGTTGTTCGCAGGGATGGCGGGGGTGCTGGCGTATCCGTTTTTGCGATTTTCCAAGGCGGTGAACGACAAGTCCTATTCGGCGAAGGCCATTCGTCCGCCCGGTTCGGTGGCGGAGCCCGAGTTTCTGGAACGTTGTATCAAGTGCGATCAGTGCATCAACGTGTGCCCGACGAACGTGCTGCAACCTTCCACTCTCGCCGAAGGGGGGCTCGAAGGCTTGTGGACCCCGGTCATGGATTTTCGTACGGGTTTCTGTCAGCTGAACTGCACGTTATGCAGTGAGGTCTGCCCGACGGGTGCGATCCAGAAGATCGACCTGGCGAAGAAGCTCGGCAAACCGCCGCATGCTGAAGCAGGACCGATACGGCTCGGCACAGCGTTTTTTGATCGAGGCCGTTGCCTTCCGTGGGCGATGGAGACGCCGTGTGTGGTATGCGAAGAGGTGTGCCCGACCAGCCCCAAGGCGATCGGCACTTACGAGGAGGAGATCACGCGTTGGGATGGGAAGAAGGTGCTGCTCAATCAGCCCTACATGCGGCCAGAGCTTTGCATCGGTTGCGGCATCTGCGAGCACGAGTGCCCGGTGGCAGACCAACCCGCGGTGTACGTGACGGCTATCGGCGAATCCCGTTCCAAAGCTCGCAGTTTGCTCCTGAGCAGCGAGAGCACCCCCAAGGTCAAGAGTTGAGGATCTGAGACTCGTACGAGAGGTTCAATATGACCGATCACAAGTTTGCTGGAGTTGGGGCCCCGGAGCCCCAACAACCTATCAGTCGGCGGCAACTACTGCGGCGCAGTGGCGCCGTCGGCGGGGGCCTGCTGCTCAGCGAAGTGGCGCTGGGCGGCGTGGCGGAGCAAGCGTGGGCGCTGGCGGCCGAGGGCGGCCCGGCGGCGGCCGCGGCGGCCGCGATGCCCCAGCGCGTCCTGGGCAAGACGGGTGCGAAGATCCCGATCCTGCTCATGGGCGGTTCCATGTCCTGGAACACCAAGTGGGACCCGAAGCTGCCCGAAGCCGTGAAGAACGGCATCACCTACCTGGACACGGCCTACGTCTACGCCAACGGCAACAGCGAGCTCGCGATCGGCAGCTTCGTCGAGCGCACCAAGCTGCGTGACAAGCTCTGGATCACGAGCAAGAGCAACCTGAAGGACCCGGATGGCTTCGCGCGTCGGCTGGATGAGAGCCTGGCCCGGCTGAAGACCCACTACGTCGACATGTACTATCTGCATGCCGTCGAGGATCCGAGCGTCATCAACGCGGACATGGGCAAGAAGATCGACGAGCTGAAGAAGCAGGGCAAGCTCAAGCACGCCGGCTTCTCGTGCCATGACGGCAACGTCGCGGAGCTCTTGCAACTGGCCGCCAAGACGCCGTGGGTCGAGTCGGTGATGTTCCGCTACAACTTCCGGCAATACGGCAACAAAGAGCTGAACCTGGCCATGGACGCCTGCGCCAAGGCCGGTGTCGGGCTGATCGCGATGAAGACGCAGGGTTCGGCCGTGTCGTTCGAGAACGAATGGCAGAAGTTCAAGCAGACTGGCAAGTGGAACAAATACCAGGCGGTGATGAAGGCTGTGTGGGCCGACCCGCGCATCACCGCGGCCGTCAGCGACATGGACAGCCTGGAGAAGATCCGCGAAAATGCGGACGCCGCGCGCGACCCGGGCAAGCTCGGCGCGCTCGAGCTCGAAGAGCTGCAACGCTACGCCTACGCCACGCGCGGGGTGGCCTGTGACGGTTGCGACCACCTGTGCCGCAAGGGCCTGGTTGCGCCGATTCCGGTGGCCGCGACGTTGCGCTACCTGATGTACCACGACAGCTACGGTAAGCAGGAAGAGGCGCGCGCCCTGTATCGTGCGTTGCCGGAAGAAGCTCGCCGCGTGCGCGGCATCGACTTCGCGCCGGCGACGGAGGCCTGCCCGCACGGTCTGGATTTGAAGTTGCACCTCGAGCGTGCGGCCGAGGTCCTCGCTTGAGCTTCACCTCTTCTTCTCTGTCGAGCCATCAGTGAGCGTATCGAAACCATCCCGGCCATCTCACCTGCAGCCCGAGCGAGATCCCTCCGAGCGGGATCCCTCGGGACTGCGGCGCCAGCCGGCGTTCTCGGGTCGCAGGACCCATCCGGGTTTCGAATGCCCCGAACGAGACGTGATCACGTCGGAGATTCCGGTCGCGGTGATGCTCGAGGCCGCTCGGATCATGACCGAGCCGAGCCCGCCGGTCGATCTGCGTCTCAGCTTGGTGATGGAGAAGCCGGCGCCTGCGACAGAGCCGAGGCCGGCACGGCCGCTGGCCGCCGATCTGGGTTTGCAGGAGCTCATCGAGAGCTCTCCAATGCAGCCGCCGGTGCGGCGCAGCTCGTTGGCGCACGGCATCTTCATTGCGTGCGGTGCGCTAGCACTCGGGTTGGCGAGTTTGTTTGCGGTGCGGACCTGGTCGAGCAGTTCCGGCACGCCGTTGTCCACGGATGGGTCGGGGTCGCAGCAGATCGCACGGTTGACGCCGTCTTCGCGTTCGATGCCAGTGCCGGCGCTCGGGTGCGTGCTCGAGCGGCAGCCGGTCAAGCTCGACGATTGGGCCGTGGCCGAGGTCAGGCCCAGCGTCGTGGCGCTACCCGGGTCGAGTAACGTCGTGCTCGCCTATGCGCAGAGTCACCGTCACGCTACCGGTGGTGAGTTTGACCCGGTGCGGATGAAGCTAGACCGCTCATTTGGGCATACGAACGAGCGGCAGATCTTCAGCGTCACGCCGCTCGTCGCGAGCGGTGCGCCGAACTATCAGGTCGAGCGCATGGGAGGGCTGGTCGCTTACGCCCGCCCGCTCGACGTCGTGCCTCCGCTGCGCATCGGCTTGAACGACGCGGGGCTCGTCATCGGCCCGCTCGAGCAACGCGGGGAGCGGATCTGGGAGCTGCCCGCCTGGACGCTGATCTCGGTGCCCGAGGTGGCGTCGTACGGCTCCGGGCTCATCCTGGTGTTGCGCGCAGGCCGTAACACCGGGCACCTGCACCTGGGCCGGGTGGGCAACAATGGGGCGCCGCTGTCGGAGCTGGCCCAGATTGGCTCTGCGGACTCGGAGTACGGTCGGCCCGCGCTGGTGAGCGGCCCCGAGCAGACCGTGTTGGCGGTGAGCCAGCGTGTCGAAGGAGATCAGGGCTACGCGCTGCTCTTGGCGCGCGCGCCGAATGGCGAGCTGCCGTTGAAACTGGCGCCGCTCGAGCTCCCCGGCACGGCCGGGCTGGAGGTCGCGTCGCCCGCGCTCGCCGCGCTACCAGATGGCGGTTTTGCCTTGATGTGGAGTCAGGGGACCGGCCCCGCTCGCCAGGTGCGCGTGCAACGGCTTTCGGCGGCGCTCTTGCCGCTGGGTGACCCGCTCGACGTATCGGCCCCCGATGCCGCCTCCGGCGGTGCCTCTGCGGGCGCGCTTTTCGCCGTAAAAGATGGGCTCCTGGCGTTCTATTTCCTGCGCCGTGACGACGGGCATTCGCTCTGGGTGGGGCGGCTCGGTTGTGGGGCGCATAGGGAGGGTGGGGAAGGCCTGAGCGA
>JAYWEH010000327.1:0-23585 GCA_043780025.1 Deltaproteobacteria bacterium
GGCGGGGTCAGCTGGATCTCGAGGGTACCAGTCGTTTGTCGGCGGATCTAAAGTTTGGGACACTGTCGCCGCGCCAGGCCTGGAGCGCCGTGGAAAAAGCGTACGGTGGAAGCCCGGGTGCGAAGGCATTCCTCGACGAGCTCATCTGGCGCGAGTTTGCGCACAGCACGTTGTGGGATCATCCCGAGCTCCTGAAGCGCCCATTTCGCCCCGATTTTGTGGGCTTTCCCTGGGAGTACGATGAAGCCCGCTGGCAGGCGTGGGTGCTGGGTCACACAGGGTATCCGGTTGTGGATGCGTCCGCGCGCCAACTACTAGCGGAGGGTTTTGTCCACAATCGCGCCCGCATGATCTCCGCGAGCTTTCTGACCAAGCATCTGCTGATCGACTACCGCCTGGGTGAAGCGCACTATGCGAAGTATTTGACTGACGGTGATTGGGCCAACAACAACATGGGTTGGCAATGGTCGGCGGGCGCGGGCTGCGATGCTCAGCCGTATTTCCGTGTCTTCAACCCCGTCAGCCAAGGCGAGAAATTTGATGCTGAGGGCCACTATGTTGGCCGCTGGGTCCCGGAGCTGGCCCGGCTGCCCGCGAAGTTCATCCATCGGCCCTGGGAAGCGTCCGAGCGCGTGTTGCGTGATGCGGGAGTACGGCTAGGTAGCGACTACCCGCCACCGGTCGTCGATCACCACTTCGCGCGGGCTCGTTTTCTTGACGTGGCGAGGCGCCACTTGCAAAGCGCGAGGCACCTGCCACGTTCCTGATTGAGGCAAGGCATCCAGGCCATGGCTGAACCGCTCAAGACATTCTTCTCGCCCGAGCTCGTGCGTCGCCTGGCTGGGGACCTCAGTCGCGTACAGCCGAGCTTTCCTTCCCGGCGCTTTGTCAAACGGGCGTGCGACGGGCTCGAAGAGCTCGAGCTCCTCGATCGAGGCAAACACATTGCGCGTGCGCTCGCGGAAAATCTGCCCGACTCATATCCGGATGCGATCGACGTATTGTTGCGGTCCCTCGGGCCAAGGCACGCCCGCGACGAGCTGATCGGCGTCGGTATGGCGCCGTTCTTCTACCTGCCCCATCTGGTGTACGTGGCGGAACGCGGGCTCGAGCATTTCGATCTGTCGATGCACGCCCAATACGAACTCACGCAACGTTTTTCTGCCGAGATGAGCATTCGGCCTTACATCGCCAAAGAGCCGGAGCGCACGTTTGCGCTGCTCCGCAAGTGGGCCAAGGACGCGGACGCTCACGTGCGCCGGTTGGTATCGGAAGGCACGCGCCTGCGCCTGCCGTGGGCGCCGCGCGTGCGCTGGCTCGACGATAATCCCGAACGCGTCCTCGAGCTGCTCGAACTGTTGAAAGACGACTCGGCCTCCTTGGTACGCCGGAGCGTCGCCAACAACCTGAATGACCTGGGCAAGCTACGACCCGACTTGCTGGAGCGGACCTGTGCGAGTTGGCTCGATGGAGCTAGCGCCGAGCGCAGGGCGTTGGTCGAGCATGCGCTGCGCAGCGCCGTCAAGCGCGGTGACGCACGCGCGTTGAAGCTGCTCGGGTACGGGCAAAAGCCAAAAGTCGAGATCGAGGGCGTGCGCTTCACACCCGAGCGGGTCGCGATCGGGGCGCGCATGGCGATGCAGTTTTCGCTGCGCAGCACTGCTCGGCAGTCGCAGGATTTGCTCGTGGACGTGGCCGTCCATTTCGTCAAAGCGCGGGGCGAAACCTCGGCCAAGGTATTCAAGCTCAAACGCATCACCTTGGCTCCGCGCGAGCGCGTGGAGCTCGCCATCCGGGTCTCCTTGGCGGTCCACACGACGCGAACGCCGCAGCCCGGTGAACATGGCGTCGACGTCTTGCTCAACGGGGAGGCCAGGCGCGTCGGGTCGTTCCAGGTGGTCGCCAAACGCGCGCCCCGCTCGGGCCAGTAGGAGAAACGGGAGCTCAACGCGGCGACGGGAGGGTTGTCAACGCGCCGGGCGGACGTTCACAGGCGCCCATCGAGGGGGCTGTGAGCAGCGGGAGGCGGGCTCGGGGAGGCTGGCGCTTCCGGATCGGAAACAGCGCCGCGTTTCGGGCGCTTGGGACGGCGCGGGGGCTTCTTCTGGGCTTCGGCAGGCGCGCGGGTCGGGGCCGCCACGGAAGAGGGGGTCAGGTTTCGTGAAGCGGGTTCATCCGTCGCCACCGGTCTTATGCCAGCGCCAGGGAGTGTGGACGCTGGGCCTGCAGCGCTCGCAGGTGGGACTGAGGTGGTGGGAGAGGCCGTAGGCATTGGCGTGAGCGGCACGGAGTGGTCTGGGCCCTCACCGCGCTGCCAGAACCAGATGCCGGCCCCGACCGCGGCACACGCAGCGATGACGCCTGCCCACACCACGGCTCCGCGCCTGGAACCCGTGGCGGGGTGCTGCTCCGAAGGACGCTCGATCACGAGCTCACCGGAGCGGTTGGCGGGTGAGTTCGCGCTGACGAGGCGCGCGATGCGCTCGACCGAATGTTGCGCTTCCGGTGGCGCAAATTTGCCGAGCGCGCTCGCCAGAGCGGCGATGTTCTGAAAGCGCCCGTTCGGGTCTTTCTCGAGGCAACGCAAGATGGCGTTTTCCAGCCCCGCCGGGATCTTCGGGTTCAGGGTGGAGAGCCGCGGAGGCGTCGATTCCAGGACCAAGCTGCAGAGCTGCGGCATGGTTTCGGCTTTGAACGGCACTTCGCCCGATACGAGCTCATACAGGATCACGCCGAGCGCCCAGATGTCGCTGCGGGCATCCACGCTGCGCGTCGAGCGCATCTGCTCCGGCGACATGTAATGGGGCGTACCCATCACCGTCGCCGTGTCTGTCATGTTCAGGTCCGAGCTCGAGCCACTCGTGAGCTTGGAGATGCCGAAGTCCAGAATCTTCAGGCACGGTGTGCCATCGGCGTAGCTCGTGACGAACAGGTTCGACGGCTTGAGATCGCGATGGATGATGCCTTGGGCATGCGCTTCGACCAGCGCTTCGCAAGCCTGCAGGATGAACGTCAGTGCCTGCGCCACGGAGAGCCTGCCGCGCTCTGCGACCGACCGCGCGAGGTCTTCGCCCTCCAGAAACTCCATCACGATGTACGGCGCGCCCGTGTCGAGTGTGCCGACATCGATCACTCGCGCGACGTGTTCGCCGCGAATCGCGGCCGCCGCCCGGGCTTCACGCGCGAAGCGCGCCAAGCTTTCGGTCTGGCGGAGCGCATTGGGCAGCAGGAACTTGAGCGCCACACGCTGGTCGAGCTGCAAATGCCGGGCTTCAAACACGACGCCCATGCCGCCCTGGCCGAGCACGCGTTCGATGCGGAACTTGCCCGCTACGACGGTACCGGGCGCAAATTCGTCCTGCACGTTGCTCTACACCTGCGTCAATAGCGTGCGGCGTTCAGCCGCTGCAGCAGCGGAAACCGAACGTGTAAGCTTTGTCGCCGCGGGGGTACGGATCGTAGGCGCCATTGCAGTACGACTGGCTGTCGATAATGTTGCCTCCCAGCACCGAGCACAGATCGGCGCTGCCGCTAGTTCCGTCACAGCTGTCCACCCATTCGGCGACGTTGCCTTGCAGATCGAAGAGGCCGGGGTAGTACCCCTGGCAGCCTGGAAACGTGGCTACGTCGGCAATATCGCCGTTGCCATTATTGGAGTTGCACACGGCATCGTTGTTGACCCGAATGCCGCCGTTGGGCCCGCCACAGGCCAGGTACCACTGGCTGAGCGTTTGGTCGTACCGGTCGGCATTGGCGATGGCACCGCCACCAATGCGGCCACACAGATGTTTGTCGGCCCACGCACAATAAGCAGCCGCGTCACACCAATCGACATCGGCGATCGGCCGCGCGGGGAGCTGGAGCGAGATATCTCCGTTCCCCTCCTCGTCCCAGAAGTCGGTGTTGAAGGCGCACACGCTCGCCTGGCCGCTGGTGTCGCTGCCTTTCGCAGCGAGGAACTGGGCGTACTGCGACGTCGTCACTTCCGTCGCGTCGATGAAGAAGCTGCCCACCTGCACCAGCACGGGTCCCCGCACGATGCATTCCCCCGCTTCACACGTGGGTTGCCCGAGCGGGCACGGCGCAGCTTGCCAGGCTCCGCTCGTGCACGTTTCCCGGCCGGCTTCGACGCAACGTCCAGCACCGTCTTGGCAGAGGGGCGTGTTGCCCGCGCCCGCGCTGCCCGCATCGCCGCCAGTCCCCGTTGCCGTGCCCCCAGTGGCCTCGCTGCCGGCGCTCCCACCCGTTTGGTCATTCCCGCCCGCCCCACCCGACCCGCCTTGACTCACCGAGCCACTACCGCTGCTGCCGCCGCCGTTGGGTTCGTCGGCGCCGCCCCCGGTACCCACGGTGACGTTCGTATCCTCGATTCCGACGAGCTGGGCGCAACCGGCGTGCGCGAGCGACAGGCCCAGGCCTGCGAGTGGAACAGCAATCCAACGCGTTTTCACCATGTGCTCCTGAAGCTCAACTCGCCGCCACCGGGAATGGAGGCGAACGATAGCCGCGCTGCAGCGCTGTTGCCATGCTCCACGGCTTCCTCCGGGTCGGGAGCCGACAGGAGCAGCACGACACCCACGCCCACCGCCAGGAGCCCAACGCCAACGCCAATAGTGGCGATGTTGGCGGCATCGCTGGCTTCGTCTCCCGCAGTCTTGGCCTCCTCCGTGCAACCGCCAATACAACCGTCCTTGCGATCTCCCCAACGCGACATGGCCCGTACTCCAAAGTAACCTCCAACCCCGAGGCTTACGGCGCCGCCCGCAGTAACTACCCAGCCGACAGTGCGTTGAGTGCCAGATGGGGCAGCCTCGTCTGCTACCGTCGTGGTGGAATTTGAATCCGTCGGGACGGCGCTCGGCGCTGTGGGCTCGCTGGCGTCCTCGAGCGGGGGAACCTCCACGACCTCGCGCGTCCCTGCAACCGTTGCGACGTTCAATGTGCGTTCGAACGCCCGCTTGCCCGGTGCCTTCGCACGCACGACGTGTTCGCCGGGATCCACGGGCAGTGCGGAGCCCCAAGCGGCCTCGACGAGCGGTGAACCATCGACTTCCAACACCAAATCGGGAACCCTCACCCGCTCGGGAACCGTCACTTCCAAGTAGACGAGGCGCCCCTCCAGGTCCGAGATATGTTTGTTGGCGAAGGCGGCGCGCTCCGCCCTGCCGTCACGGCGGGCGGCGACCTCCGCTTCCTTGAAGGTGGACCAGGCGAGCGCCGTCCGGCCCTCTTTTTCATAGCAATCGGCGAGGTTGAGCAAGGTGCCGCCACCCGGATCCAGGTCGTAGCTAGCCTTGAACTTGGGGCAAGCCCGCGCGTAGTCCGAAGCCGCGACCAGTTTCTGGGCTTCCTCGAACAGCGCTTGTGCCACCGCTGGATTTTGAGCGGGCTGTGCTCCCGCTACCAGAGTGGAGAAGAGCGAAAACGAGACCAGCGCCAGAGCCGAACGACGCGGAAAACCGGGCAGTTGCATGGTGGCCGCACCCTACACCAGCCCCGGTCAGCCGACTAGCGAGCGGCCTCGAGGTAGTCCGCTCCACCGGCAGAACAGGTGCGGTGAATTTCCTCAGGATCATCCCGAACGCTAGAGCTGAAAAAGCGCGAGACAGACTCAGCGAACGGCGCGGAGCCAGGTCCCGTCGCTACCTCGGCGAGATCGCGATGCTCGTGCTATGGCGCTGGGGTGCCACCCAGGTTGAAGAAACTCGACCGTTTTCGCCATTTACGGCGCATGGCGTGCATCCGGCTGTGCGCTACCGCGGTTCTTGCGGCGTGCAGCACGCGAGCCGTACCCGGAAACGCTCCCGTTGATTCCCCCGCGTCGCTGGACGCCCCAGCAGGTGCCGTCCCCACCGTCAACCGCTCCTTGCGCGGAGATCCACCGCTTCCGGGAGAGCCCACCGATGGTTGGCCGGGTCTGGCGTCGCCCGCGGCTTCGAGTAACGCCGGGTCGACGTCCGAGCCCGCCGCTGTCTACGCCTGCAGCATGCACCCCGCACAAACGTCCAAGAGCCCCGGGTCTTGCCCGCTCTGTGGCATGGCACTGGTGCGGCGCCCATGAGCGCGAGGGCTGGCACCCCGGCGCTGGCTTGCCTGGCGCTGGCCGCGAGCGCTTGTGTTTCAGCCTCGATCGAGCCCGACGTTCGGCATGCCGCGCAGCTCGCTCGTGTGGAACGGCTCGCTCCGGTCGAAAGTGGGGAGGTGGAATCGGGCAGCGAACCGAGCGCGCGCCAATTGCTTGCCCACCCGCTCGAAGCGGACGCCGCCGTGCGGGTTGCTTTGCTCAACAATCGGGAGCTGCGCGCGCAGCTGCGGGAGCTCGGCATCTATCGCGGGCGGCTGATTGAAGCCAGCACGTTGCCCAACCCGCGCGCCGAAGTCGAGCTATTGCCCGAACGCAACAGCGGCGTCGAGCTGCGCGTCGAATACGACATCACGCGCGCATTGCTCTCGCCACTCGAAAGCGGCGCAGAGCGCAGCGAGCTCGACGCTGCGCGTTCGCGCCTGGCTGCTCAGATCGTATCGCTCGGCTACCGGGTGCGCGCCGCCGTCTACCGGCTGATGGTCTCTGAGCGCCGCAGAGGTATCGGTCAACGCCTCCTCGACGGGCTCGTGGCGAGCCGCGACGCCGTGCGCGCCATGTCGCACGCCGGCAACTCGACTCCGCTCGAACTGGCCAACGAAGAAGTGGCCTACGAACGTGCCCGCATCCGGGTGGCCCGGCTCGAGCTGAACGTCGCCACCGATCGCGAACGGTTGCAACGCCTGCTCGGTCTGCACGGGCGAGATACCGCATGGCGCTTGGCCGGAGAAATCGCGGCTGTACCCGCCGAGCTTTCAACCCTCGAGCAGCTGGAGACCCGAGCGCTACGCGCGAGTCTGGAAATGCGCGGACGCCGCCAGCGGCTGGAGGCCCTGTCGCAGCGCGTGCGCTTCACGCGCAGCTTGGGCTGGCTGCCGGATCTCGCGGTCGACGTGCACGGCCTACACGGAAATCCCGATCCCGAAGTGGGCTCCGAGGCAGATCGCGACTGGCGCTTTGGGGCCGGGCTCAGCGTCGAAGTGCCAATCTTTGATCGACGTCAGGGGGAGGTAACCGCTCTGGAGGCCGAGTTCGATGCCTTGCTCGAACGGTATTACGGCCTGGCGATCGATGTGCGATCAGCGGCGCGTGATTTGCACAGCCGCCTGAGCTCCGCGCATGCGCGAGCACGCCAGTATCAAGAGGTCATCGTGCCGCTGCAGCGTCGCGTCACCGAGCAGACCCTCCTGCAATACAACGCCATGCAGATTGGGCTATTCCAGTTGCTCGCTGCGCGCCAGGAGGAGCTCGAGGCGGAGCTCGCTCTGGCTGACGCGCTCGGGGAGTTCTGGACCGCCTCGGCGGAGCTCGAGGCTCTTCTGGCGGGTCAACGCGTCACAGCTGAGGCAGGGCCTGAGGCTTTCGAGGGGCTGGCTCCGGTGGAATCCAGGTGGGGGCATTGAGCATGGACCGACGGGACGTATTGCACTTGGGGAGCGCCGCGGCAGGCTTGGCGCTGATGGCTCGCGCGAGCGAGGCTGACGCGCGCGCGGCGGTTCGTGGCGCCGCGGCTCGGGATACATCGACCCATCCGCGCGTGCTCACTCCGAACGGGTCGACGCTACCCTGGCGTGACGTCGGCGGAGTCAAGGTCGGCCACCTGATCGCGGAGGTCGTGGAACACGAGTTCGCACCGGGACTCAGCGCGACGTGTTGGGGTTACAACGGCACGACGCCCGGGCCGACGCTCGAAGCCGTCGAAGGGGATCGGTTGCGCATCTACGTCACCAATCGCTTGCCGGAAGCGACGACGGTCCACTGGCATGGCGTGGTCTTGCCGAACGGCATGGATGGCGTTTCTGGTCTCAATCAACGCGCGATCGCCACGGGTGAGACCTTCGTCTACGAATTTACGCTGCGTTATCCGGGGACGTTCATGTACCACCCCCATTTTGACGAGATGACGCAGATCGCGCTTGGCATGACGGGCATGTTCGTCGTGCACCCGAAGCGCGCCCGTGGCCCGGCGGTGGATCGAGATTTCGCGCTCATGACGCACGAATGGCGTCTGAACGTGGGAGCGCGGCGCCCGGATCCCAACGAGATGAGCGATTTCAACCTGCTCACCTTCAACAGCAAAGCCTTTCCCGGAACGGCTCCGCTGATCGTTGGAAAGGGGGAGCGCGTGCGCATCCGGCTCGGTAACTTGAGCCCGATGGATCATCATCCCATCCATCTGCATGGGCTGTCGTTCAAAGTCACCGCGACCGATGGTGGCTATGTCCCCGAGTCCGCCCAGGTCCCCGAAACGACCGTGCTCGTGCCCGTCGGCAGCACCCGAGTGATCGAATTCACCCCGGAAGAGGCCGGTGATTGGGCCATGCATTGTCATATGACCCATCACGTGATGACCCAGATGGGCCATGGCCTGCCACCCCTGATCGGTGCGGACCTCGGACGTGTCGATCGGCGAATGAGCCGCGTTTTGCCGGGCTACATGAGCATGGGCACGCGCGGCATGGGCAACATGGGCGAGATGCACATGCCCATCCCTCCCAATAGCCTGCCGATGCGTGGAGCGGCCGGTCCCTTCGGGTACATCGACATGGGCGGCATGTTCACGATCCTCAAAGTACGTGACGAGCCGGATGCGGCCTCGGCGGCGGCCTGGTACCAGCACCCTGAGGGGACGCTAGCAGGGCCGGCTGACCCAGAGCGCATGCGGGCGGATGGCATCGTGCCCGGCGGGCGCATAGGAGGGCCCAGCCCCGGGCGCCGTTGACGTCAGACGGTCAAGCCGGTGAGCGGCCCGGCGCCGCCGAAGTCGGGGTGCCCGAACGTCGTGGCGTCGACCTGCATGGCGTTCAGCAGCGAGACGAGGAGGCGGTTGTTCGATTGTCCACCGAATTCGAGGAAACGCCCGGTTCGAAAGTGGCCGCCGGCGCTGCCTAACATCACGAAGGGAATGTCCGAGTGTGAATGCGCATTGCCAACCGACAGCTCGTTGCCCCAAACCAGCACGGTATTGTCGAGCAAGCTCCGATCGCCCTCGGTGATCGCGGCCATTTGGCGCACCAGGTACGCGACCTGTTCCGAATACCAGGTCGCCCGCTCCGTCAACTCGTTGCGAGCCGCGGTGTCGCTCGGACCTCGATGCGAGAGGTTATGGCCCTCACCGACGCTGTTCAGCCAGGGGAAGCCGATGGTGTTGAAGGCCGTGGAGAACTGCACGCTGCCGACGCGAGTCAGGTCGCACGCCAGCGCCAGCACCATGAGATCCAACTGCAGCCGCGTGAGCGCGGGCATGTCAACCGCATCCTCGACGCCGAGGCTCGGTGGCTCTGCAACCTGCACGCACGCAGGGCCCGGGCGAATCCCGTAGTCGAGCCGTCGCACGATACCGTTCAAGAAGTCCGCGTGGCGCTCCAGCTTGTGCCGATCCGTGGTGCTGATGCGCGGCTTCAGTGCCCCATATTGGGCTTGCACCGTGGCCATGACCAAGCGGCGCTGGTCACGAGCGGCGGCCTGTTCGGGCCCTTCCAGATCGTTGGTGAAGCCCGCGTTCAGGCGGTGAAACACTTCACGCGGATCACTCATCGGCGGCACTGGAGAGCCGGGCCCACTGTAGCTGATGCGAGCCATTACGTCGGCGGCGGTTGCGCGCACGCCGAGCTCCAGGCTCGGTAACAAAGTCGGGGGGTTCAGTCTTTGAACCACCTCTTGGTCCACACTGCTGCCGTTGGCCCAGCCCGCCAAGGAGCCGTCGCCATCCGCCATCGTGCCGGTCTGCAGCTCTCGCCCGGTGAACAAGCCACCAAGTCCCTTCTGGTGAGGGCCGCCTGGGCCCACGCCGGCTTCCAGTGCCACCGACGTATTGATGCCCTTGAGCAGCAACATCCGGTCTTTGAAGTCGGACAGAGGCTGCAGAATCGGACCGAGCTCAAACGCCGTTTCCGTGGCGCCCGCCGCTGGCCAGAACGCTTCCGGGATGGTGCCGTTCGGATTGAACAGCAGAATCAGCCGCCGCGGTGCGGTTGCCGGCACGGGCGCCTCTTGCGCGCTTGCCGGCAACGACTCGAGCCAGGGCAGGGCACTGAAGGCACCGGCCAACATGCGAGCAAAGTGCCGTCGGGAATGGTTTCGGCCTCTCACACTCACGGCCTCAGCTTCCCCCATGCCGGTCGAGTGTGCAAGCACACCGATGCCGCATCGCGCCGTGGTTTCGCCCCACGCATTCTTTTTGACAGAGCCCTTCGCGCGCTGCGCCATTTCTGCTCGAAGCTGGCGCTGCGGCACGGAGCCGGCTGGAGAACCGGCGTGCCTTTTTGGGGTGATCGTGTGGCGCCGGCCACGGCACCCCGCGAGGATCAGGGGTCTGGCGTCGTCGACTTCTTTTCGAGCAACAGGGACGACAGGACGCCGACCGACACCGACCCGAGGATCACCCCGAGCGAGACGAAGTTGTCGAGCTGGTACACCGAATGCAGGAGCATCTTCGCCCCGATGAACATCAACACGAAGGCGAGCGCGACCTTGAGGTGGCGGAAGCGCCCCATCATGCCCTCGAGGATGAAGTAGAGCGAGCGCAGGCCCAAGATCGCAAAGATGTTGGACGTGAACACGATGAAGCTGTCGGTGGTGATGGCCAGGATCGCGGGAATCGAATCGAGCGCAAAAATGACGTCCGTGCCTTCCACGGCCACCAGCACCAAACCGAGCCGCGTGACCTTCCAGCGCGCATCCTCCCGCGCGACCAGGTGCACGCCGTGATCTTGGCGAGCCACCGGTAGCAACCGCCGAGCAATCCGGATGAACGCGCTCTTCTCCGGATCCATCTCGTCGTCTTCGCGCAGCAATTTTAGCCCGGTGTAGGCGAGATACACGCCGAAGATGTAGAAGATCCAAGAGAAGCGCGAGGCCAGCCAGGCGCCGCCCAGGATCATGGTCGCGCGCAACACGATGGCGCCGATGATGCCCCAGAACAAGACGCGGTGGCGGTAACGGGGCTCCACGCGGAAGCTCCGGAAGATCATCGAGATCACGAAGATGTTGTCGACGCTCAGCGATTTTTCGAGCACGTAGCCGGTCACGTACGACAGCGCGGCGTCACTGGCGTTTTGGGGAGCTCCGTGTGCGCCCGAGCCGAGCGTGGCCCCGAACCAATGCTGGTCGTAGATTAGATAGACGATCCCGGAGAAGCTGAGGCCGAGCGTGATCCATATGGCGGTCCAAAAGCCCGCTTCGCGGATGCTGACCTCGTGGGCGTGGCGGTGAAAAACACCGAGGTCGAGGACCAAGAGCAAGACGACGAGCGCCGTGAAACCGAGCCAGAGCCAGATCATGAGTTGCCCTTTTTGGCACATAGCGCCCGAACCTGCGGGCACAATCGCGCGGCGGGCGCGGTGCGCCGGTTGAGTGGCCCGGCAGCGGTCAGAGCGCGATCGGGCTGCCGATTTCCATCACGCGGTCGGGGGGGATGTTGAAGACCGGGACATCCAATGCGGAGCGTCGGGTTGTTCCGTCAGTTCAGCGTTGGGGAAGCGCTTTCGGCGGGTTCGCCTCGGGCGACCAGCGCGGCAACGACTAGGTCTCCCCCGACATTGACCGTGGTCCGGCACATGTCGAGCAAGCGGTCGACGCCGAGCAACAGCCCGATGCCTTCGGGAGGGACCCCGACGAGCCCCAGGATCATGGCAATCACGGGTAGCGAGCCGGCCGGCACGCCTGCCGTGCCGATCCCCGCGAGGATACAGATCGCCATCACCAGTACCTGTTGAGCCAAACCCAACTCGACACCGTAGACCTGAGCCAGGAACAGCACGGTGACGCCTTCAAAGAGCGCGGTGCCGTTCTGGTTCATGGTGGCCCCTGCGGTCAGCACAAAGCGGCTCACGTGACGTGGCAGGTGCAGGTGCTCGTCTGCGACGTGCAGGGCGGTGGGTAGCGTGGCGTTTGACGAAGCCGTCGAGAATGCTGTGGCCAGCGCCAAACGGCTGCCGCGGAAGAATGCGATCGGCGAGCGCCGCGCGATCGACCGCAGGAGCAATCCGTAGACACCGAACAGATGCAGACCCAGCCCCAGAATCACGACCGCGACGTAGGCGGCCAGCTGAACCAGGATCGATAAGCCCACGCGCGCCGTCGTCGTGAACATCAACGCGCCCACGCCGAACGGGCCGAGCTTCAGGACGAGCCCGATCAGCGACATGCAAACATCGAACAAGCCCGCAATGCCCCGCCGCAACGCCTGGCTCGGCTCCGTCTTCGTGATCGCGAGGCCGATGCCAAAAAATATAGAAAAAACAACAAACGCCAGCATATCCCCGTTGGCCGCGGCCTGAACCGGGTTGTTCGGGACCATGGCCACCAGCAGATCGATGGGCGATGAGCCGATCGGCTTCGGCGCCGCTTCCACCGCCTTGCGCGCATGAGCGATCAAGTCGCCGGATGCCCCGGCTCCGGGCTGCAGGGTATTGACGAGAACCAAGCCGAGCAGCACGGCGATGGATGAGACCAGCACAGTGTAGCCGAGCGTGCGCGCGCCGAGCCGGCCGAGGTGTTTTAGGTCGAGCTCAGCGATACCCACGACGAGCGCGGAAAATACGATCGGTATGATCAGGCACAGAAGCGCGCGGATGAAGATGCTGCCGAGCGGTTCCGTGACGTAGCGGATGAACCCGTTCAGCCAGGGCTGCCCGGCCGCCAACGCGTTCGCGCTCAGGCCGAGAACGGAGCCGACGGCGAGCCCCAGCAGGAGGCGCACGTGTGAATGAGGCGAGGGGGGAATGCCGCAGATACTCGTGCCCAGCGTGGCGTTTGTCCACCCCGCCGTATGGATCGTCGGCTTCGCCTGCCGATAATCGACTTATGAAGCGAGCGCGCTCAACTGCGCTCGGCGAGCAAGGCGCCCGAGCTTCCGTGGGGACGGCTCGCGTAAATCAGGGCACCGCCGATCATCGCCACGAGCAACGCGGCGGCGAGTCCGCCCGCCGCAGCCGCCGTGGAGTTCTTGGTCGCCACCAGGATGGCTTGCCAGTTGCTGAGGACGAGCGCTGAAAGCCCGAGACCGAGCAGCCCGAGGCCGAAGCCCACGTTGCGGAGCAGGGTGCTCTCGCCGAGCTCGAATGGCCCTTCGAGAATCACTTCACCCGAGTTCTTGCCGAGCAGGCCGCGCATAGCCAGCCAAGCGAGCGGATGCATGACCCCTGCAAACAGGAACAGCGGCGTATAGCTGCCCAGCCACTGCAACATGCCGCCTGAGATCAGGTTCATGAACAATCCGCCGATGCCGCCGCACATGGCACCGAAGCCAACCACGGACGCAACCGTGCGTTTCGGAAAGGCATCGGAAGCCACAGTGAAGAGGTTTGCGGACCAGGCCTGATGGCAGGAGGTGGCCACGCTGATCAGCGCGACCGCGGTCCAGAGGTTGTCGGCTGCAACGGCCAGCGCGGAGATGGGCAAGCCAAGGGCAAACAACAACATCGTGGCCAGGCGGGCTCTGCCCACCGGCATTCCACGACGCATCAGCAATCCGGGCAGATATCCGCCAAGCACGCTGCCCGCGTCAGCGGCCAGATAAATGCAGGCGAGGGCGCCCGCGGCTGCAGCGAGGGAGACGTGGCGCTCGCGTTCGAGGTAGCTCGGCAGCCAGGTCAAGTAGAACCACCAAACCGGATCGGTGAGCAGCTTGCCAAGCAGAAATGCCCAGGCTTGGCGATGGCGCAACAATACAGGCCAGGGCACCTGCAGGCTCTCGCCAGCAGGCTCTTGGCCGTCGCGGATCAGCTGCGCTTCAGCCTCGCCCAGGCGCGGGTGCGACTCCGGTGGATGGTACGCGCGTAGCCAGATCGCGAGCCACAGGATCCCGAACGCGCCGATCGTGACGAAGACGGCGCGCCAGCCGATAGAAATCGCGATGGCCATCATCAGGCCCTGCAACATCGCCGCGAAATTCGTGCCGGTGTTGAACAGACCCGTCGCGAAAGCGCGCTCCCGCTTGGGGAACCACTCAGCGACCGCCTTGATGCAGGCTGGAAAATTTGTCGCTTCGCCCATCCCCAGCAGAAATCGAGCGACGGCAAATCCCAGCACTGTCGACGCCAGCGCGTGCGCCGAAGCCGCGAGGCTCCACACCAGCACGCCGATGGCTAGCCCTTTGCGCACGCCGACTTTGTCGATGAGCCGCCCCGCCGCGGGAAACATCAGCGCGTAGGACAGCGCGAAGCAGAAATTGATCCAGCCGAACTGCGCGTCGTCCCAGCCGATCTCGCGCTTCAACAGCGGGGCCATCGAACCGAGAGAGACCCGATCCACGTAGTTGATGAACGTGACCAGGAACAGGAGCCCAGCCATCTGCCAGCGCAGGCCGATTGTTTTGATGCTCATAGGAGGTAGAGGGATCGGGCAGGAGCTCCGCGCTCCGGCGCCAGCAGAAGGGGCGGAGGGCTCGAAGGACGGACAGGGGCTCTAGACGGGCCACCGGAAACAGGCGAAAACGCCCACCCGCCTCATGCGCCGGCCACGGCCCCCGATCTCGGAAATCGCGGCCGGACCCTCAGGCAGGTCTCGCCTGAAGCGCCGTCTCATGTTACGCGCGTTTGGGCTTTCCGCGGCACCACCTTTCGTCTCGATAGTGACACCCCCATGCGTTTTTTCAGCCTGAACCAAGTCTACGGCTTCATGCGGGTCGCCCCCTATTGCGCGGCCGGTAGCCTTCTGGCGATGCTGGCGACAGTGATCGCCCTGTTCGTGCCCGGTCCGAAACTGGGCACCGATTTTGTCGGCGGCACTGAGATTGAAGTCGCTTTCGAGGCGCCAGTCGAGCCCCAGCGCGTTCGTGATGCGCTCGAAGCGGTGGGCCTGCACGATTCCGAAGTGGTCGAAGTGCGGACCGGGCAGGCTGTAGCCGGCGCGCGCTACATCATCCGCGTCTCCCAGGTCTCCGGCATCTCCGATCAGGCCCAGCGCAACGCGGAGGCGGCGCTGTGCCTTCCTCCCAATCCGGCGCCCGGTTGCGACGCACACCGTGCCGCGACCGAGGTGAAGTTCAGTCCGGGCGGGGATCGCGTCACCGCGCGGTTCGCCGCGCCGCCCGATGCAAACTGGATTCGCGAGCGTCTGGCTACCGTTTCAGGGGTCCATGTACGGCCGGGCGAGCGCAATCCGCGTGTCGATGCGCGCCAGCCCGACAAGGCAGTGATCGAGCTCCTGGGAACGGGGGACACGATGTTTGCGGCGCTACGGCAACGGCTCGGCGAGGAAGTCGTGCCCGAAGCGCCGATGCGCGTGGAATGGGTTGGGCCCAAGGCCGGGGCGCAGTTGAGAAACGCTGCGTTGCAGAGCATTGCCATCGCGCTCATCTCCATCATGGTTTACGTCGCCGTGCGCTTCGACATGCGGTTTGCGCCGGGCGCGGTCTTGTGCCTCGGCCATGACGCATTGATCGCCGTCGGCGCGCTAATGCTCGCGGGCAAGGAGCTCAACCTCACCATCGTGGCCGCGCTACTCACGATCATCGGGTTTTCGGTCAATGACACAGTGGTGATCTATGACCGCGTGCGAGAGAACATGCGGCGGTTGCGTGGCGCCACATTTCCTCAGATCGTCGATCTGAGCGTGTCGGAGATGCTGGGCCGCACCGTGATCACGAGCGGCACCGCGATTCTGAGCCTCTCGGCCTTCTTGATCTGGGGCACCAACACGCTCCAGGATTTCGCTTTCACCATCATCATCGGCATGGTGTGCGGCGTTTACTCCACGGTGTTCGTGGCACTTCCGATCACGCACTGGCTCGATCGCACGTTGCTCGCCAAACGCCGTGCGAGCGGCCGCGTTCCCGCGGCGCGCGCCAAGCGCGAGCTGAACCCGCTCTGAGCGAGTGCTTCTAAAGGGCTGCTGCCTCTCCGCCGCGGCCCAGAAGCGGTGGCCACACCCGACCTCGGACCCGAGGTCATTCCGGAGCCGCGCCCAGAAAGCGCTGCCCGCCCCGCAGGGTCGAGGCGGGCGCGTTGCTCGGCTCCGCGCACTTGCGCTGCGCGGCTGAAATTAGGCTTGGCGCGAGGCGGGGCCGTCCACTGTGCCGTGCCGCGGCTCCCCTACGACGCCACGCGCACGCCGCCGAGCATGCACGGCGGCGTGGGCAACCCCTCTAAAAACTGCTCAAACCGGCCGCAGCCGACGCGGGCTCATGGCGGTGGCCAACCCGCCAGCGACGCTCACTCGGTGACGATCGCCAGCGTCTCGGCGCCCGAGCCGCGCGCGATGTCCAGCAGGCGCACGACTTCGCCGTAGGGCGCCTTGTCTTCCGCTTTGAAGAACACCACCTTCTGACGGCGAGACTTGAGGCGTTCCGCGAGCTTGGCGGCCAGCCCCTCGACGGCGACAGCTTCACTGTTCACCGTCAGCTCACGGTTGGCCGTGTACTCCACCATGATCGCAGAGTCCGGCGGCATCACGGGAGTATTCTCCTCGGATTTCTCCGGCACCATCGTGGGGAGGTGTTTGAGCATCGAGGGCGTGAGCACCATGAAAATGATGAGCAGCACCAAAACCACGTCGATCAACGGTGTCACGTTGATGTCGGACTTTGGGCCCGATTTCTTGCTACCGACGTCCATTGCCATGGGGGCGACCTCGCTCAGTCCTTCTCGATCAGGGGCAGATGCTCAGCAGTGGCAGAGCGCTCACTCCTGCATCGCCTCTTCGGTGCCGAGCACCACGTCATCAATCTTGGCTTCGTGCAGCGCCTGGAGGGCCGCTCTGACCGCGCCGTAGGGCGCGCGGGCGTCACCTTTGACGAACACCGACTTGTCCGGGAAGCGACGCCGTTCGTTGGTCATCACCTGGCCGAGGTCCTCGACACGCGGCACCTGGGTGCGCCCCACGTAGACGCGCTCCTCCCGGGTGATCGACACGATGATGTCCTTGCCATCGTCGGGCTTCCTGGCGTGGTGCGCGGTGCGCGGCAAATCGACGGCCACGCCGCTCGCGATGAGCGGCGTCACGACCATGAAGATGATCAGCAGCACGAGCACGACGTCGACGAGCGGCGTCACGTTGATGTCGGCTTTGACGGGCGGGCGCACGTAGGCCTCGCCTTCGCCACGGAGCATGTTGGAGACGGCGCGCCAGCGCTCGCGCCGGCTCGCGCCGGCGCTCTTGCCGCGGGAGTTGCCTTTCACGCCGTAACCGTTCCAACCATCGGTGCCATGTGCGCCGGCAGTGGCGGGTGCTGAGGAGCAGTGCGCCCCGCCTGGGACGCCAGGCGATCGGCGAGCTCACCCGTCGAATCGTCGATGATCGAGCCGAACTCCTCGAGTTTGGCTGCAAAGTAGTTGTAGAACCACACGGCAACGATGGCCACCGCGAGGCCCACGGCTGTGGTGAGCAAGGCCTCGGCGATACCGGCCGACACCGTCGCGAGACCGCCGCCGCCGCCCTTGCTCGGATCGGCCATCATCTCGAACGCCGTGATGATGCCGAACACGGTGCCAAACAAGCCGACGAACGGAGCCGACGAGGCGATGGTCGCGAGCAGCGGTAAACCACGCCCGAGGCTGGAAAGTTCTCGCTTCTTGGCCCGATCCATGGTCCGCGCCACGCCGTGGCTGAGAATCTCGAGTTCGATGCTGTCGTTGGCGGCCGCGCCCAGGCGCTCGAGGCCCTGACGATACTCACCGAGGCCCATGCTGAGCACGCGTGCCAGCGGCGCGTCATTCCAGGTCGGAGGCATGCGCAAAGCCTCATGCAGACGGCCCGGAGTACTGATCAACGGCTGCAGCGCCGTGATGTAGTCTAGCGAGCGCCGCCGACCTTTGCGGAAGGTCACCAAGCGTTCAATCGAAACGCCGATCGCGAGCATCGACATGATGAGCAGGATGATCACCACCAGCTTGGCGACCACACCCATCTGGTTCCACAAGCCCAGTAGTGAGAAGTCCATTTTCCGTGTCCTTGTTTTGATTCGGGGGGAGAAGTCAGCGGGGATGAGGTCAGCCCGCGGTGACCGTGTAGAGCATCGGGTAGCAGAAGGGTTCCGCTTTTCCGCCAACGACGTATGGCTTGTACTTCCACTTGCCGACCGCGATGGGGATCTGCGCGTCAATGGGCGGGATGGATTTCTTGGTGATCCTCACGCTCGTGACCGTGCCCTGAGCAGAAACGCAAATGTTGAGCACCGCCCGGTACGCGTCCTGCCGCTCGAACAGGTCTTCGTCGACGTTGACCCGGTAGGGACGCACCTTGGGGTTGATGGCGAGCAGCTTGTGGCCGGCTCCCTGAGACAGAATCTTCGGACCCGTGCTCTTGGGGGGTGGGGGAGCCACGCCGCCCACGATGCCGCCGACGACCCCGCCGACGACCCCGCCTTCTTGGCCGCCGTCTTCGCCTTCTTCGTCCTCCTCGGACTCCTCTTCGGCGGCCTCTGGCTCGGCCGCTTTCGGCGTCTCGGTGGGCGCGACGATGGCCTTCGGTTTGACTTCGGTCGGCTTCGTCTTCGGCTTCGAACTGGAACGTTTGGGCGGCGGTGGTGGCGGCGGGGGAGGTGGCGCCACGGAGAGAGTCACCTCGATCGCCGGCATTGGCATCTCTTCCACCTGCCAGATCGAGTGCGCCACGCCGACAGCGAGGGCGACACCGTGCAACAGCACAGAAAACGTCAGGGTAATGCGGCGCCAGCGGCTCGGAGCAGCGCGCTGCTGGGACAGAATTGCTTCAAAGGCCATCGGAGAAATTCAGAGGAAAATCAGCACGCCATCAGAAAAATCGACACACCCGACCGTGTCACGTACCGCGCATCAGCTCGGCGTGGCTTCGGGGCTAGCCGCCGTCGCCGTCGTCTTGGCGTGCCACTGTTCGGCGGACGTCGTACACGCTTGCCAATCCTCGGGTTTGTCGAGGTAAGCATACGACTTTTGCCGATACACCAAGCTCAAGAAGCCCATCGCTTCGCGATAGGCGGGCCTCAGCTCGAGGGCGCGGTTCAGGTAACTCACTCCGAGGTCGGCCAAACGCACGCGCTCGCTGCCCATCACGTCACCCACCGAAAACGGGGGCGGAAGTTTGATCTCGCGGGTCTTGTCCTTGGGATCCAGGTTGGGATCGGGCCAGGGATTGTAGGTACCCTTGTCCGCACCACCCTTTTGGTACAAGCGGTTGTAGACTAGGACGCCCACGGCGTATTGCGCCTCCGCATCCTGACGGTCCACGTCGGCGCGCTTCGAGGTCCACTCCAGCGTCTTCGGGAAGTTGTCCGCGCGGGAGTACACGCTGATCAAGCCGTTGATGGCCGCCAGATCATTCGGCTTCCCCTTCAGCTGCTCTTCGTAAATCGCGGCCAGCGTATCGAAACGGTCCGCATCGAAGAGGGTCTGCACGTACAGCTGCTCACCGCGCTTGTCTTCGGGACGTAGCGTGGACATCCGCTTGAACGAGTCGAGCGCGCAGTTGACGTTGCGTTCGTTCTCCGGCGACTTGCCGCCGGGCACCAGCAGTTGCCGGCAAGCCAAGCCCTTGTTGAGAGCGACCACGTGTAGACCCGCGTGCAGTTGATCCGCGGCCTCGTACTCGCGGACGGCCGCGGCGTAATCGCCGCCCAGGTAAGCCGTATTGCCCTCGCGAGCGTGCCGGCGCGCCTGCAATTCTGAGCAAGCAGTCGTCACCGACGCCAGTGCCAACACGACCAGTAATCCCGGTCTGGCAGCCGAGGGTTTTTTGGAAGGGGTACTACAGGGAAACACGCGCCCGGATGTCATGAGGTTCGCTGCCCCGGGGGGCTCGCCACTATACGTACACGGCGTATCTTCGCAAGTACGAGAAACACCCCGCGCGGCGCGTATTGCCGCGTTTCCGCGAATATTCCGCCATGGGAAAAGAAGCCGTAGCATCGGGGTTGGGGGTGCGCTACATGGGCGCTCCAATTAGCGCACCTAGGGCACTAATCAATGCCCGAGGCCTGCTGCGCTGATCACTTTTTCAACCATCCACAGGAGTTGAGCCTTGTCCTCTGGACACCAACTTTCACGTCCCCTGCTTAACGCTGCTCGAAACATCCCACGAAGCCTTGCCCTGTTCCTGACCGGGCTCGCATTCGCCTGGCCGGCGACGGCACGAGCCGAGTCGGAGGTTGTTCACGGCGGTGAAGCCAACCTCGTGCTGCCGGACCTCGGCAGCGTCCAGGTGATGGGGATGAGCGGGCGCTCGCTGCTGCTCATCGGGATGCTGATTGCGTTTGCCGGCATCGGTTTCGGCGTCGTGGCGTTGCTGCAGGTCAAGCGCCTGCCCGCTCACAAGTCGATGACCGACATCTCCCAGCTGATTTGGGAGACCTGCAAGACGTACCTGTACACCCAGGGCAAATTCTTGCTCTGGCTGGAGGTGCTGATCGGCGGCATCATCGTGCTGTATTTTGGTGTGCTGCGCGACTTCGAAGCGCTCAAGGTGTTCACGATCCTGGCCTTCAGCGCCATCGGGATCATGGGCAGCTACGGCGTCGCCTGGTTTGGCATTCGCATCAACACGTACGCCAATTCGCGTACCGCATTCGCGAGCCTCTCCGGCAAGGCTCACTCCGTGTACGCGATCCCGCTGCGCGCCGGTATGAGCATCGGCATGTTGCTCATCAGCGTCGAGCTGGTGCTGATGCTGGCGATTCTACTGTTCGTTCCCGGAGACTATGCCGGCCCGTGCTTCGTGGGTTTCGCCATCGGCGAATCGCTCGGGGCCTCGGCCTTGCGTATCGCCGGCGGCATCTTCACCAAGATCGCGGACATCGGTTCGGATCTGATGAAGATCGTCTTCAAGGTGAAAGAGGACGACGCGCGCAACCCAGGCGTGATCGCGGATTGCACCGGTGACAACGCGGGCGACTCTGTTGGCCCGAGCGCTGACGGGTTCGAGACCTACGGGGTGACCGGCGTGGCGCTGATCTCGTTCATCCTGCTCGCCGTCCACGATACGACCGTGCAGGTGCAGCTCCTGGTCTGGATCTTCGCCATGCGCGTCGCCATGGTCGTGGCCAGCGCCGGCTCCTATCTGTTCAACGAGGTGCTGCAAAGGAATGCCTTCAAGCCGGGCAAGAAGATCGACTTCGAAGCCCCTCTGACGGCGCTCGTGTGGATCACCTCCATCGTTTCGATCGCGCTGACCTTCGTCGTCTCGTATCTGATGATTCCGGACCTCGATGACGGCACGATGTGGTGGAAGCTCTCCATCATCATCAGCTGCGGCACGCTGGCCGGCGCGGTGTTGCCGGAAGTGGTCAAGGTTTTCACCTCGACGAAATCCGCACACGTGTCCGAGGTGGTGACTTCGTCCCGCGAAGGCGGTGCATCGCTCACCATCCTGGCTGGTCTGACCTCGGGTAACTATAGCGCTTGCTGGATCGGCATGATCATCGCGGCGTTGATGGGCGCAGGATATGGGGTCTCCATGCTCGGGCTCGATCAGCTCATGTTGGCCCCGGCCGTCTTTGCCTTCGGCCTGATCGCGTTCGGCTTCCTCGGCATGGGTCCAGTCACGATTGCCGTCGACTCGTATGGTCCCGTCACGGACAACGCTCAGAGCGTCTTCGAATTGTCGCAGATCACCGAGATCCCTGAAGCCGCCGCCGAGATCGAAAAGGAATACGGCTTCAAGGTCGACTTCGTCAAAGCCAAGCATTTGCTCGAGGAGAACGACGGAGCAGGCAACACCTTCAAGGCCACCGCCAAGCCTGTTCTCATTGGCACCGCCATCGTGGGCGCCACCACGATGATCTTCTCAATCGTGATGTCGCTCACGGGCGGCCTCGAACACGACCTCGAGAAGCTCAGCATTCTGCACCCACCCTTCCTGCTCGGGCTCGTGACCGGTGGCACCATCATCTATTGGTTCACCGGTGCCACGACACAGGCGGTCGTCGCGGGCGCCTACCGCGCGGTCGAGTTTATCAAGCGCAACATGAAGCTCGAGGGCTCGACCAAGGCCTCCATGGAGGACAGCAAGAAGGTCGTCGAGATCTGCACCCTCTATGCCCAAAAGGGCATGGTCAACATCTTCCTCACCATCTTCTGCGCGACCATGGCGTTCGCCTGTGTCGAGCCGTTCTTCTTCATCGGCTACCTGATCTCGCTGGCCCTGTTCGGCTTGTTTCAGGCGCTATTCCTCGCCAACGCAGGCGGCGCCTGGGACAACGCCAAGAAGATCGTCGAAGTGGAGCTCGGGGACAAAACCTCGGAGCTGCACGACGCGGTGGTCGTGGGCGACACCGTGGGCGACCCCTTCAAGGATACGTCCAGCGTCGCGATGAACCCCGTGATCAAGTTCAGCACCCTGTTCGGCGTGCTCGCGGTGGAGCTCGCCGTGGAGCTGGAACGCCGTACGAGCCTGGCGCTCGGCGTCGGGTTCGGCGCGATCATGCTGTTCTTCATCTGGCGGTCCTTCCACTCGATGCGCATCGGTGGCGAGGCGGCCGAGGTCCCGGCGGCCGGTCACCCCGTGCCCTCGCGAGAGTAAGCCGGGCGCGCCTTCGAGCTCGCCGTGCAGGTTCATGTCCAAGGACTGAGGCACCTGTATGGCGGGCCCGGGCCGGGCCGAGTGGCCCTGGACGTGGTCGAGCTGCGCGTTGAGAGCCACGCGAAGTTGTGTCTGATCGGCGGGTCGGGGTCTGGAAAGACGACGCTGCTGAATGTGCTCGCCGGAGTGCTCGTGCCGAGCGCCGGGGAAGTCGTGGTGGGCGAGCAATCGCTGTTCCGGCTGAGCGAAGCGGAGCGGGACATCTTTCGCGCCCGCCACGTCGGCTGCGTATTTCAGACCTTGAACTTGCTCTTGGGGCTGAGCGTGCTCGAGAACCTCACCCTCGCCCAGCATTTTGCGGGGATCTCACCGGCGCCCGCGCAGCGGCGCGCACTAGAGCTGCTCGAGCAACTGGGGCTGGCTGAGCGCGCCCGGGCGCGGCCGGTCGAGCTTTCGCTCGGGGAGCAGCAGCGCGTCGCGATCGCACGCGCCGTCTGCAAGGGGCCGGGGTTGTTACTCGCCGACGAACCGACGGCCAGCCTGGATGACGAAAATGCCCGAGCTGCGATCGATGTCCTGTTCGATACCTGCCGCTCGAGCACGCTGATCGTGGCCAGCCACGATGCCAGGCTGATCGAGCGCTTTGAATTCGTGCAGCCGCTCGCGGCGCTCCGCGGGACCGCGGGTTGAAACGTCATGCGCCTCGATCAACTCATCCTGCGCAATCTATCGCAACACCGCGTCAGCTCGCTCTTGACGCTTTCCAACGTGGCGTTCGGCGCGCTGCTCGTGAGCGCGGTGTTGCTGTTGCGTCGCGCGTCGAGCGACGCTTTCGTCGAACCGAGCCGTGGGTATGCTCTCGTCGTCGGCGCGCCCGGGTCACGGCTCGAGCTGGTCTTGAACACGGTCTTCCACCAGGGGGAGAGCCCGGGGCTCTTGCGCTACGGCGTGCTCGAGGAGCTTTCGCCGCACGCTTCTGTGGAGCTGGTTGTCCCGTACGCGGTAGGTGACGCGTTTCGGGGCGCTCGCGTCGTGGGCACGACGGACGCCTTCTTCAATCCGCGGTTTC
>JAYWEH010000328.1:0-10271 GCA_043780025.1 Deltaproteobacteria bacterium
ACTTCCATGGAATTGTCCCCATTTGGGGAAGGGCCTTTCCTCTGAGGGTTGGCGGGCTCATCTTGTCGATGCGTCGAATTGACGATTGTAGCGGAGGTGTGAATGGCATGTTGACGACTAGACCTGGGCAGGCGCGCGGCCATGCGGAGCACGGTTGGCTCGACTCCTGGCACAGCTTCTCCTTTGCGGACTACTACGACCCGAAGCACATGGGGTTTCGGGCGCTGCGCGTGATTAACGAAGACCGCGTAGCTCCCGGAGCGGGATTTCCTGCCCACGCCCACCGCGACATGGAGATCATCTCTTACGTGTTGGAGGGCGGGCTCGAACACAAGGACTCGCTCGGAACGGGGTCGGTGATCCGCCCCGGCGACGTGCAACGCATGAGCGCGGGCAGCGGCGTCCGCCATAGCGAGTACAACGCCTCGAAGCTGGACCCGGTGCATTTCTTTCAGATCTGGCTCATTCCGAGCCAGCGTGGAATTCTGCCGAGCTACGAGCAGAAGACATTTTCGGACGCAGAGAAACGTGGCCGCTTGCGCGTCGTGGCAGCTCCCGACGGGCGCGACGGCAGCGTGACGTTGAACGCGGATGCCGTGCTCTACGCCGGGATCATTCCCGCGGCTCAAACGGTGGCTTTGGAGCTGCCACCGGCCCGGCACGCCTGGATCCAGGTCGCGAGTGGCTCTGTGCGCGCCAACGGGCAGCTATTGACGGCGGGGGACGGTGCTGCCGTCTCGGAGGAGGCGAGCGTGCAGCTCGAAGGTGTGGAGGAGGCGCAAATCTTGGTCTGCGACTTGGCCTGAAACGCGTGGGTTACGCTGGCGCGCCAGGAACGCTGCGCGGCGCGAGAAACGTGCAATGTGGGGGCGAACCGTCGCTGTCGTGAAATTTCGGGATGCGCCCGACGCGGCTGGCCAGCGACGAAATTTCTTCGTCGCTCGAGCAGCGCACGAAGCCGACGTGGGGCAGCAAACGTTCTCTTGCTCGGGTAGTGCTCACGGAGCGCCCGCGCGCGAGCAGTTGGCCCAGCCTGCGTCCCCAGCCGCGAGCGCGCGGCATGCGACCCTCCGAGGTCGGGCTGCCACGCATGAAACTGAACAGGATCGGCCCGCGCGGACAGAACTCGACGAGCTGCGAGAAAAGCCTCTCGCGCATCGGATCGTCCAGGACGTGGGAGAGGCTGCCCCAGCCGAGAATGACGGCGTCAAACGGCGCACGTGAAAACAACTGCGTTGCCGTTTCGGATAACCGCGCCGAGGCCCACTCTTCGTAGCTCAACGGCCAAACACTCGCGCGACCCTGCAGGGCTTCGCGGGCGGTCTGAACCAGACTGGCAACCGGCTCACACGCGAATACTTCATACCCCATGTCACACAAGACGAGCGCTTCTCGACCGGAGCCGCAGCCGCCCAGCAGGATCTTGGCTGGCGCTGGCGGCAAATCGCTCTGGTACCAATCTCGCTCCCAAGCAAATAGCCCCGTCTGACCATAGGCGGTCCGCCGCCCATAGAGCCGCCCTGCAATGCGAGCGCGCTCGGCCGGCTCAAGCGCCTCACTCGCCAGGCCTTCGACGAACGATCGCGTCCCCTCCAAGCCCCACGCGACACGGGCCTGAAGCTGCGCGTAGCGGGCGATGGTGCGAACCAACACCTCGCCGATCACTTCATCGAGAGGCGCCACGACCTGCGTCTGCAAGTGCCGTGAGCTGCCCCCTCTCGTCTTCATTGCCCCTGGAGATCCCAGGAGCCACCCCCGGATGCAGCGAAGAAGGGCCCCCAGGTACCCGTCAAGCGCCGCTCCCTCGCGCTGGCTCGCTTGAACTGCGCTCGACCTGTGGCCGGACGTGGCAAGAAAGTGATCCACGCGCAAGAGAGCTCGAGACCATCCTGGCTCTTGGTGCAATCGAGGCGACCGCTCACGCCGTCGGGCTCCTGGAAGTTACAGCTGACGCTGGCGCCGCTTTCGACGCAGGACAGCGGCCCGCGGGTGCTCGTGTAGTTGCCGGAGAGGGAGGCGTTCGCTACGGCAACGCTTGGAGCGTGAGCCGGAACGGGCGCCGCTGCGGGGGGTCGGGGTGCGGAGGCGGGGGCTGCGGGGGCAGGTGCTGCGGGGGCAGGTGCTGCTGCAGTGGCGGTTCGAGGCACGAGGTCCCAGCGACCACGGCTGTCCGTGGAGAAGGCGTCGCCCCATGTGCCCACCGCTACGCCGTTGGCTTGGCGCTGGAAGGTCGCGCGGCCTTGGCCGCCTCCGCTCCAGGTACAGGCTAGATCGCTCGCGCCGGCAGCGCAGAACATGCTCCCCCCCGGGTATTGGCATTGCACGAAGGTGCCGCCCTGCGTGCAGCTCACCGCGCCGCGCGAGGAGTCGTAGGTGCCGGCGAAGGACGAGCCGCTCGTTGCTGGCGCCGAGGTCGGGCTCGGGGTGGGGGCCGCGACGGGGACGGGCGAGCTGCTCGGAGGACTCTGAGGAGGGGTGTATGCGGGGACAACAGACGGAGCAGAGTTTGTTGGCGGAAAGCTTGGCTGCGCCGCTACCGCCGCTGGTGCCGAGCCGTAGAGTGTCGTGATCGCCGCGACGTCGAGCGGCGACAAACCGTCACGTTGACCAATCTTAGCATTGGCCTGGCGGGGTACGATTGTAGCGCGCCCCGATTGGCTTCCGGCGTGGCTCGGGTAGTGCATGATGCTGCCGTAATCATACGGGCCGATGTCCTGGCCGCGCGCGTCCCGCTTTTCGAAGTTGGACCGCACCTCCGGGCTGACTTCGTCCCACATGATGGTGATGTATGCGTCGCGATCTCCACGCGATTGCTCGTGATAAAAGCCAGCAGCGTGCATCAGCTCATGCGCGATGCTGCCCGCGATGCAGCTCGAAATGTCGATGTCCTGCGGCCCACCCTGGCGGCCGAGATACGACCAGCAACCGCTGGCGAGATCGCGAAACACGACGTAGTCGCGATCGGCTGCGGTGCGTGGCCGGAGCTTTAGTGACGTGGAGCGGAACACCTGAACGGCCCAATCAATCTCGGCCGTCTTCGGTTGTGCCGAAGCGTCGATGCTGTACGGGATCTCCGCGTTGGGCCACAGGTACGTGCGGCTGGCCACGGCCACCGCGCTCTTCCGACCGATCGACGACGACGACGGGTTGCCGTAGCGAAAGGCCAACGCCGTAGCGGGACCCAGCATCATGTCACCGTCCAGGACGGCTTGCCCATTGACGGTCTCGAACGTGACCTGCTGCTGCCGCGCGCTCCCCGGCAGAAACAGGAGCGCACTACCGAACTGACGCGACGCCTGAGGCGCCCAATGACGCTCCATCGTTGGCAGCGCCGCGGGCGGTGCGGGGTATGCCGTGCCCGCCGAGTATTGGCCCAGCGGGTACTGCGCTGCGGCGTATTGTGCCGGTGGCGCGGCTCCGCGCGCTGCTGGACGGGTACTTCCCTGGCACGCCAGGCTGGACACCGCGAGGGCGCTCAGAGCGAGCACTCGCGACACACGATTGGGGAAACAACGCATCTTTGCCACGATAACCTCCCACGGTTGAGCGCCGGTGGCCAGCCCGGGGCTCGCATCATTGTCTCGCGGCGGCGGGTGGAAGTACGCTAGGCTGCACCCATGTCATCCGTCGCGACGCTCGCGGCTCGGCTGCCTTGGATGTTGTCACTGGCTCTCGCTTGCCAGGGGGCCAAACCTCCCGAGAGCACCGTTCCAGAAGCGCCCTCATCGCCGGCTCCTTCACAGCTCCCGCAGGCGGGTGCGTCTGCACCCCCGTCTCCTGTGCCCGTCATTGTGGAGTCGGCCAACCCCCAGCCGGCTACGCCCGGCGATGCCCCGCTGGTCCAGACCCTGTTCGTGCGCGAGCAGCGCGTGCCGTGTCAGGGAGAGGCACCGATGCAGTGTTTGCAGGTGCGCAACTCAGAAGCGGAGGGGTGGCGCAATTTTTACGCCAGCATCGAAGGCTTCAACTACGAAGACGCGCACGCGTATGAGTTGCGGGTCGAAGTTACGCGCCTTCCGAATCCTCCGATGGATAGCTCGAGCCTGCGCTACCGGTTGCTCGAGGTGGTTACGAAGCGAAAGCGAGAATCTTCCCCGCAGGCGCCGTAAACGCGCTGCCTGCCGCCGGGCTGATGCTGGCGCCCGTGCTCGCGTGTGGTACCACACGAGAATGCTTGTCAGCGCTGTCCGTCGAAAGATCGTGACAGGGCAGGGCGGGCGCCCGCGCCAGGGGCAGGTGCTTGCGGGCGCCATCGTGCTCGGTGCTTGGCTCTCTGCGCCCGACGTGCACGCATATTGTCGTACGCGCCTCTGCGAATTTCCAGAGTACGACGTGCCTTGCGAATGGGATCCCCTGACGGGATGTGCGCTCAGCACGCCGCTGGTGTTTTGGTCCGAGCGGTGCATGCCCTTCGCAGTGCAGCGCGACGGATCCGTGGCGGATCGGATCTCCGCGAGTGAGCTCGAGGCCGTCGTAGAGGACGGCTTTCGAACGTGGAGTGAGGTGTCGTGCGGAGCCGGCGTATCACCGCAACTGGCCGCGGCCAGCCAGGGGCCCATTGCGTGTGCCGCGGTGGAGTACAATTGCGAGGAGCCTGAGTTGAACAGCAACCTGGTTACCTTTCGAGACGACTTTGAAGACACAAAGACTTTTCACTTCGGCGTCATCGCGCTCACGACCGCAACGGTGAGGTTGTCGACGGGGGAGCTTATCGACGCGGACATCGAAATCAACTCGCGCGACGAAGACTTCGTGCTCGATGGCTCTCGGGAGCTGCGCGCGCTCCGCTCGACTGACCTGCGCGCCGTCGTCAACCACGAGCTCGGTCATCTGCTCGGACTTTCACACAGCCGAGAGCCTGAAGCGTTGATGTTGGACTCATACGTAGAGGGTCGCGTCGAGCCGGCCGAGGACGATCGCCTCGGGATATGCGAGGCGTTGGGCAGTGGCGCCGCGGACCCAGTGTGTGAAGCAGTGGAGCTCGGCAGCGAGACCGAATGCCTGGGGGCCAACACCGACTGCCGCCGCTCGGCGCCGGCAGCCTCGGATCTGGGCGGCTGTGACTGCCGGGTTGCCGGACCTCCCGTCAGCGCCGGTGCGGGTAGCTGGTCATGGCTGATCCCGGCGCTGGGCGCCTGGCTCGGGCGCCGCTTTCGCCGGCCTTAGCGCGTAGGGCGTGGATGGTCCGGGGAGCGACTCGCTCAGTTGGGCAGGATGCGCTGAATCGGATTCCAGACGAAAGGCACGGCGAAACTGCCGTTGCGCTGGATCTCGCTCAGCCACACCGTATCTGAAGCCTGGTGGTCATCCGCTGAGAGTTCGAGACGCGTGCCGATACCCACGTCCAGCTGGTCGAGCTCGGTCTCCAGCACCTGGCGCACACCGTCCGTCGTCAGCGTAGGCCCGTTGAGTTCGAGCGCCGTGACGAACAAGCCAGCGACGATGTAACCCTCGAGCGACGTAAAGCTGAATGCCCCACCATCGAAGCGTTCGATGTCCGCGCGATACTCAGCCACCGTGGGCGCCTGGGAGGTATAGGACGGCACGACCTGCGTGACCATGACACCCTGGGCGTAGCTCGCGCGGGTGCTGTCATCAGTTGCTGTTACGTCTGGATAGCTCTCGGGCGGGCTCGTGAGCGACAGAGCGAGCGAGTCACTTCCGACGAAAGACACGTGAATAAAAAGCACGTCCAGCTGGCGGGCACGGGTCGCGTCCTGGTTGAGCCAATCCTTGACGCCCCGGATCAATTTGCTGCCGGGCTGGTAGGTATCCACCATGACGATAGCCGCTGATTGCCGGACGGTGCCGTCGCCCAATAGGTCGAGAAGAAACTGCTCGGTGCGAGCGATCGCCGGGTCGACGCTCTCGACGTCTTCGCGAAGGTATCCGACGCGTGCAATCGCGTCGCTGCTCGGCAATGGCCCGATGCGCCGGTTGTAGGCCGAGACGATGCCGGCATAGCCGGCGTCCCCGTAGCTATCCTCCTGCGCAAAAACCAGCAGCCGTCGATGGTCACGCGCAGGGTCGGAAATGATCCGCGGCAGGCGTGCGGAGGCTAGATAGTCGACGATCGCTTCCGCTTCGTCGTAGTAGCCGGCTCGGTAGTTGTAGACGTAGGGCGAATGCGTGCCGTCGCGCAGGTAGGTTTGCGCTCCCGTAAAAGGTGCAAAGAACAGCACGCGATTTTTCGTGGCGAGCGGAGCGGTAGCCAGCATGGTGGGCGTGCCCACGCTGCCGAGCAACGCAAAGACGCTGTCGTTGCCCCTGACGTCGGGCTGATCCAGGTGTTCGTTTCGCGCGCGGACGTCGAGCAGCTGCTCGGTGACCTGCCGTGCCGTATCGGGATCGTAGTTGTCGTTCAGACAAACCAGCTCGAGCTTGCGGCTGAAGACTCCACCGCGGTCCTCATTGACGCGCGAGAACAGGGCGTTGATGCCGCGCCGCATTTCATTGCCCAGGTCACGGCTAGGGCCTTGGAGTGGCGCCGACATGCCGATGCGCAAGGGGCTCTCGCTGCGGGGTCGGCACGCCAGCTCTTCTTCGACTGGGCCGCACACTTCTTCGACGTAGCAATCGGCGTCGCTGTTACAGCGGAAATTGGACCCGGCGAGCTCCGGATCGGAGCAGGCGCTGGCCCAAAGGCTGGCGGCGAGGCAGACGCCCAGGACACCTGCGTACGGCCTCCGTATCGCATCAGGTGCGGAAGGGACATTCATGATCATCAAAAGCATCCGGTAAACGACAGCGTGCCGCCACGCCGCCCTGGCGTGATCGCCAGGCGGTTTTCTGGGGAAGGTTCGGCGCCGAGCTCGCGAATCAGCAGCACTGCGCCATAGCCGGAAAGCACGGCAGCCCCGAGCGCCATCGCCGCGCCGCCAACCCGCTTCTTGTCGTTGCCCGAGTCGAGCAGATCGTGCGCCTGAGCTCGGGTCAAGCCGGTCACCGCCTCTGGATTTCCGAGCCCGGACGTCGAAGACAGCTGAGCGTGATCGCTTTCGCCCAGGGCGTACACAGAGGCCCCTCCGAACAGAGCGACCGCGCTCCCTCCGAGGACAAACCAAGGCACTAGCGGGTGATCGAGCCAGGAAGCCTCCTCTCGAGCGGGCGTTGGCTTCACAGCAACCACACTGGATTTGACGGGAGTCTGCGCGGAGAGCTCGGTCTCGAGCTCGGCGATCGCCTGGTGAGCGGGGACCCGCCCGTTCGAGTCCGCTCCGGGCGACTCCAGAAACGCTCGATAGTTCTCGATGGCCGCGCGCAGGTCGCCGAGGCCGCGATGGCAGCTTGCAATGTTGAAGAACAGATTGGGATCTTCTTCGAGCGCAAAGGCCGCCTGAAAGCGCGCGAGCGCTTCGGCGTATTGCTGAGAGGCATACAGCCTGGCGCCTTCCTCGTTCAGCAGCACGACGCGGTCAGCGTTGGGGCTCGGCGCGTCCTCGACCTTGGCGAGTGGTGCATCGTCCCGAGCGCTGGCATTGCCGGCGGTGACAAGTAACGACGCGGCGATCATCAGGCCGTGGGGACACAATCTAAGGCAAAGCTCAACGGAGCGCATCGGCGGCACCTCCGGATGCGGGCGAGGTTGTCGACATGCCCACGAGACGGATGCGTGACGGAGGTTGCTCCACTGGCTCCTCCACCAGGCGCAGGCGAGTCCCTCCAACCAGCACGAGAGCATTGGTGTCCGGGTTGGGCGCGACGAGCGAAGTTCCCGCTCGAGTCGCCGACTCTGCGTTCTGGATTGCCCTGCGTGCGGCAAGGCTCTTCGGCTTGGCCTTTGAGGTGAGCGGCTCGACCTCGCCGCTGTGAGCCTGTACGTCTTCCAACACGCTCACGGTTGCCGCTGGCTCGACGGCGCTGATCACGGCGTTAGGAGAGGCGGCGCTCGCTGCAGTATCGGTGGTGGCCGAAATGGACGGGGCCGGCTGTTCCTGCAGCGGGCCGAGCCCGGCCATCTGGGGCAGCGCCACGACTTTTGGCTCGGGCGCTGGTGCAGTGATCGCGAGCAGCCCACCCGCGAGCCCAGCAACGGCGGCCATGCCGACCAGGACCCGCGCGATCGACGCGCCCGGGGTGCGCTTGCGTGCGGAGGTTTGCACAGGCGCCACGGGAGTGCGCTCCGCCAGAGCCAAGTTCAGCCCCGACGCCGTCAAGATGCACGATGCGCGCGCGGCATAGGAGCGCGCGTTGTCTGAGCCGAGCGGCATCAAAGCCTGCGCCAATTCCACGACGCTCGCATAACGCTGCGCCGGGTCCTTCTGCAAGCAACGCTGGATCACTCTCTCCAGAGCCGTGTTCTTTCCTGGCGCTGCATCGGCGAGGCGGGGCGGCGGGCTCTCGAGGATGCGTGTACAAATCTCCGCTACGCTGCCGCCCGCGAAGGCTGATGTGCCCGTGACCAATTCGAACAACACCGCACCCATCGACCAGACGTCGGTGCGAGCGTCGAGCTTGGGATCGGAGCGGATTTGCTCGGGGGACATGTACAGGGGCGTGCCCATCACGAACGCGGTCTGGTTGGGAGCCAAATCATTGCCGAAGATCCGGCACCCGAGTGCGGTCTTCGAAATGCCGAAATCCAGTATTTTGAGGACCTCTACATTGCCGTTGCGCGTGACGAAGAGATTTTCAGGCTTGATGTCGCGATGGATCACGCCGATCGCATGCGCTGCGGCCAGGCCTTCGCAAGCCTGCAACAGAAATTCCACAGCCCGTTCAACCGACAAAGCGCCGTTCGATTCGAGCAATTCGCCGAGGCTTTGCCCTTCGAGGTACTCCATCACGATGTAGGCACCAATGCGATCCGCGTTGCCGACATCGAGGACGCGCACCACGTGTTCGCTCTTGATCCGCGCCGCCACCTTGGCCTCGGTGCCGAACCGCTCGAGGACACCGGGCAGCTCGCGCGCATCGGGGCGAATGAATTTCATCGCCACGGTCTCGTTCAGACCGAGGTGGGTTGCCGCCAGCACGACTCCCATTGCGCCTTCGCCGATACGGCGTTCGACGCGGTATTTCCCGGCCAGAATTTGCCCTGGCGAATAGAGAACCTCCGCGTCGCCCGCTGCGTCGCCCTGTGCGGTTCCGAGCTGCGGTAACGCCCGAATTCCGGACCCGAGGGGTGTGGAAGCGGCCGGCGCGAGATCGGCTTCAGAGTTCATGATTGCGTTATTATCATGCGAGGTGGGTGG
Organism: Deltaproteobacteria bacterium; assembly: GCA_043780025.1. Taxonomy (GTDB): domain Bacteria; phylum Myxococcota_A; class Polyangia; order Polyangiales; family Polyangiaceae; genus SZUA-265. The sequence continues at coordinate 9,195 of JAYWEH010000328.1, forward strand.
TCAGGAGTGTTTTGCGCACATCTGCTTCCAGAGTTCCATCGAAAGGGATATGAATCGCTCGGATGTAACAATGACGACACAGAGCTCTCGGTCTCCCGGGCGCTAGTGAGCGTTTTTGCCACGGTCGTGGCCGTTTCGAAGCGGTTTCGAAGTCATGGCGTGAAACGGTCGCCAGACCTCGGTGCGATGGCTTTTGGAAAGGCGTACCGCTCCAGCCATTGCCCCGCCAGCGCCAGTTCCGGCTCGTACGCGCAGGGGTTCATGTGCCCGGCGCGATAGCGCACATTCAATGTGATGTCGAAGCCCTTGGCCATTAGAGCGGAGGTCGCGGCGCGGATCGGCGCGATTGGGAAGAGCTCGTCTTTTTCACCTTGGATTGCGTAAACCGGCAAGGGCGTCGGACCCGCGATGCTCTCGTTGAACGCCATGGGAATCGCCGCAGAAAAATATTCCGGATACAGTCGCGCAAAATACCAGGTGGCGATCCCACCATTGCTGTAGCCCGTGATAACGCTGCGCGCGGCGAGTTCGGGCCAGCGCCGTCGCGCTGCTGCGACGAGCCCCAGCACGAACTCCGTGTCCGCAGTGTTCCACCATTGGCCATCCACGCTATGCGGGGCGATGATGAGCGGCGAAAGTTCGCTCAACGCGGGTGCTGCCAGGCACGTGATGAGTGTTCGGGTGACGGAGCTCGGGTCCATGCCGCGCTGGCTCTGGACTTTGACAATGGCGCCGTGCAGCAGCACGACGACGCTGCGTGGCCGAGGTGTGTCGGGGATCCACAGCCCGGCTGAGCGCTCGCCTTGTGCACCGACGTCCCAGTGCTGTTCGGCGAAGCCGGGCTCCCAGCGCGCGCCGCCAAAATCGAGCGCCAGTGGGGCGACACCCGCAGCAACCCTCACCTCCGGGTCGAAACCGGGGTCCGGTGGGAGTGGGCGGCAGCTGGATGCTAACGCGAGCAGAACCACCCACGCTGGCCACCGCATCGCGCAAAGCTACCAAGGGCGGAGGGCCCGCGATCTACTTTCTGATCACGGCGGACGAGCCCAGCACTCGGTTGCACCGCCTCCGCTCGTG
>JAYWEH010000329.1:0-23533 GCA_043780025.1 Deltaproteobacteria bacterium
AGAGCTTGCTCATTCCGTTCGGAAGCGGACAAGAATCGCTGCTCTAGCGTGATGCGCATCAACTCGGCCACCGGCTCGCTCAAGGAGGACATCTCATTATTGTAGCTCGCGTGCATCAGATCCGTGCCGGGTTGCACGTGGATGGCCCCGAGGCAATGCCCGAGCTCGTGAATGAGTACCGCCGACGCCTGGTGTGCGCGTCGAGATCGGTAGAAGGCTTCGCGTTCCTCGGTACTGAGCTCGGTATACGAGTCCAGGATCGCATCGTATTCGAGCGCGTCGTTCGCCGCGCGCACGACCATATGGGTGCCGTAGAGCCGCCCGACGCCGAGCTGGTGAAATGAACGCTCGAGCCGAGCCAGCGAACCCACGAGCCCCACGACCCACTCGCCCTCCGCGGCGGGGTAAGTGCGCTCGAGCTCCTCTAGAAGCGCCCCTAGGTCATCGGGATCGGCCGTGGGGCGAAAATAGCCCCCTTCGGCGAGCTCGAGCTCGATGCCCACGCTGGAGGATAGTAATGGGTTGGCGCGCTCGAGCGCCTCGGTCAACCGAGCCTGCCAGTTGACCACCTGCGTCGCGTGCTCCGGCGTCGCGTACGCCAACAGACGCACGCGACGCGCGGCGCTCTTTCGTGGCGGCAAACGATGGCGGGAGCCTGCGCCTTGGCCAAGCTCGGCCCCACCGTAGTGTTGCGCCGCGTTCTTTTGTGCCGCCTTGGCCTGCCCCCAGGTGGAGTCGTAGAAACACCCGAAAGCGCTGCCACTCAACGCGCCGGCAACGATAAGGATCAGCGCATGGCCGAGGCCGTGCCACGGCCCGCTTTGGACCCAGCAACGAACTGGAGAACTTTGGACTCGGAACACTCGAAGCCACCCGACCGGCGATGCTGCGTGTAGCAGCCGGGGTGGCCGGATTGTACGAAGGATGGTCTAACGAGGCAACCCGCGCCGTTTCGGCGCGGGTTTTGCCGGCAGATCCCGTTCAGAACATGAAGGTGCCTTCCCCCATGGGCATGGCCATGCCGCTGCCCAGGCTGGCGTTGGCCGTCACGAGCACCGCCCGTGCGTCCTCCGCATTGTCCTGGCGCTGGGTATGGCTCGCGTGCGTGCTCGCCGTGAGCAAGAAGCCGAGGGCGCTCGACAGATTCGCTCGAGCGGACACGTTCAGCGCCGAGACGCCGCTCAGTACCTCGAGCGCGTCTTCTGCTTCCACGCGCGCCAGGCGCAGCAGCTCTTGCTGCAGCTCTGTCGAATGGTTCTTGTCCTCTTCGATGATCGGCAATGCAGCGTCGATACGTGCAATCGCGATCTGGACGTTGAACGACGCGTTGATCACGCGCAGAAAGCGCCCGACATTGGCCACGTCCGTCGCCGAGAGGTTGATCTGCGCGCCAGCCTGGCCGGCGGGGGAGAACTCAAAGGCGTCGCTATTGTAGAACTCCACGGCCGCTTCGATGGTGTCGAAGGCGTTCGTATGGAAGAACGGACCTGTATCGGCCGCTTCGACCAGCGGCGGCGTGTTGAAGGCACCGTCCCCGAACGAATCGTTCTCCTCGTCTCCGTCCGCGTCGTGATTGAAGTCTGGGAGGCCCTGCCCGCCAAACCCGCCGTCAAATGGAATTTCCTGATCGTTCAGCAGCGCGATGCGCACGCCTTCGACGCCGGTGTCGAAATTCCGGTTCACACCCGTGGCGATGTTCGCGCCGGCGTTTCGGTGGCAGGCGTTGCAACGCGAGCCCGGGAGCATGAACGTGGTGCGGCCGGCTTCAGCGCCCGCGTCACTGAGCGACACGCTGCCCAGGGTCAGATCGTCTTCACGGCCGATCGTCTTCATGAAGTCGTCGATGTCGTCGAGCTCCGCGGCTGTCGCTTGAATGAAGTCCACGCCGGATATGCGATCCAGAGAGCGCGTGTAGTGTTGAAAAATGGCTCCGGTCTGGAAGTCTTCGAGCCGGCCGTCATTCGGAGCCCCGTCTCCCGACCAACCCGTGCGCTCTAGCGGAGGATTCACCGTGCCGGGCGGGGCCGTGATGGACTTCGAAAGCGAGAAGCAATGCGGCACGCTGCGCATCGTGAATTTGACCGTGGGATCCTCGGCGCCATCCACGTTCTCCAGGATCAGACCGAATTGGCGCATCAAATCAGGCCGCTCCAGGCCCGTCAGTGCCAGATCATTTTCGGCCACGAAGAGCGGATCAGAGCTCGGCAAGAGAGAGATGAACGTCGGGTCGATCGTGTAGTTGTTGGCGACCGGGTGGCAACTCGCACAACTGCGCCCGTTGCCGCCGAATTCATCGCGGAAGAACAATTCTGCACCCACGCAGACGTCCTGGGAGACGATACCGAGCTCGACCCGCGGATCCTCGCTGCAGAGGTCTTGCGCGGCGGCAAAGTCGACGGCCTGTGTGAGCTGCCCCAAGCCGGGCTCAGTCATTAGCGTGGTGCTAGAGTCGCTGCAGGCCGAGCCGACCAGCGACAAGTAAGCCAAAAGGCTCCAGTTCATTCGGGACGCTACCGTGCGTTCAAACATGCTCGCTCCTTGGTTGTTGGCGGACAGGCCGCCGGGACGCGAGGGATGGCGTGCAGATGCGATGCCCCGGGATTGGACCTTCCCAGCGCTCACACGTTGCCCAGTCGGCAACGGGCATAGCGGCTCGAGCCGCCAATGATGGCAGCCGCTCCCTATGTTCCTCCCCCGGAGTTTCCCCCGATTCCCCCCTCGGGTGCAGACACTGGCGGATCGCTCCAGAGCTGTCAATGCGTCCGCGAGTGCGCCTCTAATACTAACTCGGGTGAACTCTGACACGTCGTCGCGGTCGTCGCAGACGTAGCACGACAACGAGTGTCGCAAAGAACGCGCTGCATGCGCCCTGGTTGCGATGACTGATGTTGGACATCTGACAGCCGGCGTCCTGCGCCGATTCGACCACCGCCGGAGTCATAGGCCTTTCGAGACCCGCGCACGCGCTGCCCGCGTCACCGTCGCTCGGGAGCACGTTGCGCAGGCTCACGCGGCCGTGCGTAGCCATTTGGAAATCTTCGAAACGTGTGAGCAGGCTGGCTGACAATGCTTCGCAGCCATCCCTTTCCAGGGGTGCCCGAGCGGATTCCAATATCAGCACGAGTACGTCGACGCTGCGGACCGCGACCGCGGCAGGGACCCGCGTACCTTCGACGGCAACGATGTCGTCGATCGCGACTTCAATCGGCTCAGCCTCCAGCTCCGCGCGCGCACAACCTTGCGGCGGTGACGCTGAAGTCCGGCTTGCGCCACGGCAGTCCACGCCCGCGACGTCCGGTGCACGCAACAAGGAAACCGGAGCGACCAGAGCGGCGGGAGCGACCCCCATGAGATAGAGATCGAGTGTCGAAAATTGCCAGGGATAGCGGGGCGTATCGCTCACAAATCGAGAACCCTCCGGCGCCCAGACGTTTCCTTCGTGGGGCGAGCCGCCGGTCGAAAGGAAGTACGACCAGTGCGATTGCTCGCGACCCAAGAGCTCGGAGGAATCGATGCCGTCGAGCTGGACGTGCACGCGGGCTCCCCAACGGTGGGCGAGCTCATGGTTGAAAGCGCCGCGAAATTCTTCCGGCCGCGCCTGCCAGTAGGGCCAGTCGTTCAGGAACGCGATGCCCTCGATCGCGCTGTCGGGACTGGAATCAAAGATTTCCTGTCCCTCGGTGTGAGCATAGCCGATGCCCTGGATATCGTTCGCGATCGGCAGGTAATACATGGCGCTACAGCTGACCGGGCTGGTGGACACGAGCACCACGAGCTCTGGATCCACGCCGAGCTCGCCGCTGGCGCGTCCGATCCGATCGAGCAGCACGGTTTGCGCAATGCTCGCCGGCGCGCAGGCGATCTCGGCTGTGCCCTCCGCGTCGCGCAACAACCCAAAGCCCGGGCCGCGCAGGACCTCGAGCGGAGCCGGCTCCCGAGCGGCCTTTTCCAGCGCCGAGCCGTCGCCAGGTTGGCAGCGCCTAGCTTCGGCGTGGGCGGCACCCGCGCCGCCCAGGCCCATCAACAGCACGGCGACGGCGAGCGCCCCCGATCGGCGGGGGCGACTGCGCCTTGCTTCGCGTCGAAAGCCGCTCAGAAGGTAAACGTCTCGCCGTCCCCGCTGCACGAACCGGAACCGTTATCGTACGTGCAGGTCCAAGTGCCGTTTTCGCCCGTGATCGTCAGCGAACCGGAGCCTTCGGAGTAGTAGCCGGTGACGGCATAGCTCTCTCCGTTGACCTCGACGGAATAGACGAACCCACTCGCGCCCAGGCAGCCCGCGTAGTCGAGCGACGCCGTCTCGCCCTCGCAGCTGTATTGCACGTCGTATTCGGCGCAATAGGAGAAATTGTCCGCGTCGGCTTCGGCGGCGGCGCCGGACGACGAGAAATACATGTTGCCGCCGCCCGTCATGCAGCAGCCGGCCGTCTCACAACAGTTATTGAACGCGAACTGACCGGAGCCGCTCGACTCATTGCCGCTGCCGGTGACGCTGATCGAACCGCTCGAGCCACACGGAACGTCAACGTTCTGCGTCTGGGCGACCTGGTCTTCGCGCATGCCGAAAGCGGGCGTGCCGCTGGCCGCAATTTTCTCGAATTCTGCCGCGACTTCGTCCGCGGAAGCGGCGTCGACGGTGCCCGACGGCGCCGAAATGCTGTTCTGGATGTTGGCGAAGCTCCCTCCTCCGCTCGAACCGCCGTCGTCACCGCAGCCGGCGAATACGCCAACCGCCGACAGAACCACAGCAGCCACCCCCACGCATCGTTCAATTCGTACCATGTGCACTCCCTGTATGCCGGTTCACCGCCTTAGCGCGGATGTCCGGAGTTTCATTGCCAAGTCGCCGCCGGATCGCGGGCACGCCCAGGGAACGGCACCAGAACGCACCCCCTTAGCAACGACTGCACGCGCTTCGCAGGCGCGCTGGTGAGCTCGAGGACACCGTGGTAGACGAACCGCGCAGCTCCGCGCCGAATGCCCGAGTGTGAGAACGAGACACCCAACATGAAACAGTCAGCGCGCAGACGGAACCGCGTGTGGCGGCGTCTTCTGATCGGGGCCCTCTCTCTCGCGGTACTGTTCTTCTTCGTCGCCGCACCAGTGCTGGACGCCGTCGCCAACCGGCGTACCGGGAGCGCGCCCGCGACGATTTCCGAACGAGGGCGCCGACTGCACGCGCGCCTGTGGGTTGCGGACTTGCACGCGGACTCTTTGATGTGGAACCGCGATCCTGCCAAGCGCCAGTCCCGAGGTCTCGTGGACGTGCCGCGGTTGATCGAGGGCGGCGTGGCGCTGCAGGCCTTCACCGTGGTCAGCAAGGTGCCCTGGGGCATGAACATGCACAGCAATCGAGGAGAGAGCGACATGATCACGCTGCTCGCGATCGCACAGCGCTGGCCTCCGCGGACCTGGTCATCCCTGCTCGAACGAGCGCTCTATCAGGCGGAACGCCTCGATGCCGCTGCCTCGGCTTCGGACGGGAGCCTGGTGGTGATCCGCTCGCAGGCGGATCTGGACACGTACGCCCAGCGCCGTTCGTCCAATCCGAAAATGACGGCAGGTTATCTGGGCATCGAAGGTGCCCAGGTGCTCGAGGGCGAACTCTCAAACCTCGACCGGCTATTTTCGGCCGGCTTTCGCATGCTGGCGCCCTCGCATTTTTTTGACACCGAGGTGGGAGGTTCGGCTCACGGCGAGAACAAGATCGGCCTGACCCGGCTCGGCCGCGAGGTGGTGATACGAATGGAACACCTCGGCATGATCGTTGACCTGGCCCACGCCTCGGCGAAGACCATCGACGACGTGCTCGAGCTCGCCAACGAGCCTGTGGTTTTTTCCCACACCGGCGTCAAGGGTACGTGCAATAGCCCCCGCAACCTCAGCGACGCACAGCTCGACCGTACCGCGGCGCGAGGTGGCTTGATCGGCATTGGCTTCTTCAGGGCGGCCACGTGCGGTGATGATCTAGCCTCGATCGTGCGGGCGATCCGCTACGCGGTCGGCCGTGTGGGCGCAAAGCACGTGGCGCTCGGCTCTGATTTCGACGGCTTCGTAACGACGCCCATCGACGCCTCTGAGCTCGCCGCCTTGACGGATGCTCTGCTGAAGGCGGGGCTCAGTGAGAGCCAAATCGAGCAAATCATGGGGGGCAACGTCCGAAACCTGTTGCGCCGCCTGCTGCCTCCCGGTTGAGCAAGGGGCCTTAGCTCGATGCCCCTTACACCGATACCGGAGCGCACACACCGCCCGGCGTGGCTGCCCTGCGCGTCCGGGCCCCGCGAACGTCCCCGTGGTTAGGTTCGGTGGTCTGTCGAGCGTATGACCGGCATGAGGGTTTGGGCGGAGCAGAACCTGCTCGAGGTCAGCGCGCGCGCGCTCCAGGGCAGCGCCTATGAGCTCGATAAACTCGAGCTCGAGGCGCCGCCGGATCGCGGCATCGTGCTGATCGAGCATGCGCAACGTGCCGAAGACCTGGCAAAGCAGTGTATCAAGCTGGCTGTCGTTGCAGTGCTCGACGCGGGCGAGCTAGGCCACATGCACACCGCCATCGCGGATTTTGTGCTTCGCGAATCCATGACTGGAGAACTCGTCGGCCGGCTCAATCGCCTCATCGCCCAAGATGCACCTGGCTACCGCGTGCACCTGTTGGCTCGCGCCGTCGAGTTCGCTGGCGACATCGTCGAGCTCGGCACGACTCGCGCGGTGCTTCAATACGTCAATCCCGCCTATACTCGCGTGCTCGGCCTGGCGGCTTCGGAGGCCGAAGGCAAGACGCCTGCTCAGCTGGTGCGCAGCGGCGTGCATCCTCCGGAGTTTTTTCAAGACATCGACCGCACGTTAAAGGCCGGCCTGATCTGGTCCGGGCGCATCATCTCCCGCAACACGCGTGGGGAGCTCGTGCACCTCGACACCACGATCGCCCCCGTCTCCGACAAGACCGGCCAGGTCACGCATCATGTCGCGGTCAAACGCGACGTCACCGAGCGCGTCCAACGCGAGCTGGCCCTCGAGGAAACCAATGGCGCGCTCCGCCGGGCGCGCGACGCAGCCTTGCTCGCCAATCGAGTCAAGAGCGAATTTCTGGCCAACATGAGCCATGAGTTGCGGACGCCGCTGAACGCGATCATCGGCTACAGCGAGCTGCTCATGGAGGATGCCCAGGCGGCGTCCGCGAGCCCGCTGCACGACGACCTCGAAAAAATACGCAACGCCGGCACGCATCTCCTGTCGCTGATCAACGATGTGCTCGACATGTCGAAGATCGAATCGGGCAAGATGCAGCTCGACCTTCAGGAGTTCAGCGTGTCCGATCTCATTGGGCAGGTCAGAGACACGATCGAACCACTGGCGAAGCGCCAGCAAAATCGACTGGAAATCGATACGGCGGGGGCGCCAGCTCTGGTCACTCAGGACCGTCAGAAGCTGCAGCAGGTCCTGACCAATTTGCTCAGCAACGCCTGCAAATTCACCAATACCGGTTCGATCCGGCTGACCGCGCAGCGGGACGCGGAAGGGTGGCTTTCGTTCGCGGTTCGCGACACCGGCATCGGGATGTCCGCGGAGCAACGCTCGAAACTGTTTCGGCCATTCGTGCAAGCGGACTCCTCGACGACCCGCCGCTACGGCGGAACGGGTCTCGGTCTAGCCATCAGCCAAAGGCTCGCCGAACTGATGGGTGGCCGAATCGAGGTGGAGAGCACGCACGGTCAGGGGTCCGTATTCACCGTGAAGCTCCCGGAACGCGTGCATCCCATCAGCTTGCGCGTGAACGGGCCCGACGCGAAGGACGCTCCCGTGGTGCTGGTGATCGATGACGACCAGCTGAGCTACGAGGTGCTCAGCCGATCGCTGGCCGAGCGTGGCTTTCGAGTCGAATGGGTCCGCACGGGCGATCGAGGGCTCGAGGCCGCCCGAGAGCACCAGCCCAACGTGATCGTGCTCGACATCACCATGCCCGGCAAAGACGGCTGGAGTGTGCTGGCGAGCCTGAAAGAGGATGCTCAGACCGCCGGAATTCCAGTATTGATGGTCACCTCGCTGGATGAGCCCGAGCTCGGGATGGCGCTCGGGGCCTCCGACTATCTCGTCAAACCCGTCGAGCCGACGCGCCTCGTAACCATTGTCCAGCGCTGGCTCAAAAACTCGCAAGGCCGCTCCACGGTGCTGGTGGTGGACGACGACGCGGCGATGCGCGAGATCGTGGAACGCACGTTGCGAGGAGCCGGCTACGAGGTGGCCACTGCGGTCAACGGGATCGCTGGATTGGAAGCGGTCGAGGCATGCCAACCAGGGCTCATCGTCCTCGACCTGATGATGCCGGAGATGGACGGCTTCGAGTTCCTGTCCCGGTTGGAGCAGAACCCGCGCCACCGCCACGTGCCGGTGATCGTGGCCACGGCCAAGGAGCTCAGCGAGAGCGAACACGCTCGCCTGAGCGAGTCAGCCGCGAAGGTGATCCAGAAATCCGCCTACTCGCGCGCCGAGCTCCTGCACCTGGTGGAACGGCAGGTAACCGCACTGATTCACAAGGAACGCGGCTTGACCTGAAGTAGCCAGGCCGCTGCGCGCAACCCGAGCAGGTCGCGGACGCGCAGCTCGAATTCAGCGGTCGGGGCGGACTTGTTCAGGTACGCGTCGACGCCGTGCTCCTCGCACAGCCGGCGCAGCTCCTGGTTGTCGGAGCTCGAGTAGAACATGACCTTGAGCTCGTGATCGCGCAGGCTTCGGATCATCTTCATCAATTCGGGGCCGTCCAGCCCGGGCATCCGAACATCCAAGATCAAGAGGTCGAACGCCCCGCGCATCAAGAGCTCGAGGGTTCCGCTCGAGCCGCCGTGCAATTTCACGTCGCAACCCAGGCGGCTGAGCCTGCGCCGCGTCAGGTCCCCGAACGTGAGGTCATCGTCGACGATCAGGATCTTCGGCGCTCGCGTCGCGGCTCTAGCGGAATCGGGTCCCATCACGTGTGGCTCTCTCGGGCCGCTCCGGGCTCGCTGCGTGCCTCGAGGAGGGCCCTGATTTTCCCTTCCAACCGGCCAAAATCGATCGGCTTTGTGTCGTATTCGTCACAGCCCGCCGCCAGCGCGCGATCGCGCTCGCCCACGATGGCGTGCGCCGTCAACGCCATGACTTTGATGTGCGCGGTATGAACGTCCGCTTTGATCCGTCGCGTTGCGGTCCAGCCGTCCATCACGGGCAGGCTGAGATCCATGAGCACGACGTCAGGCTGATGCAGCCGTGCCATCTCGACCCCGGCCGCTCCGTCAGTGCCGAGCAGGACGTCATAGCCGGCTCGCTTCAGGCGCCGGGACAACATGTCAGCGTTCATTTCGTTGTCTTCGACGAGCAGGATCAACGCCATGCGAGCAGTCCCTAGACTTAAACGGATCAGCGGCGCTATCCGGTAACTGTGCAGTTTCGCCACTGCGGCGAAACACGCTACATCCGACTCGAAAGCCTTCAGATGCCCACCACGACCTCGCAGCGGCGAGAAACGCATACGGGTAATCCAATGGTGGTATACGCGCCGGCCCACCAATCTCACCCACCGGTCTCGGCTGCGAGTGGTCCGAGAACGAACACCGGGCAACCACACAGGCTCGGCATTTGCACGCTCAGAGCGATCTGTCGGCGTCCCGACAGGATTGTGAGAGCGACACAATACCAATTAGTTCGTCGATCCAATGAGGGTCCCCTTGCCCGCTTTGCTTCCTGACGTGTTGCGTGCCAAATGACTCGTTGAGGACTCGCACTCTGACCCCGCTCGAACATGCTCGATTCCCGCACCTTCCGTCGCAACAGCCTGTGCTGTTGTCCAGGCTCCACCCGTATTCTCGGCTCGAACCGAGCGCTGGCATTGACCAGCCTGATTGGCCTGCTCGGCTGCGGTAGCGCGGGCGACGACTCCGCTGTCTACGAGCCGTGGATTGGCGATCCCGGGCCGCGGTCGCAGCCATTTTTGGCATTTCCGCCCGAGGCGCACGGCGCACCGACCCCCTCCCCCAGTGGCGGGGACGTTCCCGGTTTCCCGGTTTTGTTGAGCCAGACCGGAGCATTCGCGGACGTGGCGCAGCTCACGCCGGCATCCGGCCTCGTTCCCTATGACATCCAAGCGCCTCTGTGGAGCGATGGCGCCAAGAAGCGCCGCTGGACGGCGATCCCCGACGCCGAGCAGGTCGGATTCGCAGAATCCGGTCCCTGGCGTTTTCCCGAGGGCACAGTGTTCGTGAAACACTTCGAGATGGCGCTGGACGAGCGGGAGCCCGAGCACATGCGGCGCCTGGAAACGCGGGTGTGGATAGCGGCTCGGCAGGGTGGCTACTACGGCGCGACATACCGTTGGAACGAGGATGAGTCCGACGCGGAGCTGCTCCTCGCAGCCCAGACGGAGCAGTTGTCGATCACCGACGTGGACGGACAGGTGCGCCAGCAGCCGTACTTCTACCCGGGGCCGCGAGAATGCTTCGCTTGCCACAACGCCACAGCGGGCTACGTCCTCGGCGCGCGCACCGCGCAACTCAACCGCGAGCGCGTCTACCGTGAGGGCACTCCTTCCGTCAATCAGCTCGTGGCGTGGTCCGGCTGGAACCTGCTCGACGAGGGCATCGACAACACCGACGCGCTGTTCTATCCGCGCCTGGTCGAACTCGGGGATGACGAGGCGACGCCCGAACAACGCGTGCGTTCGTATTGGGATGCCAATTGTTCGATGTGCCACGCGGGCAGCGTCGGTAGCGTGCCCGGCTGGGACGCCCGCTTCACCACTCGGTTCGAGGAGCAGGGTCTGGAGCTGCCACCGCGCCGCTCAGGCGTCGAAGCAACCCACCTGATCGCGCCCGGAGAGCCGGCGCAGTCATTTATCTACCAGCGCGGGAAGACCGTCGACAGCGTGCTGCGCATGCCCCCGCTGGGGCGCAATCGAGTCGACGCTGCGTACCTGGAGCTCCTGGAACGCTGGATTTCGGCGCTGGAATAAAGCCGAGCGCGCGGGCGCTCATTCGGGGGCTCCCGCATCCTCGGGCGGGAGCGGCTGCCGGTAGCCGTACAGAGTGTCCTTCTTGTCGAGCGGCGTGATCTTCACGTCGACGACGACGTCATCAAATGTATAGGCGCGCGTGTGCACCGGCACGAAGCCAGGCGCGCGGATCACGAGGTCGAGCGGGCCACTGTCGCGCGGGCGCTCGATCTCGAGCGGTTTGCCCCGATCGGCGAAACCGAGCCGCTTGTTACCCCACGTCACCGAGGCGCGCCGTGGGGGATAGGTCTTGACGATGATGCGAACGTTCGGCGACGGCGGGCCTGCGTCCCCCGCGGCGCCACCGGACCGAGGAGCAACCCCCGCGTCGGCGGAGGCGGCGGCGGATCGCGACGGAGAGCCTTCAACGGGGTGACGATCGAGCCCCTGTTCGGTGGAGCCAGGTGAGCCCAGAGCGCCCGTTGGCGGCCGCTCCGGCGACTCGGGGCTGCTTCGGAACAATAGCACCAGGACCACCACGCTGATCACGCCGCCCAGCGCTAGCCAAGGCCACTGCCGCCGCGCCCATTCGAGCACGAGCAGCCACGTGTCCTTTCCACCCGGCGGGTCCGCGCCCAGGTTCACGGCCCACCCTTCGAATCGACGGCTGTATTTGCGGGAGCGCTTCCAGGCAATTTGACGCGCCCGCTCGCGGTCGTAACGGCGTCCACCCCTTCTTCGGGTGGTGGCACTGGGTAGCGCGCCCCTGGCTTGGGCACCATGCCCTCGACCGGACGTCGCAGCGTCCCCTTGATGTCCCCCTCGAGCACGTTGACCGGCAACGGCGGCTCGAGCTCGAATTCGAAGCCCCTCGACGGGATGCGCATCTCGAACACGTGCTCCTGGGCTAGGAATTGCCGCGCGAAGTCAAACGGCGAGTCGCCTTTGACGACCATGTTCCGGTGTTGCAGCAAATAATCGTACAGGCGAATAGCCAGGTGGTTCGGCAGGCGGTGGCAGCCGTGCGAGTAGCCGTCGTTGCTGTAGATGGACAGGTAGTTCGAGGAGCCGTGGGCGCGAATGCCTCGATCGACGTCGGGGTTGTCCCCCTCGCCAGGGATGACGAAGTAACCCGCCACGACGCCGTACGCAGAAAGGTATCCAGGCCCGAGCTCATCGTAATTGACCACGCTCTGCCAGGACCCGCTGACTTTCTTGGCCTTGACCAGGCTGCGAATCGGCGTCGTCTCCGGCGCGATCCAGACTGGCCCTGATACTATCTTGCGGATCACGCGCGGGCCCGTGTCCGAGCCTTTGTACTTGTAGTACTCGTAACCGTTCTCCCCTTGCTCGGAGCGCCAGCCGCCGACGGTGGTGCGCCAGCGAGAGAGCGGGATGCGCTCACCGTGGTAGTCGAGGTACAAGGTGAGGCTCGGGTAGCGGCCGCGCCACTGCACGCGCCATTTGTCCTTGTCGTCGAACGGTGGATCGTACCAGACGTCACCGCGGTCCACGACGATGGAGAGATCCATGTGGGCCGCGTAATATTCAGGCCGAGGCGCGAGTTTGACCCCCGCCCGCAGTTGCGCGAAGCGGGCCGCGTCGTGTCGCTTGAAAAATGCGAGCGCGGCCTCGGGCGAGTCGAGCCCAAGCTGCGTGAGTGCCGCCTCTGTGTATTCGTCGGCGAGATTGCGGAGCGGGACCTTCTCGCCGCTCGCTGAAGTGTAGGTCACCGGACCCTTCTTGCCTTCCGTCGAGCCGTCCTCGATCACGTCTGCGGCAGCGACTACTCGCTCGCGAAAAGCTCGACGCAGCGCCTCGTGATCGTTCTCGAGCGTGGTGCGGGCGAGCGCCCCGAGCGTGCGCGGGCGCAACGAGTGCCCGTCGTAGATCATGTGTTTCTGCTGAAAGCGCCGAAGTGCGTTGGCAAACACGTCATCCTGAAGCCCAGGCGTGTGTGGCTTTTTGCCTTTGACCGGGGGCAAAGCCGGATCGACGAGCAAGCCTTCGCAAATCAAGCGCCGTTCAGCGGCCGCGATCGCCTTCTGATCGGCTGACCAGCGCTCGAAGTCCTTCACCTTGGCAGCCCACTTCGGCTGCTTCTCGGCGAGCTCGGCCAATGTCTCGACGCGAGCCTGAACCCGAGCCGCTTCGAGCTCCTTGCCGGCCTTGCCCTGACGGGCCGCGTTTCGCTTCATCTGCGGCAGCGACACCCACGCCACGCTCTTGACCGCGAGCAGCGCCGCCTGGCCGTCGGGATCACCGCACGGGCGCGCTTCATCGAACAGGAAGCGCTCTCGCAGCACCGAGAGCGCGGGAAAGATTCCATACAGCTCGAGGTAGTTCTTTTCTCCGGGCTCGAGCGCCTGCCCGTCGCCATCGAGTTCGTCATTGGCCAGACCGATGAACACTCGGCGATAGCGATTGGGCAAAGGCTGCCCGGTGGGGCTGACATGCTGTTCGAACAGAAACGGCGTCCAGTCATTGCCCAGCTCGACCAGCGTGTAGCCCTGGCGCTGTGCTTCGGACGCCGGGAGCCAGCGCTCCTGCCGCTCGGCCCCCGTGCCTTCCACAACCAGGACGGGTTCACCGGCCTCCGAAGGGTCCAGCTTCTGGGCGGCGGGAACGGGCGGAGCTTCCTGAGCTGGCCCGTCAGACCGGCTGGGCGGCTCCAGTGTCGTGGAAGAAGTTCCACAACCCGCTAGCGCCAGTGCGGCCAATGCCGACACGAGGAGAATGTTCGCAAACACGGTCGCCGGTAGATCTAGCAAGACGCGCGTCCCGACGCGAGCAATGGGCCTCTTTTGCGAGCGGTGAGCGCGGTGTCCGCAGCCCCCGCACATGTCCTCCCGGGCAGGCCCGCCCCGCGGAGGTGTCATCGAGCGCCAGCACTCGGGCGATGGTAATCTGCAGCTCCGTGGGGCTATGCCCTCGGCGGGGTATGCAAGAACCAGGTCCAGCAAGCGCCGGCTCGGAGGCTCAGACACTCGGCGTGATCGCCCGCTTCAGCGCTGCGCTCTCCGCGGCCGATCCGGACGTCGGTTTGGCGCATCTGCTCGACGAGCTTGCCCGATGCGGGATCGTGCAGAGCCGGCCCGGGCAGCAGCCGTGGCTCGAGGTTGCGCGGGATGAGCGTAACCTGACGCTTTCCATTGGGACTGAGCCCGCGCGCTGGCTCTCGGAAGCGCAAACGGCAGGGCCGTTCCGCAGTATCCTGAGCGCGCTGCTCGAGAGCGCGCTCGCGCGGCTCAATGACAAGCAACAGTATCAGCGCGTCCTGGAACGCTCGAGAATGCTCTCTTCGGCGTCCTTCGAGGGCATCCTGGTTCATGAGGATGGCGTGGTGATCGACGCCAATCAGAGCCTCGCGGAGCTGCTCGGTTTCGAGCAGGACGAGTTGCTAGGCCCGCAAACGATGCAACGGTGCGTGGCGCCGGAGGACATGCCGAACGTGCTCGAGCGCATGCGAGAGCGCTTCGAAGGTGCCTACGTGATCAACGGCGTTCGCAAGGACGGCTCGCGATTTCGAGCCGAGCTTCAATCCAAGCAGGGCAAACTCGGCGAGCGCCCGGTGCGCGTCGTGGCGGTGCGCGACGTGACCGAACGCGAGCGGACGAGCGCCTTGCTCAAAGAAAGTGAAAGCCGCCTCGGCGACCTCGCGCGAGAGGCCTTCGACTTCATGGTCTTCAGTCGCGACGACGTGATCGTGGAGGTGACGGGGTCGATCGAGCGCGTGTTGGGGTTCGAGCCCGCCGAGCTCGTGGGCCACCCGCTGATCGATTTCGTGGCGCCGTCAGCCATGCCGTTGGCCACACAAATTCTGGCCAACCAGCGCACAGGCCCCTTCGAGCTCCTGGCGCTGAGCAAAAGCGGCGAACACGTCCCCGTGAGCATCGTTGCCGCCCTCGGCAGCCTCGACGGGCAACCCGTGCGGGTCGGGGCCGTGCGCGATCTGCGTGAGGCACAACGCCGCGATGTCGAACGCCGCCGGCTGGAAGAGCAGCTGCAGCGCAGTCAGCGACTCGAAAGCCTGGGGGTGCTGGCGGGGGGCGTGGCGCACGACTTCAACAACCTTCTCGTCGGTGTCCTGGGCAACGCCGAGCTCCTGCTCGACGTGACGCCGCAGCCCGAAGACCGCCAGCTGTGTGAAGCCATCATCGCAGCGGCCCAGCGCGCAGCCGACCTCACGTCGCAACTCCTTGCCTACGCTGGACAGCGCGATCTCGGGCGCCGCCAGCCGGTGGATCTGAGCACGTTGTGGCGGGAGCTCGGCACGTTGCTGGGTGCGCGGCTGTCCAAGAACGCGCGGGTGGAGCTGCGGCTCGCAGCGGGTAGCGTGGTGCTCGGTGACCGCGCCACCTTGACGCAGATGTTGATGAACCTGCTGACCAACGCTTCCGACGCGCTCGAAGACCGCCCCGGCACCATCGAGGTCACGACGACGCGCGTTCGCGAGCCCGATGCGCGCTGGGATCACGCTCTCGGCGCGCCCGTGGGGCCCGGCAACTGGGTCTGCGTCGAGGTGCGCGATACCGGAATCGGCATGAACCCCGCCACCCTGCTCAGGGTATTTGAGCCGTTCTTCTCGACGAAGGACAGGGGGCACGGGCTCGGTCTGGCTTCTTGCCTCGGCATCGTCTCGAGTCATGGAGGCGCGTTGCTCGTGGAGAGCGAATCGGGGCGCGGTAGCCATTTTTCAGTGTTGTTGCCGGCAGCCGAACGCGCCGTGTCGGAGCCGCCTGTGCCGCTCCAGCGCGCGCGAGAACGGCCCTGCCGGATTTTGGTCGTGGACGACGAAGCGGTCGTTCGGTCCTTGTTGCGCCGCTCGCTGGAGCGCCGCGGCTACACGGTAACGGAAGCTCCTGATGGCCACACGGCGCTGCGATCCATCGCAGAGGCCGAGCCCGATCTGATGTTGCTCGACATGACCATGCCGGATCTCGACGGCGCGGAAGTGCTGCGCCGGGTACGCGCTCAGGGCATCGAGCTACCGGTCGTGATCGCTTCCGGGCACCTGGACAGCGCGGCGGAGAGCCGGCTCGCACGCGGCTCGTTCCAGGGCTTCCTGCGCAAACCGTTCAGCGTGACGGAGCTGGTCAACATGCTCGAGTCGGCCCTGAGCGCCGCTCCGGCGAGCGCCGCCGTTCAGGCACCGGCAAGACGATAGCGAAAGCCTGCCACGTCGAGCGCCTGACGAACGCGTTCGATGTGTTCACCGTCACGCGTCTCCAGCACCAGGGAAACGTTGACGCGCGTCACGTCCGCGGGCGCGAAGTGCCGATCGTGATCCACCTGTATCAGGTTGGCTTCGGCGCGGGCGATGACGCCGAGCAGCGTCGCGAGCGCGCCCGGGTGATCAGATACGTCGATGTGAATCTTGCACAGGCGTTGCGCGGCGGCCAAGCCGCGCTCGATCACGCGCGAAGCGACATTCAGATCGATGTTACCGCCGCTGAGGACGAGCCCCACACGCCGACCGCGCACGCGCTCGGGCCGCCGCAGCAACCACGCGAGGCCGACCGCACCGGCCCCCTCGACCACCGCTTTTTCCACGTCCATCAGTTGTACGATCGCGCTCGCGATCTCACTCTCACGCACGAGTTCCACCGTGCTCACGCGATCGCGAATGGCCTGAAAGCAATGCTCGCCAATGCGCGCCACGGCCAGGCCGTCCGCCAGCCCCGGCGTCACCGGCACCGTGACGGGCTGCCCCGCTTCGAGCGCACGCGTGAGCGTGGGAGCATGTTCCGCCTCGACACCCACGATCTCGATGTCGGGCCGGTCACTGACCGCCATACAGACGCCAGCGAGCAGGCCGCCCCCTCCGACGGGGATAATCAGCACGTCCAAATCCGGCACGTCCTCGCAGAGCTCGAGCCCGAGCGTGCCCTGCCCTTCGATGACCCTGGGATCGTCGAAGCCGTGAACCAACGTATGGCCTCGCTCTTCCGCGAGTGACGCGGCGAGAGCCCGCGCTTCGTCAAAACTCTCACCGACGAGCTGCACGTCGGCCCCGTACGCGCGGCACTGACCGACTTTCACCATCGGCGCAAAGCGCGGCATCACCACGTGCACCGGGATGCCGAGGCGCTGCCCATGATAGGCAAGGCCGAGCGCGTGATTGCCCGCCGAAGCCGCAATGACGCCACGCTGTCGCTCCGTCTCGCCCAGGAGAAGCAGGCGATGGGCAGCGCCGCGCTCCTTGAAGCTCCCCGTGACCTGACGATACTCGTGCTTGACGGACAGCTCGGCCCCGACCAGGGCGCTCAGCCGCGGGGACGGGAAAACGGGCGTTCGCTGAACGTGACCCGAGAGCCGAATCTGTGCTTGCCGTATGAAGTGAGGGGTCATCGTCTGCCGAGCCGCGCGCCTTTGGCTCAGCTTTCAGCATGCCTCGAAGCGCCGGTGTGCGCCAGATCCTCGAGCTGCATGGCCGACGCTTTGGCTCAGGATCGGAGCCCAGGCGCCTCGTGCCCGCTCTCCGCGACGTATTCGTCATAGCCGCCACCGTAGTTGCGCGGACCATTCGGTCCGAGCTCGATCACCCGGTTGGAGAGGGCGCTCAGGAACTTGCGATCGTGCGAGACGAAGAGGAGCGTGCCGTCAAAGCCGCGCAACATCTTGATCAACATCGCCTTGGTGTCGATGTCGAGATGGTTGGTCGGCTCGTCCAGCACGAGCAGGTTGGGCGGATCGAACAGCATCAGCGCCAGGACCAGGCGAGCTTTCTCGCCACCCGACAACAGGCCGCAGCGCTTCAGCACGTCGTCGCCGGGGAAACCAAACGCGCCCAGCAATGTGCGCAGGACTCCGAGCCCGGCGAGCGGAAACGAGTCCTGCACCATCTCGAGCACCGTCTTGTCGGCTTGCAACAGCTCCATGGCGTGCTGCGCGAAATAGCCGAGCTTGACCGCCGCGCCGAGCCGCACCTCGCCGGTATCCGGCGAGGTGTGTCCGGCTACCAATTTGAGTAACGTGCTCTTGCCCGCGCCGTTCACGCCCATGACGCACCAGCGCTCCTGGCGGCGGATCAGCAGCTTGAAGTCGCGATAGATGACGTTCTGACCGTACGCCTTGGAAACGCCGGCGAGCGCGGCGACGTCATCGCCGGAGCGGGGCGGAGCGCGAAACTCGAATTCGACCTGCTTGCGCTGGCGCGGCGGTTCGATCTTCTCGATCTTGTCCAGTTTCTTGACGCGTGATTGCACCTGGGCGGCGTGGCTCGCGCGGGCCTTGAAGCGATCGATGAACGCTTGCTCCTTGGCCAGCATCGCTTGCTGCCGGTTGAACTGCGCTTCGCGCTGCAACACCCGCAGCCGATATTGCTCCTGGTAGAACTCGTAGTTGCCGGAGTAGCTGACCAGGTCTCCTTCGTCGATGTCGACGATGCGGGTCACGACGCGATTCAGGAACGCCTGATCGTGAGACGTGATGACCAACCCTCCGGGGAAACTCTGGAGGAAACCCTCGAGCCAGATGATCGACTCGATATCGAGATGGTTGGTCGGTTCGTCGAGGAGCAGCGCGTCCGGCTTCATCAACAGCACGCGCGCCAGCGCAACGCGCATCTTCCAACCACCCGACAACTTGCCCACGTCGCCGCTGATCATGTCTTCGGAAAAGCCAAGCCCCGCCAGGACCTCGTTTGCGCGCGCGCTCAGGCCATATCCGTCGAGCGTGTCGTAGCGGCCCTGGACCTCGCCGAAGCGCTCAATCAGCTCGTCGAGACGATCCTGCTGCTCCGGATCGGCCATGGCCGCCTCGAGCTGAGCGAGCTCTCGTCCGACCTCGGCGACCTCGCCGGCTCCCGCAATGGTCTCCGCGAGCACGCTGCGCCCGCTCATCTCGCCGACGTTCTGGTCGAAGTACCCGACGCTGACACCCCGGTCCACGTTCACGTTGCCGGCGTCCGGATGTTCCTGACCCATGATCAGCCGAAAGACCGTGGATTTGCCGGCACCATTCGGGCCGATCAGCCCCACGCGGTCGCCGCCGAAAACCGCAAGGCTCGCGTCGATGAGCAGGATTTGAGAGCCGTGGCGCTTGGAAACAGAGTCGAGTTGCAGCACGGCCGCACCCTACACAAAACCCCGAGATGACGCGCTGCTACTCGACGGTGCCGGCTAGCCGTAGCCTACTCGAAACGCACGGGCCCGGTGCCCGCGGCGATGAGCTCCTGCGGCGTCAGATCGGGGGTGCCCTCAGGGTAGAGCGCCGGCATGCCGAGCTGGCCGGTGCTGTTGCGCCCCCAGCAGATCACCGAGCGATCGTTGAGCACCGCGCAGCGACCACCCGCGGCCAGCGCCAGCACCGTGCGCCCGAACGGCACATCTCCACCCAACACCACCGGCGCGAGTTGCGCTGCCTGCGCGGGTGTTTCGTCGTCGCCGATGTCTTGCTCGTGGCCGTAGCCGAGCGAGCCGTCGTTGTTGTCCCCGAAGCAGCGCACCGCTCCGCCCGAAAAGCGCACGCAGGTGTGCCCAGAGTCGCTGTTCACCTCGACCTGGACAGCGCCGTTGCCACCGAGCTGTACGTCGCCACCGAGCGGGCCACCGTCCGGCGCCGTCAACGTCGCCGCTCGGGCAGGGGTCTCTGTCAGGCCAATCCCGGTGGCGTGCCCGTAACCGAGGATGCCCGCGTCATTGTCACCCCAGCACCGCACGGCGCCGGTGGTGAGCACGGCGCAGGTCGAACGCGTGCCGGCGCCCACGTATTGAACGCCGCCCCCGACGTCAACCGGTCCAAGCGGCTCAAAGCGATCACTCGCTTCACCATAACCGAGCACGCCGAACTGGCCATTACCCCAACACGTGAGACCGCCGTCGCCCAGCACCGCGCAGCTGAAGGTCGAGCCACAAGAGACTTGCATGGCCCCTCCGTCGATGGCGCGCGGGGCAATCGCTCCGCTCGTCCCGAGCGGCAAGGCGTCCCCGCCACCGAGTTGGCCTGAAGTGTTGAAGCCCCAGCAGGCCAAACCGCCTGAAGCGAGCACCGCGCAGGTGTGCGCGCCCCCCGCGTCGATCTGGATCGCGAGCTCGCCCGGCGGCAGACCGATGTCCCCATTGGCGAGCGTCGGATTCTGCTGGCCCTCCTGGTTCGAGCCCCAGCAACGCACGTTCCCGTCGTCCAGGATGACGCAGCTGTGAAAGTTACCGGCGGTCACCTGCACGGCGCGGCGCGTGCCAAAGCTCACGAGCAGGTCCGCAACGTCCGCAGGCACTTCGTCCGCTGTGTCGCCGATCGCGGTCTGGTCCAGGCGAGCCCCGAGCTGTCCGTCTGTATTGTCGCCCCAGCAGCGCACCCCGCCGCTTCCGACGATGGCGCAGGTGTGCGCGGGCCCTGCTGCGACCATGCCCATGCCGGTGAAGATGCACAGGCCCGCCGCATCACATTGCGAACCGCGGTCGCAATATTTGCCCGGGATGGCTGAGGTACAGGGATTGGGCGCGCACAGCCCCGTGAAGCTCTGGCAGTAACTCGAGCCACACTGCTCCCCCCGTTCGCAGGCGATGCCGCCGGCGAGCAACGGTTCGAGGCAGCTCGCGCCGTCGGCGCTGCAGCGTTGGCTGTCCGTGCAATCCGCGCTGCAGCAGACCCGGCTCGAGCCGGCAGCACCCGTCAGCTCGCACTGATTGCTCTCGCAAGCCTCGCTCGAGCTGCAGGCGTCACCGTTGTCGCCGAGCGCGATCGGCGTGTTCTGAACGCCCCCAATGCCCCCAACGCCCTCCTGTCCGCCGCCCCCGCTGCCGCCAGCGTTGCCCGCGGCGCCGCTCGCGCCGCCCGGCGCGTCGACCACGTCCGATCGGCCGCCCTGGCCCCCCAATGAGCTGATCGGATCAGTGGGTTCGACCATGCGGCTGTCGACGCCACACGCCACGAGCCAGCCCGCTGCCACGGCGAGCCATGAGCACGTACGATCGCCAAGCGCCGAGAACAGCATAGCGCGAGGCAACCTCAACCCGAGACGATCAACGACTCGTCCCAATTGTCGGGCGACTCGTAGCCGAGCAGGTTAACGATCGTACCGGCGAGCGACGACAGGCCGAACTGCTTGCCCGATTTCAGTCGCACCCCACCGCGCGTCTGGTTGTCGTACAGGATGCACGGCACCGGATTGAGGGTATGGCTGGTCTTGGCCTTGAATCCACCCGCCCCGTCCGACATGGGCTGGCCCGTCTTCTTGTCGAGCTCGAACATCTCGTCGGCGTTACCGTGATCGGCGGTGATGATGGCCACGCCGTTAGCGGCGTCCACGACCGGCAGGAGCCGGCGCAGCGCGATATCCAGCGCTTCGATGGCGATCACCGCGGCCTGGAAATCGCCGGTGTGCCCGACCATGTCTCCGTTGGCGTAGTTGACGCGCAAAGTGCGGTGCTTGCCGGACTGGATCTCCGTGACCAGCGCGTCAGTGATCTCGGCTGCCTTCATCCACGGGCGCTGCTCGAACGGCAAAGTGTCGGAAGGGATCTCGCGATACACCTCGAGCTTGTCGTTGAACTTGCCGCTGCGGTTGCCATTCCAGAAGTAGGTGACGTGGCCATACTTCTGCGTTTCGGAAATCGCGTACTGGGAAATGCCGGAGCCAGCCAGATATTCTCCCATCGTGCCCTTGATGGCGGGCGGCGGCACCAGAAAGCGTTCAGGTAGCTTCAGATCGCCGTCGTATTGCAGCATGCCCGCGTAAGTGACCTTGGGCACGCGGCCTCGATCGAACGGCTTGAACTCGGGGCCCTCGCAGAAGGCGCGGGTGATCTCGATCGCGCGATCGCCACGGAAATTGAAGAAAACGACCGCATCGCCGTCGCCAATGGCACCGATGGGCTTGCCGTCTTTGGCGATCACGAACGGCGGCAGGTTCTGATCACCTATGGGATTGCGCTGCCGAAACGCGTTGATGGCATCGGCTGCGGAGCTGAACTGCTCGCCCTCGCCGTGCACGTGCGTCTTCCAGCCGAGGGCCACCATGGGCCACTCTGCTTCATAGCGATCCATGGTGATCTTCATGCGCCCGCCGCCACTGGCGATGGCCGCGTCGAAGCCGCCGACATTGATCTCTTTCAAGAACTGCTCGAACGGCAGCACGTAGTCGAGCGCAGAGGTCTCGGGAACGTCGCGCCCATCGAGCAGCGCATGCACGCGCACCCGCTTCACACCTTCCGCCTTGGCCTGGACGATCAGGGCCTTCAAGTGGTCGATGTGCGAGTGCACGTTGCCGTCCGAGAACAGCCCCAAGAAGTGCAGCGAGCTGCCGTCCTTCTTCGCGCTGTTGACGATGTCTTTCCAGGCAGCCCGCGTAAACAGCTCAGAGCTCTTGATCGCGTCTGACACCAGCGCCGCGCCCTGCGTGTAGACCTGGCCCGCGCCGATGGCGTTGTGGCCGACCTCGGAGTTACCCATGTCCGCGTCGGACGGCATGCCCACGGCGGTTCCGTGCGCCTTGAGCAACAGGTTGGGATAATCCCTGAAGAGCCGATCGAGGGTGGGCGTGCGGGCGAAGCGAATGGCGTTGCCCGCTTCGCGCTCGGCGATGCCGAAACCGTCGAGAACGACGGTGAGGATCGGACCCTTGATGGCCTTGAATGAGGCGCTGTGACGAAGCATGTTCGCGTCCTAGCGCGATCGAGCTAAAAACGCCCGCGCGAGAGGCGTTCCGGCGGATTGCCCGCTCGGATCGCGGGCCGGCACATGCCGATTTCAGACGCAGCGATCCGGCTATCAGGGAGGGCGTTCCTACCCCAAAAACATGCCGGCCCGACGTCCGCGATGCCGCAGGTCCCCTTCGGCCCTTTGGGGCGTCTCTACCGGCAGCATGGCGCGTGACACAGGCGGCACCTGCCGTGCACGGGCGTTCTGCCGCGTGATCGGGTGATACTGCCTCCCTGACTCAGCGACTCCTGGTCAAAGACCAGCTGCGCTGCCCAAGCCAGTATGTCGACATTCGGCTAGAGCAGCTGAGCTGCTCCAGCAGCTCGTAGAGATACCCGAGCGAACAGCCGAGCTGTGCCAACTCGGCTTCACCCGGGCGCGCATCGCTGCCGCCCGGGAGTTCGGAGCCCCGCTCGAGCTCGGAGTCCGCTGGGGCAGAGGCTCATTGCTTGCAGAGGAACGTCGAGGTGCTCCAGCTGCTCACCTTGAACACGCCGTTCGCGCCGGTGTACATCGTGCAGCACAGCGGATCGACCTTGGGCGGCCCCGCGGCGCCACCGGCAAGTTTGGCCGAGTCGTAGTACACGTCGCTGGCAATGCAGCTACCCGTGCTAGTACCGGTGCCGGGCAACATGTAGCCCGACGGGTCGATGGCTACCTGCGTACCGTTCGACACCTGTGCGATGAACGGGTTCTCGTCGGCGCCGTTCAACGTCTTCTTGCCACCGGCGAAGATCAGGTGGATGTACGTCTCGAGCGGGTTGGCAACGGGCAGCCCGTTGGGTTGCGTGATGTTGTACCAGAAGTACGAACCACAGGCCGCGTCGTTGGTCTTGTGCGAGAACGTCAGCTTGTGCGGTTCCGCCGCCGCGATGGGGCTGAAGCGGATGCGACGGTGGGGATCCGCAGAGCCGCCCGGGCCGGCTTGGG
>JAYWEH010000330.1:0-4318 GCA_043780025.1 Deltaproteobacteria bacterium
GTAGACGTTCGTGATCAGGGCCTTCTCGAACACGCCGAGGTGCAACGACTCGTTGGGCCCGTGCGCGCCGGTCTCCGGATCCATGACGCCGTTCAACACCAACGGCAGATGGCTGAATCGGCGCCCGAACAGGGCCACGAACGGAATGGACCCACCAATCCCGACTCGCAGTAGCCGGCGCCCAAAGCCTTTCTCGTAGGCGCGATCGACGGCCTCGAACACGGGCCCTCTCGGCTCGTACAACCAGCTCTCCGCCCCGCCGGGCGCCACGGTCAGGCTCACGCGCACTCCTCCCGGAGGATCCTGGAGCAGCACCCCCTCGAGCAGCGCGCGCATCTCGGGCGCGCTCTGCCCCGGCGCGAGCCGGACCGACAACGTCGCCGAAGCCTGGCGGCGCACCGCGTTCTTCTGCTCGTCGGCGCGGGGGAAGGTCGTCGACAGCACCGTCACCGCCGGCTGGCGCCATAGCCACTCCGCGGGCGGCCGCCCTGCATCAGGCAAGGGGTGCACACCCGGCAGCAGCCGCGCCCCGCTCGCCACCACCTCGCGACTGGGTGGCGCGAGCGCGGCCTCGCGGCGCCAGGCCTCCGGCACCTCCGTGCGCCCGAGCCGCAGGCGGCCATCCTCATCGAGCAAGCGCGCGAGCAGCAAGATCAGGCTGGTGGCGGGATCAGGCGCCATGTTGCCCCATAGCCCCGAGTGCACGTCCGTCTCGAGCGCTTCACAGCTCAGCTTCAGCTCGAGCAAGCCGCGGAGCGAGACCGTGAGCCCGGGGATTTCGGTGGACGGATTTTCACAATCCGTCAGCACCATCACGTCGGCAACGAACACCTCCGGGAACGCATCCATGTAGCGCTCCAGGTTCGGCGAGCCGATCTCTTCCTCCCCCTCGATCACGAGCTTGACGTTGACGGGCAGCTCACCCGCCACCTCCAGCCACGCCTCGAGCGCGCCGATGTGCGAGACCCAGCCGCCCATGTCGTCGGCCGCGCCGCGCGCGTACAGCCGTTCCCCGATCACCGTCGCCTCGTGCGGAGGCGTGCGCCAGTCCTCCCCCTTGACCGGCTGCAGATCAAAATGACCGTAGATGAGCACGGTGGGCCGCTCCGCGCCGGCGAGGCTCCGCTCCGCGCTGACCAGCGGCAACGCGCCGGGCAGCTCCAGCACGCGCACGTTCGAGAAGCCGAGCGCCTCCAGATCCGTGCCGAGCTTCTGCGCCAAGCGCCGCACGTCGCCGTGGTGCGCCGTGTCGCTGGAGATGGCGGGCACCCGCAGGTAGCCCTTCAAGCGCTCGAGCGTGCGCGGCAAATTCGCCCGTGCGCGCTGGGCTACGGCATCAGTTGGGTTCGCAGAGGGCTGAGGGGCGGGACGCTCGGGGGCTCGGTGATCCACGGCTCGGCAGTGTACTCGGCCCGCGCCCGGGTACCAGGCTGTTCAGCTCGATGGTTCGTAGCCCAGGTTGGGGCCGAGCCAGCGTTCCACCTCACCGAGCGTCATGGCCTTGCGCTGGTGGTAGTCGAGCGCCTGGTCGCGATCGATCTTGCCGATGCCGAAGTATTCGGCTCGAGGATGCGCAAAGTAGAACCCGCTGACGCTCGACCCGGGCCACATCGCGAAGGACTCGGTCAGGATCATGCCCGTGTTTCTCTCGACGTCGAGCAGGCGCCACAAGGTGCCCTTCTCCGTGTGGTCCGGGCACGCGGGGTAGCCGGGGGCCGGGCGGATACCTCGATACTTCTCCTGGATCAGGTCGGCCTGCGTCAGATCTTCGGCTGTGCCGTAGCCCCACTCTTCGCGCACCCGCCGGTGCAGCCATTCGGCGAGTGCCTCCGCGAGCCGGTCCGCAATGGCTTCGGCCATGATGGCGTTGTAGTCGTCGTGTTTGGCCTTGAAGCCCTCCACCAGCTCCTTCAAGCCCACGCCGGTGGTCACCGCAAACGCCCCGAGGTGATCGGGCAACCCCGTGGACCGCGGAGCGACAAAATCGCCGAGGCAACGGTTGGGCGAGCCGGTCGATTTTTGTGTTTGCTGGCGCAGGAAATGGACGCGCTCGAGCAGCTTCGTGCGCGAGCCGTCGGCGTAGAGCTCCACGTCGTCACCCACGGCATTGGCGAGAAATAGGCCGTACACCGCGCGCGCCCGCAGCGATTTGTCCTGGATGAAGCTATCGAGCAGTGCATTGGCTTCGGCAAACACCAGCCGCGCTTGCTCGCCGACGCTCTCGTGCTCGAAGATCTTGGGGTACGTCCCTTTCAGCTCCCACGTGCTGAAGAAGGGCGTCCAGTCGATGTATTCGCGCAAGACGGCGAGCGGCACGTCGTCCAGTACGCGCACACCGGTAAAGGACGGCGCTGCGATGTCCTCGGGGCGCCACACGATCGGCGTGCGGTTCTCGCGCGCGGCCGCGAGCGGGAGCAATTTGGTGCGCGGCCCGCTGTGAGCCAGGCGCAGCTTCTCGTATTCCTTGCGGTGCTGCTCCACGAAAATGGCCTTGGCCTCTCGGCTCAACAGGCTCGTCGTCACGGGCACGGCTCGGCTGGCGTCGAGCACGTGCACCACCGGCTGGCTGTAGTGCGGCGCCAGCTTGATGGCGGTGTGCGCCTTGCTGGTGGTGGCCCCGCCGATCAGGAGCGGAAGCTCGAAATGCTGCCGCTCCATCTCGCGTGCCACATGCGCCATCTCGTCGAGCGATGGCGTGATGAGCCCACTCAGACCGATCAGATCGGCGTGCTCCCGGCGCGCACAATCGAGGATTTTCTCGCACGGCACCATTACCCCGAGGTCGATCACCTCGTAGTTGTTGCAGGCCAGCACCACGCCCACGATGTTCTTGCCGATGTCGTGCACGTCGCCCTTGACCGTGGCCATGAGTATCTTGCCTTTCGGCTTGGCGCCGGCCGACTTCTCCGCTTCGATGTAGGGGATCAGGTAGGCCACAGCCTTTTTCATGACGCGCGCACTTTTCACCACCTGTGGCAGGAACATCTTGCCGGCGCCGAACAGGTCGCCGACCACGCTCATGCCGCTCATGAGTGGGCCTTCGATCACTTCGATCGGGCGCGCGAATTGCTGGCGGCATTCCTCGGTGTCGCGCTCGACGAACTCATCGATGCCGTGCACCAGCGCGTGGCTGATGCGCTCGGTCACCGGTTTCTCGCGCCAAGTAAGGTCGGGCCCCTTGGCCTGCTCGCCCTTGCCCGCGTACTTCGGCGCAATGTCGATTAGCCTTTCCGCCGCATCCGGCCGGCGGTTGAGCACCACGTCTTCGACGCGCTCGCGCAGGTCGGCGGGAATATCTTCGTACACGGTGAGCGCACCGGCATTGACGATACCCATATCCATGCCGGCTTGAATGGTTCGATACAAGAACACCGCGTGGATCGCCTCGCGCACCGGGTTGTTACCGCGAAACGAGAACGATACGTTCGATACGCCACCAGAGATCAGTGCGTGCGGCAGATTTTCTTTGATCCAATGCGTGGCCTCGATGAAGTCCACTGCGTAGTTGTTGTGCTCCTCGATGCCGGTGGCGATGGCGAAAATATTCGGATCGAAAATAATATCCTCGGCGGGGAACCCGATCTTTTCGGTGAGCAGCTTGTAGGTGCGCGCGCATATCTGCTGCTTGCGCGCTAGCGTATCGGCCTGGCCGGTTTCGTCGAAGGCCATCACCACCACGGCCGCGCCGTAACGGCGGCAGGCGCGCGCCTGCTCCAGGAATTTTTCCTCGCCCTCTTTCAAAGAGATTGAGTTCACGATCGGTTTGCCTTGGCTGCGCTTGAGGCCGGCTTCGATCACGCTCCACTTGGACGAGTCGATCATCACCGGCACGCGCGCAATCGCCGGCTCCGAGGCGATCAGGTTCATGAACAGGCCCATGGCCGCTTCGCCGTCGAGCATGGCTTCGTCCATGTTGATGTCGATCACCTGTGCGCCGTTCTCGACCTGCTGGCGCGCGACCTCCAGGGCCTTGTCGTATTCGTTGTTGAGAATGAGTTTCTTGAAGGCGGCCGAGCCGGTGACGTTGGTGCGCTCACCGACGTTCACGAACATCGTGTCCGGGCCGATGTTGAGCGGCTCGAGTCCCGCCAGCCGGCACTGTGGTTCGATGCGCGGAATATTGCGCGGGCGAATATCGCCGACGATTTTCGCAATCGCTTGAATATGCGCGGGCGTGGTGCCGCAGCAACCGCCGACAATGTTGAGAAAACCCGAGTCTGCCAACCCTGCGGACAAACAGCCCAACCTCTACTAATGAGCTCATGCTCAACAACGAACCCCACCCCAAGAATTACAAGGCAAGCAAACAACATAATGA
>JAYWEH010000331.1:0-4310 GCA_043780025.1 Deltaproteobacteria bacterium
GCGAGCTGCGCACGTTCAATCACCCCGACGACACCCAGACGGGCCCGATGGACGCGCGATCTGCTGTACGCTCGGTGCTGCAGCTCGTCGGCAAGGAGCTCGAGACTCGAGCCACCGTTTCGCTGGATCTGCGAGCGACCGCGCCCGTGCTGGGCCACCCCGCGCGGCTCGTGCAAGTCATTCTGAATCTGGTCATGAATGCCATGCAGTCCGTTCCGTCCCAGAGCGATGGCAGCCGGCAGATTCACCTTCGGACGGAGACGCGTGGAAACCAGGTGATCATCGAAGTCAGCGACTCGGGGACGGGGGTGCCCGCGGCGCATCGTGAACGGATCTTCGAGCCGTTTTTTACGACGAAATCCATTGGCGAGGGCACGGGGCTCGGCCTGTTCGTTTGCCGCAACATCGTACGCGGCTATGGGGGAGAGGTCACGCTGCACGATCGCCCGGGTGGAGGCGCGCTGTTCCGCATCAGCTTGCCCACCTCGCCGGAGGTTGCGGAGCCCAGCACGAAATCGCTGCCCCAGGCAGCACCGTCGAGCCGCGGAGCCCAGGTTCTAGTCATCGACGATGATCTGCGGGTGGCCGCCGCTTTGTGCGGATTTTTGACGCGTGCTGGACATAGCGCGCGCTCAATAGCCAATGCGGACGATGGGCTGCGCCTGCTGCTCGCTGACAGCACCATCGACCTGGTCTTTTGTGACCTGATGATGAAAGGCATGACCGGGATGGATCTGCACGCGCGCCTCGTCGAGGTCGCGCCCCAATTGCTCCACAAGGTCGTCTTCATGACCGGCGGCGCCTATTCGCCCGAAGCCAGGGACTTCTTGTTGGCCCACCCCGACGACGTGGTGGAAAAGCCCTTTGATCTCCCCCGCGAGGTGAAGCGGCGGCTGAGTCGCCCGGGATGAGAGGCCGCCTCGCTACGGCTCTCTGAACCTTCGTAGCACATGAAACGGCGCAAACATTTCAAGCTCGATCAGGCCAAGACTGATCGGGCCAAGAAACTCCTGGGGTCAAGAACCGAACAGGAGACCATTGAGCTCGCGCTCGACGTGGTGCTCGGCGAAGACGCCATCCTGAAGGCCCACCGCCGCGTCAAAGGCGTCGGCGGCGTTGACGACATGCACGAGTAAAGCTTCGCAAGGTCCTTCTCGACACGGGCTCGAGGCGGCTTCGGCAAGGAACGTTAGTAAAAATCGCTTCAGTGCCGGACGTATTTGCTAGACGGATTTTCGGCACGCCTCGCTCGCGGAGCTAGACTTCGCCCAGGGCAAGACCGTGCGGCAGCTCGAGGAGATCGTGGCGGGCAAGCGCGAGGGAGACGGGCCCGACGCGGTGGGCCTGCCCGCGGCGAAGCGCCACGTGCTGCGCTTCGAGGTGGAGCCGGAGACGTTCGCGCTCTTCCGTGAAGCCATCACCTGGCTCCGGCGTCAGAGCGGGGACGCTCTCGATGACGACTCGGCGCTGCTCTCGATGGCTCGCCACGTCCTCGGCGGACCCACGGACGAGGGTCGAGCGAGTTACCAGATAGCGCTGCGTGTTTGCCCGACTTGCGGCGGGGGAGAGCAGCACGCGAGCGGAGAGCTCGTGCCTGTCGCTGCCGAGGTCGTCGCGATGGCCGAGTGCGACAGCCAGCACCTGGGTCGGCTGCCCTCGCTCGCCGCGAACGAGAATGCTGTGCGAGACGGCGCGCACCCGGACGGCGAGCGCGTCAGGCGCCCACGGGAAGCCCACGCGGGCACCCGCGCGAAGCAAACGATACCGCCCGCGCTACGCCGCGCCGTGCTGCTGCGCGACCAGCACCGTTGCCGGGTGCCAGGTTGCAGAAACGCAACGTTTCTCGATATCCACCATGTCGAGCTGCGCTCCGAGGGTGGTCGCAACGAGCTCGAAAATATCATTACTGCGTGCTCGGCCCATCACAGAGCGGCCCATCGCGGGGAGCTCATCATCGAACGTGACGCCCACGCGGGCGTTCGCTTCCGGCATGGCGATGGAACCGAATACGGCCAAGTGCTCGAGCCACGGGCGCTCGAAGTGGCGGCCCAGCTCTTCTCGGCGCTACGCGGCCTCGGCTTTCGAGAGCGCGAGGTGCGCACGGTGCTGGCCGAGCTGCGCAACGACCACGCGCTTCGAGACTGCAGCATCGGGTGCCTCTTGCGCGAAGCTCTGCGTAGAATCCCCTTGCCGTCCGTTCGGCGCTGAACGGAAATGAGAGCACACGCGCTCCTGCGCCGGATGGGCCCCAATCTCGCAACCAGACCCGGGCATATTCTCGCAAGCGCCGAAGGTTGGCGCCTATCGAGCTCAGCTACGCGACCGAAACGACTTCGTATTCTCTGAGCCCCTGCGGGGTCCGGACCTCGACGCTGTCTCCGATGCGGCGCCCGATCAACGCCCGCCCGAGCGGTGCGTTGGGCGTCAGCACGAGCAGGGCGCGATCCGCCACCAGCACCGATTGCCCGCCGCCGGCGGGAGCCATGAAATAGAAGTTCCGACGCTGCCCGTCGTCGAGCTCGATCAAGGCCGAAAGGGCGATAGGCGTGTCCTTCGCAAAGGGTCGCAGGGATAGCGCTGCCAAGCTGGCGACCGCCGCCGCGAGCTCGACCACTCTGCCCGCCTGACCGCGCGCGAGGTAGGAAGACTCGAGCGCGCGGGTGTCCTTGTCGTTCTCTGGCCGGCTCTCCTCGTGGGTAGCCGCAGTCTGGGTTCGCTGTTGCGATCCGAGCGCGGTGGTCAGCTCGCGCTGGAGCTGCTCTCGCAAGCGCGCCAGTACGACCGCCTTGTCAATGAGCGCGAATTCGCTCATGCCGAGCGCTTCGACTCGCTCAGTTCGGCGCCACGATGGGTGGGCCGATGATGACTGGCGGATCGACGATGATCGGCGGCGGATCAATCACGATGGGGCACTGGTCGACAAACTGACACTCCCGACATGTACGCGTGCCCTGCTGGGCATTGGGGCAGTCGATTGGGGTGATACCGTTGCCTTCACATTGTTCGGGCCCGTTCACGACTTCGTCTCCGCAGAGGCTGCCACAATCCGCTGGGCAATTGGTGGTGGCCTCCTGACCATTGCAATTACCGTCGCCGCAACGAGGAACTCGTGTGCACCCCGATCGATCGAGCTGGCACAGATCGTTGCAACGAACCTCGCCCTGCTCGCCCTGGCCGCAGTTGGCCGGCACTCCATCGGTTCCGTCACACGCTTCGTTGCCGTTCTGCACCAGGTCGCCGCAGGAGGGCGCAGGCCCGCAACCGGAGCGATCGAGCTGGCATTGCCTGTTGCACGTGACCTGACCGATTTGGCCTTCACCGCAGCTCGCTGGAACGCCGGCAGTGACGTCACATTGCTCGCTGGTCTGATTGACGACGCCATCGCCGCAGCTGGGCAACGCTTGGCACGTGCGCACGATGCTGCGGCAGTCCGCCGAACAGGTCACCGTGCCGGTCTCCGTCCTCGGGTCGCAGACCGAAGCGCCCTTCAGGTCCGCGCCGTCGCAAGCCTCGTTGCCGTTGGCGACCCTGTCACCGCAAGCGGTGCCGCAGTCCGCGGGGCAATCCGCGGTGCCCTCTTCCCCGTTACACACGCCGTCGCCGCACGAACTGCCGCAGTCGGCAGGGCAGTTGCGGGTGGTGTCCGTTCCGTTGCACAGACCATCCCCGCAGGCGGGCGGATTGACACAACGCCCGGCTTCACAGAGCTGGCCCGCTGTGCAACGGGAGGTCGTGACGCAACCCGTGGCGGCGCATTGAACGGTAGAGCATGCGTCGGGCGCCGGTGCACAATCTCGCTGCGCGTTGCAGGGCGTGCACGCAGTCCCCGCCGCATTGCACAACCCAGGGAAATCACAGGTCCGCGGCGGCAGAGAAAGCGACCCATCGTTTTGGCAAGTGCGCAAGCCGCCAGCCGCACATTGATCTTGCGTACACGGCGCTGGCACACACGCATTGCTGGCGTTGCAAATTTGACCACTCGGACACTGCCCATTCTGCGTGCAAGCGACACAAGTCCCATTGCCCAGACAGAAGGGCAACGCCCCACTGCACTTGGGCCGCGACGTGCAGCCGTCCTGTTCGTTGCAGCCGACCACGAAACAGGGATTCGTGGCGTTGGCGCACAACACGGGCTCGAGCTCACCGCCCAGGCACTGGGTACGGGCCTGGCCCTGCGGAGTGAGCGTGCACTCGGGATCAAATCCCTGCTCACGGCACTCGACGCAACCTGTGCCGTCCAGGCAAATGCCGCTCGGGCAGGCGACGGTGGGGTTCAGCGTGTTGCCGCTGCAGCTCTGCGAGGGGCCCGT
>JAYWEH010000332.1:0-4299 GCA_043780025.1 Deltaproteobacteria bacterium
GCGGGAAACTGCGCCGCCTGAACCTGATCCCAGGCGGGTGCGCCGGTGTACGGCCCGCCGAAATCCGCCAGGATGGACTGCTTGTCGGCGTCAGCACGGAGCTTTGCCACCTCGCCGAGAGCACGCGCGTGCGCTTTGGGGTCCGGCGCGGAAGTATTGGCTACCGATGGCATGGGCTGCCCCTCCTCGGTCACCTCCGTCGCAGAGGTGGAAACTGCTGAAGTCAGGGCTGGAGACGCACAGCCCAGGGTGCCGCACACACCTGCGCCAATCTGCAGAGCTCCGAGCTGCAGAGCAGATAGCGCCACGTGCCACGCGCGCGCGCGCGCCGATCTACTCGAGCTCGGCGAGCGCACCTTCGAGCTCCCCCAGGGCGTGGCCCGCGCCCTGCGTGCGCGCGAGCTCGATGCCGGCTTCGAGCCAGCCTCGAGCCTGCGCTGTGTCGCGAGCTTCGACCAGCGTCTGACTCGCCATCAAGTACATCGGCAAATAGTCGGGGTGCAGCTCGCGCAGCTTCTGGAACACGCCCAGGGCGTCAAGAGCGCGTGCCTCGCGGCGGTACTCCATGGCGAGGCCGTACCAGGCAAAGGCATCGGCGCGCCCGCTCTCCGTCATTTTTTCCAACATCGCTAGTCGCTTGTTCATGACTTCTCTGTCGCTCACACCGTCGCTGAGGCACGCATCAATGGGGCGGTTTCAATGGGGCTTTCATTTAGGCGGCTTCATTTTGGGAGTGTCAGGTATTCCAACATGACCTTCTTGGGCCCGAAGCCCTTGAAGCGCGCCACCACTTTGTCTGGCCCCTCACAGGTCTCGACGATTCCCGTGCCGAAGCGCCGGTGGTACACGCGCGTGCCACGCCGTAATGGGAAGGCGAGCGCTTGGCGCGCTCGATCGCCGTTTTCGTCGTCGGCTGGTGCAGCGCCCGGCTCTCGAGCGACCGCGGGCACATCGCTGAACGCCTCATAATCCACCACGCGATCATCCGAGCGCGCCGGAGGCGCCGGGCTACGTGAAAGGCCGCTGCGTGGCGTTGCTCCGGGGCTGCGCGCCGCGCTGCTGCGTTGCGCGCCGAAGGCCGGCCGTTGCCCGAAGCCCCGCGCCGGCTGGGCTGCGCGCGGGGCAAAGCTCGCCGGGCGTTGATCCCAGCTCTCATCCGGGCGCTGATCGTAATGATCGGCGTTGCGCGCCCGAGCTGACGCGGCGTGCACGCGCTGGCTCCAGGCTGGCAGGCCCCGGTGCTCGACGGCCTCGGCCGGAATTTGCGCCAGGAAACGGCTCGGTGCGAGGTATTTCGTCTGGCCGAAGATGGTGCGCGTCGCGGCGTGGCTGATGTACAGCCGCCGCCGCGCCCGCGTGATCGCGACGTACGCGAGCCGGCGTTCTTCCTCGATCTCGTCGTTGGAATCCGAGTCGAGCCCGCGATAGGGGAACGTCCCTTCCTCCATGCCGGTGAGCAGCACCGTGTCGAACTCGAGGCCCTTGGCGCTGTGAATGGTCATGAGCAACACGGCAAGGCTCTCGTCCACCGAGTCGATGTCGCTGACCAGCGCCACCCGCTCCAGGTATTCGTCCAGCGCCGGTGCTCGCCCCGCTCGGTCGGCTTCCTCCTCGTATTCCTTGATCGAGCCTACGAGCTCCGCCAGGTTCTCGAGCCGTGCGTCGGCTTCGGCGTTGTTCTCCGCGCGCAGTGCCTGCTCGTAGCCGCTTCGCTCCAGCACGGCGAGCGCGAGCTCGCTCGGCCGCGAGGTGAGCGCGAGCTCGCCGAGTCCTTGCATCAGAGCGTGAAAGGAGGCGAGCTTCTTCCTGGCGCTGCCGGCGAGTTCGGCGTCCTCGAGGCTCGCGCCAATTGCGTCGAATACGCTCGAACCCCGCGCGCTGGCGCTCGCGAGCAAGCGCTCGAGCGTCTTGTTGCCGAGGCCGCGCGCCGGCAGGTTGAAGATGCGAACGAGGTCCGCGTCACTGTTCGGGTTGTGGATGAAGCGCAGATAGGCCACCAGGTTCTTGACCTCGGCGCGCTCGAAAAAGCGCATGCCGCCCACGATCTGATACGCCAGGTTGGCTTGCCTGAGCCCCTCTTCGAGCACGCGCGACTGAGCGTTGATGCGATAAAACACCGCGAGCTCGCGCGGCGAGACGCCGGACGCGATGCGCTCGCGCAAGATCCGCGCCACCAGGTCGGCTTCATCGCGCTCGTCGCGCAGTGCCGTGAGCACGATCTTGTCGCCCGCGCTCGCGTCGGTCCACAGCGCCTTTTCTTGCCGGTCGCGCGCGGCTTCGATGACCCGGCGCGCTGCCAGCACGATGTTGCCGGACGAGCGATAGTTCTGCTCCAGCTTGACGACCTTGGCGTCCGGGAAATCGTGAACGAAGTCACGAATGTTACGCACGTCCGCCCCGCGCCAGGCGTAGATGCTCTGGTCATCATCGCCGACCACGCACAGGTTCTTTGTGCGCTCCGCAAACGCGCGCACCCAGCGGTATTGGATCGCGTTGGTGTCCTGGAACTCGTCCACCATGACGTAGTCGTAGCGCTGGCGCAGCTCTTCACCGCCGCGCGGGCCGAGCGAGCCCGGGCTCTGCCGGGTTTCGAGCAGGCGGACCATGCACAGGATGAGATCGTCAAAATCGACGGCATCGGCCGCGCGCAACGCGCGCTCGTAGCGCGAGTAGATGTCGAGGAACGTCTCGTCGAACTCGGGGCTCGGTGAGATCGCCTCGGGCCCGATGCCTTCGCGTTTCTTTGCGTGCACGCGCGATAGACACAGCTTCGGCGTGTATTGCCGCTCGTCGTAACCCCCCGCGCGCAACGCCCGCGCGATCAGCGCCTTCTGATCGGAGTCGTCATAGATCGTGAAGCGCGGGCTCAGCCCCAGATCGCCCGCGTAGCGCCGGAGCAACCGCGCGCTGATGGAGTGAAAGGTGCCCACCCACAGATCGTTGGCAATGTCGCCGGCGAGCGCGGTCAAGCGGCTCTTCATTTCGCCCGCGGCTTTGTTGGTGAACGTGACGGCGAGGATGCGGTAGGGCGGCACGCCGCACTC
Organism: Deltaproteobacteria bacterium; assembly: GCA_043780025.1. Taxonomy (GTDB): domain Bacteria; phylum Myxococcota_A; class Polyangia; order Polyangiales; family Polyangiaceae; genus SZUA-265. The sequence goes on from JAYWEH010000332.1 coordinate 3,045, forward strand.
CGCGATCAGGCGCGCGATGCGGTAGGTGATTACCCGCGTCTTGCCGCTGCCGGCGCCCGCAAAAACCAGGAGCGGCCCCGTGTCATGCAACACGGCGGCTCGCTGGGCTTCGTTCAACTCCGGCATCGTGGTGTCCGGTAGCGCCCTCCACGACGCCCCTCAACCGGTTTTGATGCCGCTCCGACGAAAGCATTGCTTTCCCGGGCCGGCCGGGCAGGATCGGTGCCGAAATGCGGCTACGACCGGGTGTGAGCGCCGTGGTGGGCGACCTGGCGCGCATCGTGCTGCCTCGAGATTGCGCTGGTTGCGGCGCCTCCACGGGTCGGGCGCGTCGGCTGTCGGGGCCAACCGGCGAGTTGCTCGTACCCTATTGTGCACCGTGCCTCTCGGAGATCGCGTGGCGCGAGACGCTCGGGTTGGCTGCGCTCGTGGCGGCGCTGCTCCTCGTGCTCTGTTTCGCATTCGCATTTCCGCTGCTGTGGCCCTCGGCGAGCCTGATCGCGCACGTGTTCTCGACGCTCGTCATCGGTCTGGCGCCGTTCCTCGGGGTGAGGCTCGCTGCCCTGCGGAGCCCGGGCGCGGCGCCCAGCGTGTGGTGGCTCGGTGATGGTTCACTCGCTTGCGCGCGCAGCGATTTTGCCCGCGCCGTCGCTGAATTGAATCAGCTCGGGGTGGAGCGACGCTGGGCATTCTTCGCCGGCGTGCGCTCGGGCTCCGCCCTGGTGCTCGGGCTCGGCGCGTGTGCGGCCGCCGGTGCCTACGTTCTCGAGCATCCCAAGGTGCGCGTGCTGAACTCCAGCGGCGAACGCTTGTGGCTCACGGTGGACGGGGCGCCCATGGGGGTGATCGAGTCGAGCAGCATCGAGAGCCCCGCCGATGGCCTCGAGCTGCGGCTCCCGCGCGGCGCGCGCGAGCTCGCATTGGCCGATGCCCGAGGCAAAAGCGTCGCCACGGCGCGCGTCACGCTATCGAGTCGCCACGAGCATCTGTTCGCGCCACAGCAAGAGGGGCGCTGCTTCTGGCTCGAAATCACCGGCTACGGAAAGGAGCATGGCCGCCGCGTGTTGCCGCTCGAGTCGCCGAACGGATTTTGGACGCTGAAAGCGGCCCCCGATCTTTGGTTTGCGCCCAATCCCCAGCCCGCGCAGCCCGGTTCGAGTTGGAGCGGTGGTACCGTGACGGCATTGCGCCAGGCGCCGTGCGAGCTGGCACCTGAACCCGTTCGAGCTGCGCGCTCGGCCCTTGGGCCTCCAAG
>JAYWEH010000333.1:0-4291 GCA_043780025.1 Deltaproteobacteria bacterium
GGCGGCAGCGTCGGGCCCGGCGCCGACCACTCGCTCGAGGAGTGCACCACAGCCCTCCATCGTACCGGCGAACAAACTCCCCACGCCACCCAGTCCGGCGGCCACGGCGCCTTGCATGGCCTCTGGAGCGCTGGTGTAGACCAAGCGAGCCGTGATGGCGCTCGGCGTGAGGCCGTGTTCGATCAGGGTGACCAGACAGGCGTCCACGAGGGCTAGCTGCGCCGGCGTGGGCGCACGCCCCAGGATCTGAAAGAACAACATCTCCGTGAAGCTGAGCTTGCCGATGAGCTCGTGGCACAAGCTCCGGTCGCGCACGAACACGTCGTCCGCCGTCGAGTAGCACAAGGCGGTGGTCTGGTTTTCAGGTAGGCGCATGTTGGGGGTCCGGCAGTGCACTCACGAGTCGCTTCTCGAGCTCGTGGCGCTGAATCTTGCCCGAGGCGCTGCGGGGAAATTCGCTCGCCGCGATGAAGAAGATATCCTTCGGCTGTTTGTAGCCAGCGAGATCGCGCCGGCAGCGGCGATACAGATCCGCGGCCTGCAGCTTATCGGTGTGGCGCGCCACGAAGGCAACCGGCACCTCTCCCCATTTCGCATCCGGCCGGCGCACGACGGCCACGTCGATGACCCGTTCGTCTTGCAGGATGACGCGCTCGATCTCCGCCGGGTAGATGTTCTCACCTCCGGACTTAACGAGATATTTGACGCGATCGACGAAGTCGAGGCTGCCGTCCGCATTCCTGACGAAGACGTCCCCCATGTGGAACCAGCCGCCACGAAACTCGTTCGCGTTCACCTCTTCCGCCGCGTAGTAGCCGGAGAAGAGGGTGGGGCCTCGAATGCACAGCTCACCGGGCGCACCCTCTGGCACCTCCCGATCGTCGGGGTCCACCAGCTTCACTTCGCAGAACGGGCTCTGCTCTTTGGACAAACGTGATGGGGCGACCCCGATGGGGATGCGATTCGAAGAGCAGGGCGGGCAGCCCGTCTCCGTGGCGCCAAACGTGTTCGCGTAGGGCGCGCCGAGCAGCCGGGTGATGCGAGCGATCTCGGCGGGTGGCACCAGATCGGCCATTACCCCGCACAATTTGACCCCGCGCGGCCGGATGCCGCGCTGTTCCAGCTCCGTCGCGAACGTACCGACCATGCCCGGCATGAGCAGCAGCCAGCCGAGGGCTTCGTTCGCCACCACATCCGCGAGCCGTGCCGCGTCGAATCCGTCCAGCGTGATCACTTTGCCGCCGGACATCAGCGCCCCGAGCGAGCACTCCGCGGCCCCCATGTGATAGAGCGGCGACCACGCGGCGAAGGTATCTTCCAGCGCGATGCCGAACTCGGCGCGCACGACCAGGTTGCGCACGATCTCCGCGCGGTGGCTCAGCACGGCGCCCTTGGGAAGGCCGGTCGTGCCGCTCGTATACAGGATGAGCAGAGGATCTTCCGGGTCCACGTCGGGATTGCCCGGATGGGGCGTGGCCGCCGATAACCCGTCTTCATAGTCCTGGCCCAAGAGGATGCGCCGGGTAGCTCCCAGCTCCGCGCCCGGCAGCCGTTCTGCGTGGCGGGGGGAGATCAGGATCAGCCGGGGCGCCACCAACCCGACGCAGTGCCCGAGCTCTGTCGCCGTGAGCCGCCAGTTCTGGCAGGCAACGCTGGCGCCCAGGCTGCCCGCGGCCAGAACGATCTCCAGGTACTCGGGGCGGTTCTCCGACAGGAGCGCGATTCGATCGCCGCGTTCGACCCCGGCGCTCGCGAGCGCACCCGCCAACTTCTGCACACGCGCGTGCAGCTCACGGTAGCTGCGCTGAAGGACCGGGCCGCTCGCGCCGCTCTCGATCGCAATGCGATCGGGGTACAGTTTTGCTTGCTGCGCGAACAGGCTGGTCACGCAGCTCATTGAGGCACGCGCCACGCACTGCCGAGCCGTCTCAGTCATGGCGAACACGGTACCAGATTTTGAGTGCATCCGGTTCTTGGACCGCGGATAAGGGAAACATGGCGGCCACGGGAGACCATCGCAGAGCTGAGCCTGCGCCGGCTCGGCCGCGCGGCGGCTCAGCCATCGAAGAGCACGTCGCCAGCGGCGAGGGTGAGCGCCGTTACCGCTTGATCTGGTCGCCAACGGGCTCCGACGGAGCACCGGTCGCAAAGGCACGGCTGGTGCTGATGCACGGCTATGCCGAGCACTGCCGGCGCTACGACGAGTTGTCGCAATATCTGCTCGAGCGCGGTTACGAAGTGTGGCGCTTTGATTCGCGCGGCCACGGGCAGAGCAGTGGACAGCGCGGCCACGTCAGCGATTTTTCGGACTATGTCGCCGAGTTGGTGAACGAAGTCGCGAGCGCTCGGCAGAGCCAGCCAGAGTTACCGGTGTTCTTGCTGGGTCACTCCAACGGAGGACTGGCGGCGATTTTGGCCGTTGAAGCGGGGCTCGCGGGTGTAGCCGGTTTGATCCTGAGCAGCCCGCTGCTCGGGTTGCGCAAGAAAGCGGTGCCAGACGTGCTGGCTCGTTTGCTGTCGGCGGTCGCTCCTCGCTTGCCTTTGCCCAACGGCTTGCGCGCCCAGGATCTGACTCATGATCCGCAGGTGATCGCCGCGCACCAGAACGATCGCGCGGTTCATCACGTCGCGACTCCGCGCTGGTATTGGTCGATGACGCAGGCGGGGCGCCGAGCCAGCGAGGCCGCTGCGCGCGTCCAGTTGCCGCTCTTGACGCTGCGAGCTGAGAACGATCCCATCGTCGATTCGGCTCGCATCCTCGGGTTTCACGAGCGCGCTGGCTCGCCGGACAAGGAGATAGTGACGCTCGCTGGAGCTCGCCACGAGGTGCTCAACGAGCTCGATCGAATCGACACGTTCAAACGTGTCGCGGACTGGCTCGACCGCGTGCGCGGCTGAGCTTGTGGATTGGCGCTAGCGCTCCCAACAGGGGTCGCTGGGATCCGGGATCAGACTCTCGACCCGGACCCAATCCATGCCCGCGCGGCGCGCACCTTCGATGCCGAGTTCGCCATCTTCGATCACGAGGCAGTCGCCTGGAGCTATGCCGAGGCCTTCCGCGCAGCGCAGGAAGATCTCCGGATCCGGCTTGCCGCGCGTCACCTCGCTGCCCGTCACGATGCACTTGAATAGCTCGAGCAGGCCCACGCCGCGCAGAGACTGCTCCACCTCTTCGCGGTTCCCGCCGGAGGCCACCGCCAGCGGGGCCTTGAGCGCCATCGCACGAGCAAAGGACGCCACCGGTTCGATGGCGGGGATGCCCGCGAGGTGGGCCCGATACGTGGCGCGTTGCACCGCGGCGACGCGCTCGGCCTGGAGCTCCGTGGCGAACTGGAGGTTCAGCGCATCGACGGTAGCTTCGAGCGGCATGCCGGCTCGGCTCGTGAAGAGAGCCCAATCGAAGTCGAAGCGCGCCCCGTGTTCGGCCAGAGCGTGGCGCCAGGCACGAAAATGGAGCGGCATCGACTCGACCAGCGTGCCGTCGCAATCAAAGATGTAAGCCGCGTAGTCGCGTGACGGTGGGATGAATCTCATCAGTGACGGTCAATAGCCGGGCGAGGACCGCTTGGCTATCACTGGCATTCGAACTGCCCGCTGCCGCCCTGGAGGCCGCCCTGGAGCGTGAGCTGTTCTTCGATAATGCCATCGTTGATGTCCGTGACACGCACGCGGTAGGTGCCCATGTCGCCGCCCTCGCCGCTATTGCCTTCGGCGGGGTGCCAGTAGTTGTACTCGGTGCGTTGAGCGTCAACCCAACGGCCGTCGTCCATCAATACCTGCGCCCGCTTGATCGGGTACTTGTGACCCACCACCAAGAACTCGTTCCAGTACTGGTCGTCCGCCTTCTTGAGCAGGAACTGTACGTTGTCGACGTTGCTACACGGTACGTAGTTCCAGGAGATGCCGTTGATGTCTCCAGTGGACTGACCCGTGAGCTGCTGGAAGGCGCTTCGGCTCAGGTCGATGTGGCCCGGTGTGCATGTGCCGTTGTTGTTGATGGCGGGATTGCACGAATCCGCCACCGTGACGATGAGGCTGCGGCCCCCCTGGTTGAGCTGAACGCAAGCGCCACAGGCGGCGGCGTTCGCGTACTCGCCAAAATTCATGGCGCCGAACAGCGCGGGGTCTTGGATGTACGCGACTCGGTCGTTGGCACCGCCGTCATCGTTGTTCGCCCGGCTGCCGTTGAAGCCGCAGTGCACGTCCTGGTCCACACCGCGCGGCACGCTGAGCGTGCCTTGCGCGAACCAGTAGACCGTCACGCCGCCGTTGCCGTCGTGCCTGAGCATCG
>JAYWEH010000334.1:0-10174 GCA_043780025.1 Deltaproteobacteria bacterium
ATGGATCGGCGGAAAACGCGGCAGTCCGGAGATGTATCCGGGTCGCGACTGCGTCGGCTGCCATCTCGACAACGATGGGCCCGAGTTGGTCTTTGGCGGCACTGTCTATGCCTATACAGCGAATAACGCGGACGAAGCGGCTGAGCTGCAGCGCGGCGAAGATTGCTTTGGCATCCCAGGGCAGCTGATCCGAATCACTGGAGCCGACGGCCAGGTGTTTGAGGTTGTCAGCAACGAAGCCGGCAATTTCTATGCTGAAGGGAGCGCCCGAGATCTGGTGAAGCCATACACGGCTGCAGTGATATGGACGGCAAGAGACGGCAGCCTCAAAGAAAGCGGGATGCCCCCGTTCATTCCTGCTTATGGTGGGTGTGCGCGTTGCCATACGCCGGGACGCGAACGGTATCCAGCACCCGATGCGCCAGACGATATGGAAGTGGACGCGGCGAGCCGCGTGATTCCGGCGCAGCGGATAGGCTTGCCGGGCAACATCGATCTGCGTTGGGAGGTGACGGGTGAGCCCTCGAAGGACTGACGCTCGACGAGCTCTACAATGCCAGCATGTGGGTGAGATCCAGTTCACATGCTCGATGAGCAATGTTTTTGGCTGCGCGCCCTTCGTGCTCGTAAACCCGAGCTCCACTTCATGTTCGGCTCCGCCGTTCAGCGTGAGCTCGCGCAGAGCAGTGGCGCCGCGACCGGTCCGTGCTCTCGAGGCCAAATTGTGAAAGCGTGATGGTTTCGGTGCTGCGCTGGGCATCCACGCGCAGGTGCACCACGACGTATTCGCGGTTCGATGGGGCGGTGGCGCCTTGCCAGAGCTCGAGCCGCTCGATTCCGCTCACGGAGATGTCGGCGCCATCGAGCGTGACGTGTGGCTTCTCGCAGGCGGCTAACGCCAGAAAAGCGCCCACTATATGGGCCGAGAGGTTCCACATGGTCGAATTGGGTCGTAGCACGACGATTCAGGCCGTTTGCATCCGGTCGAAGCCCAAAATCCCTTGCTCCCGTGGTGGGCACGGGATAGCGACTCGGGCATGTTGCAGAGCTGGCGCTGGTTCGGGCCTCGCGACCCGATTTCTCTCACCAAGATCCGCCAGGCGGGCGCCACGGGCATCGTCACGGCGCTGCACGACGTGCCCGCAGGAGAGGTGTGGTCCCGGGCGGCGATCGCCGAGCGCAAGGCCCTGATTGAGGATGCTGGCCTCTGCTGGAGCGTGGTCGAAAGCTTGCCGGTGCCGACCGCGGTGCGCCTCGCCGAGCCCGGTCACGAGGGTTACATCGAGCGTTACATCGAGTCGCTGTCGAACCTGGGGGAGCTCGGCATCACGACGATTTGCTACAACTTCATGCCGGTCATCGATTGGACGCGCACCGATCTCGAGTGGCGTGCGCCGGACGGCAGCATTGCCTTGCGCTTCGAAAGCGCGGCCTGGGTGGCTTTCGACGTGTTCCTGCTCGAGCGAGAGGGTGCGGCCGAGGAGTACGACTCGGCGCAGCTCGACGCGGGGCGGCGCCACTTCGAGGCGCTCGGCGCAGCGGGTCGGGAGCGCCTGATCCGCACGGTGGCTGCGGGGCTGCCCGGAGCCAACGAGGAGGGCTATTCGTTGGAGGGGCTGCGGCAAGAGCTGCGCCGCTGGCAAGCGGTGACGCCGGACGTGTTGCGCGGGCGGCTGATTGCATTTCTGCGCGCGGTCGTGCCGACCTGCGAGCGCTACGACATGAAGCTATGTCTGCACCCCGACGATCCACCTCGTCCGCTCCTGGGCTTGCCTCGCATCGCCAGCTGCCAGACTGACTTTGATGTTTTGTTCTCTGCTGTGCCCAGCCCGTCGAACGGCATCACGCTGTGCGTTGGCTCGCTCACGGCGGGGCGCCACAACGATGCGTCGGCGCTGGTTCGACATTTTGCGCCGCGCATCCACTTTGCGCATCTGCGCTCGGTGTTGCTGGAGGAGGACGGCTCCTTCGTCGAGGCCGATCACCTAGAGGGCGATGCCGATCTGGTGGACGTGGCGCGCGTGCTCGTCGACGAGGAGCGCCGGCGCCGAGCGGCGGGCCTTTCGCACCAACAGATCGCGATGCGGCCCGATCATGGGCGCGTGCTCGAAGGGGACATCGCTGATCTGCCGGGCTACCCCTGGCTCGGACGGCTGAAAGCCCTGAGCGAATTGCGAGGCATGTTGCATGCGATCGAGCGTTTGACGTGAAGGCGCGCGGCAATAATCGGCGTGATGGGGGCCCTCCCCCGAGGGACCGAGCTCGCCCACTACGGCGCGATGGTGCGCCGCCGCGCCCGAGTAATGTGCTCCGGGGCGGCGAAGAAGACGGTCCGCGCCCGCGGAGGCCGTTGTCGCACAGCGGCGGTCGAGTCGAGCGCCTGAGCGGGCCGGAACAGCTGGTAGCGGTCGTGAAGGCGGGCCTCAGTGTCGATCCGGAACGCGGCGTGCGGGACCACGTGCACGGGTTTCACAGCTATCCGGCGCGTCTCCATCCGGGTACGGCACGCGCGTTGATCGCTCGCCTCTCGCCGGCAGGCGGGCAGGTAGCAGATCCATTCTGCGGCTCCGGAACTGTGTTGATCGAGGGGAGGCTGCTCGGCAGGCGAACGCTCGGTCTCGATCTGAACCCACTGGCAGTGCGCCTCACGCGCTTCAAGACCGAGCCGCTCGGTGGCGGTGACCGAGCCGACCTGATCGAAGCCGGGGAGCGCGTGACCGATCACGCCGAAGAACGGCGGCTGAGCTCTGCCGGCCCGTCGCGCAAGTACCCGGCGGACCAACGCCAGACCTTCGACGTGCACGTGCTCTTGGAGCTGGACGGACTGTCACAGGGCATCAAGAAGGAGCCGCAAGGCCCGATCCGGCATGCGCTGTTATTGGCGCTCTCTTCCATCTTCAGCAAGGTCTCTCGCGAGACCAATGCCGACGCACCGCAGAAGCGGCTCGCCAGCGGTTTCACCATTCGTTTCTTCGAGAGCCGCATCGGCGAGATCGCTCGCCAGCTCGAGCGCTACGAAGCGTTGCTGCCCGCCGGAGCTCCGGTCCCGGATTGCCAGGAAGGGGACGCTCGCGAGCTCGGCCGGCTGGGTTGGCAGGGCGTGGACCTGATCGTGAGCTCTCCACCGTATCCCGGCGTGCTCGACTACGCCGAATACCACCGCACGCGTCTCAGCTGGCTCGGGCTCGATGGCACCAAGTTCGTCGAGCAAGAAATGGGCGCGCGGCGCGCGCTGGCGGGGCTCGAGCCAGAAGATGCGGCTGCGCAATGGGAACGCGACTTCGCCCGTGTCTTGCGCGCCTGCCGCGCGGCGCTGTCCCCGAGCGGCCACGTCGCGCTGATCGTGGCCGATTCGTTGCTCGGAGGCCGCCCCTACCTGGCCGATCTGGCGGTGGAGCGCTGCGCCGAGCGAACCGGGCTCGCTGTCGTGGCCCGAGGCAGCCAGCGGCGCCCCCATTTTCATCGACAGAGCGCCGAGGCGTTCGGGAGCAAGTCTCGCTATGAGCACCTGCTGTTGCTCGGGCCGAGCGATCTCAAAGCGTCTCGATCAGGTACTCGAGATGCTTCGTGATCTGTTCCCCCGAGCTGAATTCGAGCCCAAAGTGCGAGCGGATCTTCGACAGATCAAACAGGCAAGGTGAACCTGGCTCACCTTCGAGCACGACCTTGCTCTTCGAACCGGTGAGGCGCACCGCTTCTTCGGCGACGGACTGCCAGGTGACGAAGGGGGTCGCGAGCCCGAAATAGACCTCGCGGGAACGATCCGAGTCGAGCACGGCCTGATACAGGCGAGCCAGATCACCCGCCCAGACGAACTGCGTGCCATCGCCTTTCCCGAGCCGGATCTCCTGGCCGAGCCTCGCCTTCTTGACGATCTCGCGAAAGCGCCCGTCGGGCTGGGTGGGAGCACCCGCCGCCACGGGGTTGCCGAAGGTGTAGCCGGGCCGGATGACGTTGCAGCGCATCGCCGTCTTGGCACCGACCGCCATGACATAGGCCTCCGATGCGGCTTTCGTTGCACCGTAGTAGTCGCTCGGCCGCGTGGGGTCCGCTTCGCTCATGCGGGACCAGAAGCCACCCAGGGCCGCGGTCGACGACGTATAGATGAAATGCTTGACGCCGCGCTGGGCGCACGCTTCGAGCAGGGAGACGGTCGCCCGCGTGTCCGCTTCGAGCATGGACAGCGGCGTGTCTCCCCAGCCGAGCGCCACGTGCACGCAGGCCTCGCAGCCTTCGAGCTGCTCTCGAATCAGAGCGTATTCATACAGCGTCGCCGATACACGGCGCACGCGCGGATGGTCCGACAAGGAGGGCGTCTTGTCCGGGTTTCGAGCGATGATCACGAGCTCGTGGCCGGCTTGGAGCAGGCGGTATGCGACGTGAGAACCGATGAAGCCGGTGGCTCCGGTCATGAAGATCTTCATAGCGATGGCCGAGCGTACCAAAACGCCCGTTGCGGCCGCGCATGCTTTCAGTGAGGCGCTGCCGGGCGGTCAATTCTCGGCCCACGGCTCGGCGAGAACGCCGCGACTTGCTTTGAATTCGAGCCGGCTCGAGCCTACTGTGGCGGCGGTGGTCGCGGCGCAGGTGGCGGTGATTCGGCGCACGGGGGGCCCAGAGGTTCTCGAGCTCGAACGGTGCGAGATTGGACCCCCGGGTCCTGACGAGGTGCTACTCGAGCACCGAGCAATCGGTCTCAACTTCATCGATACCTACCACCGCAGCGGTCTCTACCCATTGCCGTCGCTGCCCCACGGGATCGGTGTGGAAGCGGCGGGTGTCGTGCTCGAGCTGGGCCTTGGCGTCAAGGACCTGGCGCGCGGCCAACGCGTCGCGTACGCCACCGGGGCGCCGGGCGCCTATTCGACGCACCGACTCGTGCCGAAGCGTCACCTCGTGCCCATCCCGGACGGCGTCAGTGACGAAGCCGCCGCGGCCGTGTTGCTCAAAGGCATGACCGTCGAATATCTGGTGCGCCGCACCTACGCCGTGCAAGCGGGGGAGGACGTGCTCTGGCACGCGGCTGCCGGCGGCGTCGGTTTGATCGCTTGCCAGTGGCTGCGGCACATCGGCGCACGCATGATCGGCACCGTCGGAACAAAGGAGAAAGCGGAGCTCGCTCTTCGCCACGGCTGCAGCACCATTATTTCGTACGCAGAACAGGACGTGAGCGCGCGGGTGCGCGAGCTCACCTCGGGCGCGGGCGTGCGGGTCGTCTACGATTCAGTGGGCAAGGCGACCTTTGCGAGCTCGCTCGCTTGCCTCGCCCCGCGGGGTCTGCTCGTCAGCTTCGGAAATGCTTCGGGGAAACCCGATCCCGTCGACGTGCTCGCGCTCGCGTCCCACGGTTCGCTGTATCTGACGCGTCCCGTGCTCGCTCACTACACGAGCGATCGAACCGAGCTCGAGACGAGCGCCGCTCTAGTTTTTGCGCTCGTCGAACGTGGCGTGTTGTGCCCGATAGTGGGACAGCGGTTTGCCCTGAGTGAGGTGCGTCGCGCACACGAGGCCTTACAGGCGCGCCACACGTTCGGCTCGACCGTGATCGCGCTCGAGTGAAGTTTTGGCGCCACACACTCGCCCGACGCGATCAGGCTGATCCTTAGTGCGCTGCGAACGCGATCCACGCGATCGCGATGAAGCGCCACATCGCATGCGAACGCCGAATTTATGATGAAAAAAGGCATTTTGAAGTGGAGCTCGTGTGCCGGAGTTGTGTTAAAACTTAATTCGCTTCGCATCCTGACTGCGCCCGGACGAGTTGCTGAACTCGGGGGCCCGGAGCCCCGAGTAGTTCTTGCTTCCTTCTCCGTTCGATCCGATTCGACAAACGAGTTTGTTCCCAATCGAGTCGAGCCGGAGTGACTCCCGCAGTCCGTATCTCCCAGCGATTGAGCGACGCCTCTCCCCCTTCAGACAGGTAATTGAATGACCGGAGTTCACCGACCCCACCGAGCGTCATCCAACCCGCACGCCGGTCCGCGTCGTGCCGTTCGGCTCCGTCGTGCCGGTAGAGCACCGCTGGCGCTGCTGGCGGCGCCGTTCCTGGTGGCCCCGCTGCTGGGCGCCCTGGCCTGCCAGTCGGAGCTCACCGATGGCATGGCCACCCTCGATCCAAACACGGTACCAAATTTTGGCGGCACTGCAGGGTCGTCGGGCGTCCCGAGCCCGGGTGGTCCGAACGGGATCGAGGGTCCTGGTGAAGGGGTAATCCCCGGTCAGGTCACGAACAGTCAGGCTGACCGCAACCCAACGCTCGGCGGCGTGACGGAAACGACCGTGGACGCAACCGGCGCACCCTTGCCGGTGGACCAGTTACCGGCGCTCGAGCAATGCGCGACGCCGGGTCCCCGCCTGATCCGGCGTTTGACGGCTCAGCAATATCGCAACACCTTGGTCAGCGTCTTCGGTGGAACGGACGTGCCGGACGCACCGACGCTGCGCGACGCGACCACGCTCGGCTACAGCGTCGACGTGGACGACTCGCTGATTGAAGGCCTCGACGCGGCAGCGCTCATGAACCTCGCCGAAGACATCGGTGAGTGGGCGGTGGCGAATCGTTTGGGGCAGTTGACGAACAACTGCTTGAATCTGAACGATCAGAACTGCCGCCAGCAGTTCATCCGCAACCTCGGCGCACGCATCAGCCGAGAACCGCTCGATCAGGAGCGGGTCGATCGCTATAACGCACTGTTCAATGGCGTGGGGACGTTTCAGGACGGCGTGTTTGGCGTGGTGGCGGCCATGGTGCAGTCCCCGTACATGTTGTACCGGCGCGAGCTCGGTCCGCTGGATCGCAATCAGGGCGGTGAATACACCCTCACGCAATTCGAGGTCGCGAGCGAGCTGTCGTACTTCCTCAACGACGGTCCGCCGGACGATACGCTTCGACAGGCCGCGGAGCAGGGCCGGCTCGGCACTGTCGCGGACATCGACCGCGAGGTGGCCCGCCTCCTCGACACGGCGGCTGCCGACGATGTGTTCAGCCGTTTCGTGAAGGAGTGGCTCGACATCGACGGGCTCCAGGACAAGGCGAAGACCGGCGACGAGCTGACCCCCGATGTGCGCAACGCCATGTTGGCGGAGACCGAGTCGCTCTTCCTCGACGTTTTTAGCCGCGGCGGGTCCATCGGCGAGCTGTTCAGCGCCAACTACACGTTTCTGAATCAGGCGCTCACCAGCTTCTACAGAATAACGGGCGCGACCTCGGCGAACCTCGAACAGGTCGACATTTCGGATGGGCGGCGTTTGCCGGGTTTGCTCGGCCACGGCGCGTTCCTTTCGGAGCACGCGCTCTCCGACAACTCGTCGCCGGTGCAACGTGCGTTCATCGTGCGCGAGCGCTTGCTCTGCAACGATCTGCCGGAGGTACCGCTCAACCTCGACACGAACCTGGATGCACCTGTCGCCACCGACACGAGCCGGGAGCGCTACGCGCGCCACAGCGCCGAAGAGCCCTGTCGTAGCTGCCACCGGTTGATGGATCCGATCGGGTTCACGTTCGAGCACTATGACGGCTTTGGGCGCTACCGCGAAACGGAAGCGGGTAAGCCCGTGGACGACACCGGCGCGATGCCCGTGATGCGCGGCCGCGAGTTCACCAACGTATCATTTCCACTCGATGGTGCTGAAGACCTCGCGGCTTACCTCGCTGAAATCGAAGAAGTGCGCGCGTGCCTCATCAGTAACCTCTCCTATTTCGGCTACGGCATGGCCAACGCGAACAAGTGGAGCAACCAAACCAAGGTCTGCACCGACAACTTCATCCGTCAGGAAGCGCGAACCGCTGGCAACACGCTGCAGAGCGTCGTGAGCGCAATCGCTCACGCCCCGCACTTCACCCGCCGGGTTCGCGACGTCGACTGAGGGCGGCTGCCCGTGAATTTTCGCCTCGAGGATTATGATGCGTAACTGGAATCGAAGAGAGTTCACTCGCAACACCGCCATGCTGGCGCTGTTCTCTCCATTCATCTCGTTGATCGAGCCCAAACTGGCTCGAGCCCAGACACCGGGCAGGGCCAAGTACCTGCTCATCATCGTCAGCAACGGCACCGATCCGGGGGTCTGGAATCCGGCTGGCTCCAGCGCCGGCAACATCACGTTCAGCGAAATGACGGGGACGCTCGCTCCCATCAAGAACGACGTGATCCTGCTGAACAACTTTGACAGCAAAGGTAGCGCCGGCAGCCACGGCGCGATCGGCGCCATCACCGGCAGCGGCCAATACGATCAGCGGCTGCTGTCGTTGGACCAATGGGTGGCGGATGATCTGCGGAGCCGCAACATCCTGACGCAGGTGCCTTCTGTCCACCTCGGCGGCGTGGCAAGCGCTGGTGGCAGCGCGCAACCGGGCGTGGCATTTCGAAACAACAGCCTGCTTTCACCGACGTTTTCTCTCACCCAGGCCTTCAACAACATCTTCGACGGCACCGCACCTCCAGCTCCGCCCCCTGTGACAGGCGGGGAACCCGCACCCACGGGGCCGTCTGCCGAAGAGATTCGCCTTCGCCGCCGGCAAAGCATCCTCGACGTCGTGACCGCCGACATCCGGCAGCTCGAGCGCAGCTTGGGCAGCCTCGAACGCGAGAAGCTGCAAATTCACGCAGATTCGATCCGGCAGTTGGAAGAGCGCATTGCTCAACAGCTCGCCATTCAAGAAGGCCCTGTGGCAACGACTCCGGGCACCCCGGCTGCGCCGACGCCGCAGTTCATCGTGCCGGTGGCCTGCAACGAGCCGGGTAACCTGGCGGGCGGGCTACAGCCGATCGAGAACAGCCAAGTCCACATGAGCATGGCAATTACTGCGTTTGCGTGTGACGTCACGCGCGTCGCGCTAGTCGAATTTGGACATCACCAGAGCTGCAACGTCAACATTCCCGGCGCGAACGGCGACTGGCACAACGACTTCATGCACGCTCAAGGGTCCCCGCGCACGCGGCTCATTGCGACTGAGCGTTGGATGGGTGATCGCTTCGTCGAAGCCGTGCAACAGCTCAAGGCTACTCAAGCGCCCGATGGCAGCGGCACCCTGTACGATCAGACGTATATCCTGTGGGCGCGCGAAATGGGCGACGCCGTCGTGCACGCTGGCAACAACATGCCGTTCGTGGTTGCCGGGGGCGCCGGCGGCTACCTGCGTGGTGGCAACAGCTACCTGAGCGGTGGCGGCGCCGCGCATCTCCAGGTGCTGGCAAGCGCTGCGGAAGCCATGGGCGCGACAAACTTGAGCAGCCTCGGTGGGCCGGGCGCTGCCGCGGGCGATCGCACTCCGTTCAACGGGCTGAAGGGCTGAGAGCTTGATCTAGTGCGGCGCCCACGCGCCGACTCGTGGAGCCGCAGGCCCGAGGCGCTTGCGGCGTCAGCGCCGGTGCATTTTTGTGACGCGGGTGCTGGCGATATGGTCGTGGGCGCAGCGCCGATCCGGACGATAGACGGCGAGCGCGTCTGCCAACGCAATGAGGGCGGCGGCGAGGGTGCTCAGGCCCGGAATCATGACCAGCACGTGGAACGGGAGCTCCCGAAGGAATGCGATTCGCGCGAAGGAAGCGGGCCGCCCGTCCTTCACATTGACGATCTGAGTGCCGAGCAGCCTCTTGCCGATAGTTTGTCCGGACCTGACCACGAAATAGCCGTGCATGAGGATCCAGATGACGAAGCCGGCGACGCTCCAGAGGGCTTCCTGGCGCGCCGTTACGCTAGAGTTTCCTGAGGCGTCGTAGTAGCCGAAGGCGAATTGCAACGGCAGGGTCACGGCCAGGCTGGCCAGGCCGTCGATACTGGCTCCCCAGAAGCGAGCCCAGCGGCCCGCGTCCACGTCGGTGCTGGTGCCCGGAGCGTCGACTACGGCCATCTCCGCTGGCGGTTGATAGGGGTTGGGAGCCGCCGGAGCCATCGTTGGATGGAAGGAGGAATTCCGCCACAGGTCAAGGGCACGTATCTCGGTGCTCTCGCGAGCAGGGCGCAGCGTCCAGGGCAATTCGCCCCGGATCGGCGCGTGAATATCGGCGGTCTCGGCCGGGCCGGTATGGAACAATGACGCCATGGCCTCAGCGAAATTCCGCAAGAGCGACGTCGAGCCCGAAATCATCTCCCCGATTCCGTTCACTCCGCCGTCGAACGGCGAGTTCTGTCCTTCAGCGCCCACGCCGAGAGCCCTGCGAGCGGAGGCGATCTG
>JAYWEH010000335.1:0-10166 GCA_043780025.1 Deltaproteobacteria bacterium
GTGATCGCCAACAAAACCCCTGTTACTGCGAACGAAGCTGCGTTCGTGCTCGAGAGCACTGACGGCTGGGAGAGCGCCGAGCAGGTGGCGATGCGTCCGCTCGGAGCCACGTATCCGACCGCATGCGCGGCGCTGGGCGACAAGATATACTCGCTCTCCAGCCATCTCGACGAGTGGCTCAGCGCCAACCCCGCGGCGCGGGACACATTGGCGAAGCGCGGCCGAGGCGCTGAGATCCTGGAGATCGGATCCATCGCTCGCTAGCGCTCCAGGGAGTGTCGTAGCGGGGCGGCCCGGGCGAGCGACGCGCGCGCGCCGCCACGACAGGGGCGTCGCGAACGCCCGATGATACAGACAGTGTCCGCTCGGGCGGACTGGAACGCGCGTCTCGAGCCTGGCCCTGGGGGGGGTATTTCGATGCATTAGCCAACCAAGAGCTGCTCGAGCAGGCGATGGCACTGGGCATCACCTACTGGGCGACACTTTAGCCAGCAGCCTGGGCTGGATCGACGGTGTCATGACCACGTACACTTATTGGTTGATGCACCAGCCGAGCATGCAACGCGCCATCGAAATGTGTGCACGCCAGGGGATAGCGCTGACCGCCATCAAATCGCAGGCGCTCGAGACCAATCCCGAGCCACAATCGGGCAGGGAACGCTGGCAGCCGCTCGAGCGCCCCTGGCTCGCTCGTGAGCCGGCGCTGGTGCGCTTGCGCACCTCTTCACGTCCCCGGAGCTTCAGCGCGCCATTCGTGCGACCTGAGCGGTGCGAGCGCCGAGCACAGCGGCCTCGCGCGCCAGCCTGCCCTCGGGGAATTGCGTGGCGTAGTTCTCGAGTAGCGCGGACGCCGCGCGCACGTCGCGCTGGTCGAGCGCGATACGCACCCGATCGAGCAGAGCGATCTCCGCACGCAGCTCGCGCGAGCTTTCTGCGCTCAGTGCGTTCGGAGCCGGTGCCTCGACGGGAGCTGCCGGAGCGGGCTGCTCGGGTGCTGGCGTGGACGCTCGAGTGAGCGGTGCAGCAGTGCGCTGCGCGGGTTCGCTCGAACGAATCGCCAGGCTGCCCGCTACCAACCCGGCACCGGCGCCAAGCGCGAGCACGAGCTTGAGCCAGGTACCACCCGCCCACTGGCTCGCAGCGGCCTTCGCCGCCATGTGAGTGCTGCTGATCCCGGGACCACCGACGCTCGCGTCAGGCCCGGCGCCAAGCCCTTGCAGCGCCACAGGCCCGAGCCCAATCGCCTGCTGCATTCGGAGCTGCAGTTCGGGCGACGGCTGCTCTCCTGCGGCGGCACCGAGCAGTTGGCGCTCGAAATCCGTGGCATCAGCCGACAGCAAAGTTTTGATATCTTTCACTGACCGTATCTCCGAGTGACCTGCGGTTCACAGTGCCGCTGCAACTGCGTGACCGACGCCAGGGCGCCACCCGCCGGCAGGCCGCATACATGGGGCGCGTTCTGCTCATGATTGAGCATGCCATGGGTCAACGTGGCACCAGGACATCGGCGTTGACTTCTCTCGAACCTCACCACCGTACAATGATCGAGTGGCATGAAACGATCAGCCAAAACTCATTACCCTTGCAAAAGCGTCGGTGTTCGGGGCGAAGCCTGTTGCGGGCTGTCCCGCGGGCTTCCGATCAGCTGACGGCAGAATAGAGCCCCTTATCTTCCTCGATCCCCGACCGAGAGCGAGTGATCTGCCACATCGCAGTCGGATGAAAACGACGCGGCTTCCTTTGTCGCGCTGATAGCCGGGCCGCGCGGCGCGCTGGCGCAAAGCCAGCGCCGCGTGACGCTGGTCGCCAGATCGCATCGTCGTTGGCGGCACGGGCGCACTCCTACGTGATGCCCGAGGACGCGGCGCGGCTCATCGATGCGGACGGTTTGGGCTAAGCTCCCGCCCCGCCCGTGACGAAGCACAATGTTCTCCTCGTTCCTGGCTTCTTTGGCTTCGGCTCGCTCGGAGAGCTGTTGTACTTCGAGGGCGTCAAGGCGCTGCTCGAGCGGACCTTTGCGAGTGCGGGGCTGGAAGTGCAGGTCACGGAGGTCGAGACTCTGCCAACGTCTTCCATTCGGGTGCGGGCCGCGCGCGTTCATGAAGCGCTGGCACGGCTCGCGCGTGAGAGCACGGGCCCGATCCACATCATCGGGCACTCCACCGGAGGGCTCGATGCGCGCCTGGCAATTGCCCCCACGGCCTCTCTTCCCAGCAATGTCGCATTCACGGCATATGACCGCGTGCATACGCTGGTGACGGTGTGTTGCTCGCATTTCGGCTCGCCCGTTGCCACGTTTTTCTCCGGCGCGGTGGGCCGGCGGCTCCTGCGCATCGCCTGCCGATTCCTGATCTGGGCGCTCGGGCGCCGAAGGTTATTGCTGGCCGCTCTCTTGCGCGTGGGGCACTGGATGCTCGGTTTGTGGAGGCCGTTCCGCAATCGCTCCAACACCTTCGACGAGATCTACGCCAAGGTGCTCAACGAGCTCTCGGAGGAGCGTCGCGCAGAGCTCGTACGGTTCTTCCGTGGCGTCTCCTCGGACGAGGCGTTGGTATTTCAGCTCACGCCCGCCGGCTGTGATCTGCTCAACGCCTGCACCGCCGAGCCGAAGCTACGTTACGGCTCCGTTGTGGCGCGCGCGCCCTCTGCGAGCTGGCGCGGCTACTCTGCATGCTTCGGCGACCCGTATGCGCAGCTCATCTATCCGCTCTACGCCTTGGTCCACCGCATCGCCGCGCGCCACGAGGCCCGCTGGATCCCGGACGCGGTAGGCGCGCAGCGTGAACGCCTGATCGAGTTCTGGGGCGAGCTGCCGAGCGCGAGTGACAATGACGGCATCGTGCCCACGAACTCGCAGATCTGGGGCGAGATCGTGCACGCCACCCACGCTGATCACCTGGACGTCATCGGCCACTTTGGTCCAGGCGATAGCGCCGCACAGGCGGGCGATTGGCTGCCGAGCAACTCCGGCTTCGACACGGGCAGCTTCGAGCGACTATGGGGTGACGTCGCGGGCTTCATCCTGGCCGGAACACGCCGAGGCAGCGAACCCGACGCGGCCGGCGCCGAGAGAACCGAAGAAGATCTGCCCGCTGAGAGCGGAGCGGGGCTGACGCGACCTCCTTCGCGAATTTGGCGCTAGTGAGAGCCGATTCCATCGCGCTCAGCTTCTGGCCGGGCGACGCCCTTTTACCTTCCGGGGCCGCTTTGGGCCGCCTTCCGCGGTGCCCCGCTCATCGCTAGGTCCCCTGGAGCGCGGCCCAGCAGCGCTCGGCCCAGCAGCGCGCGGAGGAAAATCTCTTCTGCGTGGCTCGCCCGCGTCATCGAATTGCTGTGGGCGCGCCGCCTTGCCAGCCCTCGCCGGAGCCGGCGCGACGCTCGGAGCCGGAAAGAAGTGCCCCGACTTCCCTGCCCCAGTCGGCTTGCGTTTGCCCCGCGGCACGCCGAAGCCTCCACGGCCCGCGGCGGTTTTTGGACTGGAGCGACCGGGGGGCGCGACGCGCGGGCCCGGGGAGCTCTGTCGAACCACCCTCCTGAGCAATCGAAGGACGACTTCGGACACGCTCTCATCATGCCCTTGCTTCATCTCTCTCAATGCCTGCGCGAGCTCGGCATCGAGCCTGAGGCTAATTTGCTGCCACTTGTCCGCCATCTGACCTTTCGACAGCCCACTCGGGTGGGCAACACGCTCGTCGTTTTTACGCACGAAGGCACCGTAGCAGAGTCACGTGCCGATAACCTCGGATGTGTCACGCTGGGTGCGTCGCATCCCAGTTCGGCTCAGCTCAGCGAATCGCCGGCCAACTTCTGGCGCCGCTTGTCTTCATACATCGCGACGTCCGCGCGGGCGACCACGGTCTCGAACGATTCGCCTGGCTCCGCACTCGCGACCCCAAGGGATAATCCAACGCGTACGCTGCCGGTGGGCAGGAGATTGATGATGATGGGAGAAATCTGACGAACGCGCTGGGCTAGCCGCACGCAGTCCCCACTGCGAATGTCGGGCAGCACGATCGCGAACTCGTCGCCGCCCATGCGTCCGATCCGGTCATTCGCGCGTAGCGCATCTTGTAGACCGAGCGCGACGGCGCAGAGCGCGGTGTCTCCGGCGGCGTGGCCCCAGCTGTCATTGACAGATTTGAAGTCATTGAGGTCGACCAGCATGACCGCCACGGTGGCGCCTTCTGGACGTGCCCGTTCGAACTCTCGCGCGAAGAAGTTCTCCAGGCCCCGACGATTGAGCACACCGGTCAATGCATCGACCATGCTCTGGCGTGCACACTCGCGCTCTCGATCTGAACGCAAGAGTTGGCGCCGCACCCGCGCGAGCAGCTCATCCACGTGAACGGGTTTGGATAGGAAGTCATCAGCGCCAAGGTCGAAACCCGCGATCCGATCCTCGAGGCCGTGGCGGCCAGAGACGACGATCACGGGAATGTCGGCGAGCGCGGGCAGCTTGCGAAATTGCTCGAGCAAATCGAATCCAGAGAGCACGGGCATCTCTAGGTCGGTGATGACGAGATCGGGCGGCTGCTCACAGGCCTCCTCCAGCGCTCGAGCACCGTTTTCGGCGGTGCGCACTCGATAGCCATGGCCTTCGAGCAGTTGTGCCAAGGCATCCCGCGCATCGGCATTGTCTTCGATGAGCAATATGTCTCGACGACTCACGCGCAACCCGCCTGCCGGCCGAAGATGCATCTCCCCGTCTTGATGGTGCTCGTCATCATGGCTCGCCGGCGCGTACAGAAAACGCACGTTACCGGGGAACCTTCAGGGTATCGCGCTACAGCGAAGGCCAATTCCGAGCAGGTGTGGCAGCCTGCATCAGGTACGACATGTCCCCTGAAGCTGCGCCTGGAGGCAGTCTAACTCTGATACGTTGCGACCGCGACATATCCCAGGATGCGCGGGCAAGCCGCGGTCCCGACCATTCCACGGCAGACGTCCTTGCCTTCAAAGTGCGCGTTCCGCCGGCGCAGCGCGGCCAGGATCTCCTGGGTGAGGTCGTGACCGCCATCCTTGCATTGCGTGTCGTGGCAGGGCATCACGAACAACGCTGGCGCACTGGCCACGACGATGTGACGCACGTGTTTGTGCTCGGGATGCGAGATGCTCGAGCTGTGCTCCAAGACTTCGAGCCGGAGCCCCTGGAGCTCCGGTATCGTCACCGCCAACCTCGGCGCCTCATCTTCGCGCTGGCGTCGTTCCGCTGTGCGGCGCGTCACCTCTCGGTCCTGCCGCCACATCATCCGAACTCCATCGGCTGCGGCCCGGGGATGATTCCTGCCAGGTCGGGATCGTAGCCCGGCTCCCGGGGCGGAGCGTCCTTGCGGGCCTGCTTGCGCTGCTGCCGGTCGAGCGCCTTCTCGCTCTGTTTTTCCTGCCGCATCTTTTCTTTGCTGCGTTTCGCAAATGTTGTCGTCATGCGTACTCCAGTTTGGTGAATTCCCCGGATCTGCTGAGCCGTTAGAGGCTCTTTGTCGGCAGTGGACGTTGTCCGTGCGCCTGTCACCCGACCGTACCTTACCGAGCGCACCTTGGCCGACGCGCGCATGCGCGAGCGGGGAATTTTTCGGGGAGGATCAGCATAGCACTCTTCGGGCCAAAAGGTTCGAACGCCTTCGAGAATAACCAAAACCGCGCCCACACCGCCGGCCACGCGTCAACCCGTAGTCACCCGCGTCATACCAGCCCCCAGGCGCATCATATCGGCGCAGCCGGTACGGCGCTGCGGCATCGTTCTCAACCGTATAACGGCCCGCTTCTCGGCTTCGACGGAGAATTTTCGGGATCGACCGCGAAGCCGTCGAAGAGGCTGCAACCTCGACTTGTCAAGGCCGGCCCGGGGACACCTTTCCTCGTCGATCCCCAACGGCGTCGGCAAGACAGGTGGAGGGTGCCGAGCCCGAACGCTTTTGGGGTCGCCTCGACAATGGCTCCCCGAGCATGGGAGTGCTTCAGACTGACGGTGGATTCATGGCCGGTCGCTGGAATGGCGGCACTGTGGCCGCTCCGCTGCCGGACGACATGGCCCAACGCAACGTCACGATCGACGCCTTCCGCGTGGCCGCGAGCGCGGCGACCGCCGTTAGCATGTCGTGGTGCAGGCTCACTCGCCCGTGAACAGTTGTGCCATCAGCAAGACCGACACCACTCGTTGGAGTTGCTCACAGTCGAGGCTCGGGTCAGCGGCGACCTGAAACGCGCGCTCGCCAACGCCCCAATGCCCCCAGTCGAGCTTGGCATACAACACCATCTCCTTATCTTTGCGAACGGACCGCTCGGCCTCACTCAGCGCGTCCGATAGGTAGAGGGTGTCACCCCAGTAGACGCTGAGCTTGGCGTTCTCGCGTTTGATCTCTCCCAGCGTTTTCCCGTCGGACGAGAGCTGCCCGTGGCCCTCACGCGCCTTCACGCGCTCCTGGTCGACGCTGACCTCGCCCAGCGGCGCTTTCTCTTTGGTGGGGCCGTCGCCGGCCTGCTCGATCACGACACGCTCACCGGTGCCCTGCAGATCGAGGCGTGGCCCCGGGGGCGCCTCGATGCGGTAGGCGAAGCGCGAAGGGTAACGCCACACCAGAAAGCCGCGATCTTCCCGCGCTGGCTCCGAGGGGCGCTCGTCAAATTCACCCGCGAGCTGAAACGCGAAACGGCACGTCCCCGGCGGCGCTGCGTTTTCCGGGTCGGGGACGGGTCTGAAGTCCACCCGCCGCTTCGGCTTGTCCGTCGAGAAGCTCTGGTAATCCACCAGCAGCGAATACCGGTGCGCGCCGTACGCGAGCTCGGGCGGCGCCACGAAGGAAGAGCTGAACAGGCCGCACCCCAGTTGAAACAGGCCGCTGGCAGCGAGCGCCGACACGATCAGCCTCCGGAGGGGACCCGAGAAAGAACCCCGAAAGGTGAGGCTGTTTTCAACCTTTCTGACCATCATAAAAATCGCCCCACCCCGGCGAATCTTAGCTCTCGTCTCCGTTGCCCCGAGATGCGCAGCGGGTGTTTTGGATTTTGGTCGAGGAACTTCTCGAGATCTCGAAGGTGCGCAGGCAGTGGTGGGCCCTGCTCGAAGCCGCTCGAGAAGAACCGAAAGCCACGAGCGTAGAGAATTTCAACCTTCGTCCACTCGTCTACATCGTCGCGGGGAGGCACGTGGAACGACCACCCCATCCAATGCAGGGGCCCACGGCAGGTAGGACCGACGTGAGACGCCTGCTCGGGCAACTCGGCGAGCTTTGCGCTCTGCCGGCACGCGAAGCAAACGTGAGCCACGCGGCGGGTGCTCCTCAACGTGCTGCGCGGCTGCAGCGTTGGCCTTGGAACGCGCAGCCCGAGCTCACGCTTCAGCTGCATCCGTCGCTGCTTCTCGTCAGAGTGGGTCATGCTGTCGGCCCGCGGCTCGCGAGCTACAAATGCGCGGTGTGTTTGGGCGCTGACTGCCAGTTGTTGTTGCGTCCGTCTGAAAACCGCACCGGCGCGCGTTCCAGCTCTTCGGGGTCCGCGTTGTCGAGCGAGGCGAGGTTCACCGCATAATATTCACCGCCCAGCACATCGAGATAGCCGCGCCCGAATGGGCGCACGCCGCAGTGCTTGCAGAACAGATGGTGCCCGCTCTTTGTGTTGAACTGGTAATCGCTGAGATCCGCCTCGCCAGCGACCAGGCGAAACGCGCTCGGTTGGACGATCACGCCCCAGAACCTCGTCTTGGTACAGATGGAGCAATTGCATTTGCCTGTGCCGGCGCTCAAATCGAGCTCCGCCTCGAAGCGGACGGCGCCACAATGACAGCTGCCTTCGTATTTTTTGATTGCCATGGGGGACCTCGTGTTGGGCGGGAGGGCCGCGGATTCTACATCGAAACCGCTCACCACGGGCTGAGAAGCGGGCGACTTGCGAGAAGGCGCCGTCCGAGTGAAGGATGACGGCCATGTGGTTGCTTTTCGTCATCGGAGCGCTGAGCGTGCTTTCGACCACCTGCCAGGTCCGTTCCGAACAGGGGCCGGAACCGACGAAACCTGCCGACAGGAGGCCCTTTCAACCGGCCTTGGACTTCGAGTACCCTTCGGAGTACGCACCGAGTAGAGCGAGTTCGCCGGTGCAACTGCCGCAACATCCGGCCCCGGAACAGCTCTTGGAATTGCCGGCTTGGTTGGTGCACGCATTGCCCGCAGCAGGGCCGCCGAGCAGTGGCGAGGCTCCCACAGGGGTGGCCTGTGAGCGCGGGTGGCCGGTAGGGCAGCTGCAGCAACTCGCTGCCCCCAGCCGCCCGATCCTGCGGTGCATGGGGGAAATGGCGACGCCTCCCATCGAGAAAGATGAGTTCATCGCGGGCTGCATGACGCTGCGGCGAATCTTTTACCTGATTCGGGACGGGGCCAGCTGGCGCAAGGCGTCCAATCCCGCCGAGCTCAACGGGATCCTCGGCCCGGCGCGGACGCAGGCCGAGGCCGTGGGCCGCGTCGCGCTCGTCTTTAACGATGCGTGGCTACCGCTCACTCGAGAGGCGCGCGAGCGCGCGCTCGAGTACCACCGAGACTGGCAAGCCGTGGCGCCCATTGTCGCGGCGGAGCAAGGCCCCAATGGATTTGCGGTGCGCCTGCCACTCCGCGACAGTTGTGGCTGCGAGCATCCAATCCACGTGGTGAGCTTCAGTGTAGGATCCGATGGCTCCGTGACGAATGACGGCCGTCAAGGTGCGCTGTTGGCTCGAGCGAAGTCCATGGTGTGCTTCGATTGACGTGGCATGGCGACTCGCTCGCCCTCGGCTACGTGGTCATTGGTCCTGTTACTCGCCGCTGCGAGCTCGCTCGCGGCCGCGGCTCACGAGCAGTTGCCCCGCCCCCGCAGCGGCACGAGAAACCTTGGCCGCTCGGCGCTACTCTCGGCTAAGCAAGCGACCCGCCATGCCCACCCAAACTCGCGACGTCAGCCCGGGCCAGCACCCCCGTCAGGTCAAGACCTCCTCCGGTCTGCTGCTGGACGTGCCACTCGGCTGGAGCTTGCTGCCTGCGGGGGATGCTGCGCTCAGCCGACGCGTCAAGAGCGAGGGCCCGTGCTGGTGTGTAAAGGAGAAACGCGGGCGAAAGGTCTTCTCGCAGGGCATCTGGGCACCGCACGAGCGCATCGAGCGCATCCGGGCAGAGCTAGCCGTCGAGCGCCAACAGCCGGACTACCAGCGCAAGCTGGACGCTGGCCGCCAGCGGCGCGTCAAGGCCGAGAACCTGTATGCCGAAGACTTCGAGGCTGCGGTGCTCCACTTCCTGAATTTTGACGAGCGTCACCTCGCGCTGGCCCGGCGTATGGCCAGGGCCGTCGCCGTCCACGCGGTGCCCGTGGGCAGCGGCACGGTGGCGCGGACTCGACGCATACCGATCGAGCAACGCGCAGAGGCCGCTGCCATCGCCTGGATGCGGCACCAGACCACCGCCTACGATGACATGTCGATCCCGCGAGTTAAAGGCATGCGGCGCGAGGTACGCCGCATGCTCGCGCAGCGCTCGCGCGAGCTGCTCCGTGCCTATCGCGAAGGCCACCAGCTCAGCGTCGCGGCTTGCCCGCTGCAACGCGCGCTGAACACCGCGGTAGCGGCGCCGCGAGCGGGTTCCCATGCTGCTGATGGTGACTACGAAGCTCCTGGACTGTGTAACCCCTGCTGCAGGTCCTGAAACCCAAGCCTCCGGCAATGGTTACCACGTCCAGAAGTGTTACCCATGCTGCGGGCCTAAACCGTTACCTATTTACTTGGATCGAACCCCCCGTCTTCCTGGATCGAGGATCGCCTACCCTTGCAAAGGCAGCTGGGTGCTCCGGGCCGGATTCGGGGTCGCACGGCCCGCAGTGACTTGTCGTAGTCCGGGGCTCGTGGCAAGCCTCCTGAAATGTACGGGCTCATCGGGAAAATGGTCGCAACAACCGGGCAGCGGGACGCCGTGATCGCCATAGTGCTCGAAGGCATCGGCGACATGCCGGGATGCCGGTCGTACGTCGTGGCGCGCGATCCCGGTGACGCTGATGCCATCTGGATCACCGAGGTTTGGGACGATCAGCAGAGCCACAAGGCGTCACTGTCGCTTCCCGCAGTGCAGGGCGCCATCCTTCGTGCCAAGCCGTTGATCAAGGAGTTCGCGGCTCATTTCATCACCGAGCCCGTCGGTGGACACGGACTCGGTTAG
>JAYWEH010000336.1:0-10148 GCA_043780025.1 Deltaproteobacteria bacterium
TCAGGAACTCCGCGTACCCGATGCCACTCGCGCGCTCGATGATTTCCCCGAGCAGGATCCAGTTGGAATTCGAGTATGCGAAACGGCTGCCGGGCTCGAACTGCAGGGGCTCATTCTGAAAGCTCTGAATCAAGAGCGCCCGCGGCGTATCCAAATGACGGCGCTGCTCAAAGATCGGCAGGTTGAGATAATCCACCAGGCCGGCGGTGTTGCTCAGCAGGTGTTCAATCCGGATTTCGTTCCCGCGCGGGAACGCGGGCAGGTAACGGCTCACCGGATCGGACAGGCTGAGGAGATGCAGCTCTTGCGCCTGGAGCAGGGCTGTCGCGGTGAAGCTCTTCGTCATCGAGCCGATGTGAAATACGGTGTCCGCCCTGTTTGTATGGCGGGCCTCGAGGTCTGCGTAGCCGTAGGCGTGGTGCAAGAGCTGGCGATTGCCGCGGTGAACCAGCACCGAACCGCTGAACAGCTTTCGGCTAACGAACTCGAGGACGATTTTCTGCAGCCGTTCTTCTTCTTTTCTCCACAGCTTTAGCACTTTTCTGCCCTTTCGTTGGCCGCTTCACCGCGATGCTCTGAATGAACATGTCTATGATCGCGGGCGCCTCCCGCTTCGGCGACAGCAACTCCGGCGACAGCAGGTACATCGTGATCAACCCGCCCATGAGCGCATACGCCGCTCGCGCGGCGACACGGGGTTTGACGTCCGGGCGCACTTCATGCGTCTTGATGGCGCGCTCGATGAGGCTTTCCATGGCGCCCACGTGCGCGATGATGCCGCGAACCTTGTGTCGAAATGGCTCCTCGAGCTCGGCGACCGCCTCGCTCTTGGTCCAGCTCATTTCGAGGACACTGCGGTAGTCGCTGTCCTCCTCCAGCAATTCGACCGAACGTACGAGTAGCTGCCGCAGCGTTTCGAGCGGCGCGGCGCCGCCCTCCATGCCGCCCTGCCACAGCGCCTGAGCGGCTCGCGACCGCTCTTCCAACAAGCTGAGATAGAGATCGGCCTTACCCTTGAAATGCCAGTACACCGCACCGCGGGTCAGCCCGGCCTCCGCCGCGATCCCATCCAACGTCGTGGCCGAGTAGCCCTTACGACTGAACACGGCCAGGGCCGCGGCCAGCACTTGCTGGCGGGTCTCCTCAGCCTGCTCGCGAGTTCGGCGCATTCCATTTACATACATCCTAGAATGTATGTCGTCAAGCGCGCGTCCGCACCCCATTCCCGGCGCCTTGACGGGCTTATGGGGCTGTGACAGCGTGGCGCCGCCCGCGCGGAGGCTCGGCGGGAGCAGTATTCGACGTGAGCGAGACGACCCGAGAAAGCCTCGACCCTGCCGCGGCCAACCCTGCCGCGGCCAGAAGCCCAGCGCCATCGCTGTTCGCACGGCTAGCGGCAAAGCTCCCGAGGGCCAACTGGGCCGAGGTCGGGTTGCTCGTGCTCGCGATACTGCCGGCGATCATCGTGAGTGTACCTCTGCTCGGTGACACTCCGCTCAGCTACGATCACGCGACGCACCTCTTCAAGGGCTGGCACTTCTGGGACGAGATGCTGGCGCGCGGGCGCCTGCGCGGGTGGAGCCATTTCTGGGGCTTCGGGTTCCCCTCGGACGAGCTCGTGCCGTGCGGCGGTGAGCTGTGGATCGCGCTGTTCCGCGCCGTGACGCTGGGTCAGCTCTCGTGGATGCGCACGTATTCGCTCGCGTTTGCTGGCTTCCTGATCTTCAAGACGGCGGCAGCATACTGGTTCGCGCGAGGTTTTCGGCTCGGGCGGGCCGCCGCGGTGGCGTGTGCGTGGTTCACCATCGGCGATCCGGGCGGCAT
Source organism: Deltaproteobacteria bacterium (assembly GCA_043780025.1). Lineage (GTDB taxonomy): Bacteria > Myxococcota_A > Polyangia > Polyangiales > Polyangiaceae > SZUA-265. The sequence continues at coordinate 1,825 of JAYWEH010000336.1, forward strand.
GCTCGAAGGCGGGTGGACCTGGCACACCTACTGGGGGGTATGGCCCGTCTCGTTGGCGATGAGCTTCGCGCTGCTCGCACTGGTGCGCTTCAACAGAATCCTCGAAGGCGGCGGCTCGCGTGACGTTTTCGCGGCGGGCGCATGGCTGGGCGCTGCCTTGCTCACGCACCAGATGCCGCTGCCCACGTTCGCCGTTGCGCTGCCGCTGCTCGTGCTCGATCACCTGCTCCGCGCGCGCAAGCCACGCCTCGAGGACGTCGCCCGGGTTGGGTTCGGCCTCGCATTTGCGTTCGCGCTCGTGGCGTTCTTTCTCGTGCCCTTTCTGGCACGCACCCGCTACGCGCAAGATCTGGGATCTCTCGGGGATTCGCTGCCCGTCGTGGCTCAGAACACACTGAAGCTCGAGACATTCCAGAACGTCCCGACGCTGATGCACGCCCTGCCGCTGCTCGGCGCGTGGTTCGCGCTCAGGCGCCGCCTCCCCGGCGGCGTCTTCCTCACCACCGCGGCCGTCCTGTTCGTCGTACTCGGCTCCGGCACGCTGCTACGCGACTTGCACCTCGAGCGGGCGCTGCCGACGCTGGTCAAGCTGGAGGCGAACCGCTTCCTGCTCATCGCCAAGTTGTTCTGGTTTCCGCTGGGGGGGCTCGCTGCCGTGTCGCTGCTCGGGCTCGGCGAAGGCTCTGCTCTGTTTCGGCTGAGCGGGAAGAAGCGCACGCTCGCGTACGGCGCACTGACTGCGGCTCTCCTCGGCGCCGCCGTGGTCGCGCCCACCTACGCGGTGCTCCACGGCGCCAACATGTCGAAGCAATACGTGGGACCCGACGCGAAGGTGTCCAAGCTGTACGTCGGCGAGCAGGACCGCCAGCTCTGGGCGAGTTACCCAGCCCTGCTCGCGTGGACGCGGCGGCTACGCGACAGCACGACGGAGCATTACCGCATCGCCTACGAGATGTGGCGCAACGATCACCTCTCCACGATCGCGCCGGCGTTTGACCACACGTTGATGTACAAGATCGGCAGCACGCCCACGCAAATCTTCGACAAGATGCCGATGACGAACGAGACGGAGCTGCTCGAAGCGTTGTCCGTCAAGTACGTGGTGAGCGCGACCCGCCTCAATTGGTCCACGCTCGAGCTCGAGCGTCGCTTTGGCCGGCTCTGGGTGTATCGGTTCCTGCGCTATCGACCGGAGCCGTTTACGATGCTCGGGCCGGGCCACGCCGAGCTCCTCGAGTTTTCTCCCGAGCGCGTGCGCATCCGGGTGAGTGGCACGAGCCCCGAGTCGCGTTTGAAGCTGCACGTGGCCAGCTACGATCGATGGCAAGCGCGTACGGGCAGCGAGGTGCTGCCGCTGACGACGGTCACGACTCTGGGCATCGAGTACCCGGACCTGATGGAGGTGCCGGTGCGCGATGGCGAGCTGGTGCTCGAGTATGTGTACCGCACCCCAGACTGGCTTGGCCTGCTGCTGAGCTTGGGAGCTTTGCCCGCCTTCTTCGCGCTCCGCCGCTGGAACGCACGATCGCAGCTGCTCGAGCGCGTGTGTGCGCGGATCGCGAGAGCCGCCCGCCCGCTCACCTTCGCCGGCATTGCTGCGGTGTTGCTCGCGACCGTGGCCGTGGCGGCCGCCACACAGAGCCGTGACCGGCTCTTGCCGCCCAATTCGCTGTTCCGCCTCGTGAAGGAGCCCGCGGACCTGACGCTCGACGGGCAGCCCTGCGAGGCCACGGCTCCGCTGCTATTTTCGTGCGGCGCGCGGCAGCTCAGCGCCGAGGCGGTGAGCGGAGCGATGTGGGGGCTGCACCTGTGCATGGCGGCACCGCCCGACGCCAACGAGCTCCAGCTGCGCGTGCAGGGGACGCTCGGGTCCGTGATCTCCGGCTACTATGAGCCTCGCGGCGCGGGAGCAGGCACGGTCCGCATCGCCGTGGACGATCAGGAGCTCGGCGCCATCCCGACGCGGCCAGCGTACCTGCGGCAGCAGAAGCTCGAGGTGGATACCCGTACACGCCGCGGACAAGCCGCGACCATCGCGATCACACTCACCGGTGCTGCGCTCTACTGCTTCGACTTCTCGATCCAGCCGTGAGCGGCACGACGGGAGCAGGGCGCGGCCGGGCGTTTCCCTGCACCGACCCGGAAACGTTTCCACCTGGGCCCGAGGTCAGGTATATCGGCACGGCTCCGCCCACGAGTGCCTCGCGAGCGGCAAGAGGAGTGCCACCATGATCCGATTCAGCAGAGCTCTCAAAGAGAACACCGCTCATGCCTCGACGTTCGTTTCTCTGATCGCCGTCCTGGCCTGCGGCTGCACGCAGACCAGCGAGCCCGAGGTCGCTGAGCAGCCGGTCAACCCGATCGATGCCGGGGGTGACACCGGCGCGAGTGACAGCGGAGCCGGTACGCCGGCTCCCGCCTTCGCCGAGAGCACGGGTGGGGACTGCGTCATCGCCGAGCTGCCCACGTTTGCGGACTTGCCCGAGCTCGCCACGTTGCCGGATCCGTTCCTCGGCCTGGACGGGCAGAGGATCACCACCAAGGCGGAGTGGCACTGCCGCCGGGAGGAGATCAAGAAGCTCGGTGAGCGCTTCATCTACGGCGCGAAGCCGCCGAAGCCGGAGAGCGTCACGGGCACCGTCTCGGACACGAACATCACCGTCAATGTCACCCAGGCGGGGCGCACGGCGACGTTCAGCGCCACGGTCAGCCTGCCTGCCGGGGTGACGGGGCCTGTGCCCGCCGTGATCGGATACGGAGGTTCGAATTTCGAAGACGCCATCAAACAGGAAGGGGTCGCCTTCATCAACTACGACCTGGGCGCGGTCGGAGCCGAAACGACGAACAATCCCAAACAGGGCGCGTTCTACACGGTGCACCCCGAGCTCCAGACCACCGGCATGTTGGTGGCGTGGGCATGGGGCGTGAGCCGCATCATCGACGTGCTCGAAGCGTCCGGCGCGGCCATCATCAACCCCCGCGGCATCGCCACCCACGGCTGCTCGCGCAACGGCAAGGGCGCGTTCATCGCGGGCGCTTTCGATGAGCGCGTGGCCCTCACCATCCCCTTCGAGTCCGGCATGGCCGGCGTGGCCGCCTTTCGGCTCGTCGTGCCCGAGAACGGCGAAGTGTTGCGCAATGCCATCGAATATCGGCCCTGGGCCGGCGATGCTTACCGGCAGTTCCTGCAGCTCACCGTGTTTGATGAAATGGACACCGCCGGGCGGCAGCGCGATAACGACGCGGCCGATCTGCTTCAGGACAAACTGCCCATCGACACCCACTCGGTCATCGGCATGATCGCGCCGCGCGGGCTCTACGTCATGGGCAACCCCGGCATCGCGAACCTCGCGCCCAACGCCGAGCTCGTCGCCGTGCGCGGCGGCGCGGAGATCTACTCGGCGCTGGGCGTGGCCGAGAACATCAGCTACACGTCCAACACCGCTAACGGCAACCACTGCTCGTTCCGGCAAGAGTTCGTACCGACGCTGCAGCAAACGCTGCGCAAGTTCCTGAAGAACGATCCGAGCGCGACGCCCGGCACGCTGGACGCAGACGCAAGGCTCACCGGGCAACTCGCGCCGAACAGCGCTTGGACGACGCCCGCGCTTGAATAGGCACGGCGGAGGGGGCACTCTGTGCGTCGCGGCAGCGCACACACGGAGAACCCTTGACCGCTCACAAAATTCCCCGCGCCATGGGTTGGTGCGCGCTGCCCCTCGTGCTTGCGTGTTCGGGGACGGGGCACGGCAAGGAGCCGCGCGCGCCAGGGCCCGCTGCACCGCCCATTGCAGAGGCGCTGCTGGCAGGTGCCACCGAGCTGGCGACGGCGGAGTACGTCTGGTTTCACCAACATCCCGAGCTGGCCAACCAGGAGCGGGAGACCGCCGCGCGGCTCGCTACGACGCTCGAGGGGCTGGGGCTCGAGGTGCACAGCGGGATTGGCGGCCACGGCATCGTCGCGCTGCTGCAGGGTCAGAAGCCCGGCACAGGCCCAACGGTTCTGTACCGGGCGGACATGGACGGGCTGCGCGTCAGCGAGCAGACGAAGCTACCCCATCCGAGCCTGAATCCAGGCGTCATGCACGCCTGCGGGCATGACGTGCACATGGCCACGGCGGTCGGCGTGCTGCGAGTGATGGCCGAGACGCGGCGCGATTGGAGCGGAACGATCGTGTTCGTGGGGCAACCCGCGGAGGAGATCGGCGCCGGCGCCCGGCAGATGCTGGCGGATCCGGCCTTTGGACGCCTGCTCGACCGGGTTGGCAAGCCGCGCGTCGCGTTCGCCCTGCACGACGCCGCAGATGTGCCCGCCGGGCAGGTGGCGGTCTCGGCCGGCTATGTTTCGGCCACTGTCGATTCGGTGGACATGACGCTCCACGGTCGGGGCGGGCACGGCGCCAAGCCCGACCAGACCGTCGATCCGATCGTGATGGCGTCGGAGGTGGTGCTGCAGCTGCAGACCATCGTTTCACGGCGCATCACTCCGGGCAAACGCGCAGTGGTGACCGTTGGCAAGCTACAGGCCGGCGAAAGTCACAACGTGATCCCCGCGAGTGCCGAGCTGCTCCTCACCGTGCGTTCGTACGAGCCCGAGGTGCGGAAGCTGCTGCTCGAGGAGATCGAGCACATCGCGCGCCACGTGGCGCAGAGTTATCATGCGCCACGGCCTCCGACAATCACGGTCCGAGCCGAGCCGACCCCGGCGGGCTTCAACGACGAAGGCTGGTCGCGGAGGCTCGCTGCGCGTTTTACGGCGTTGCTCGGCCCGGGCCGGGTCGTCGACGCGCCGCCGAGCATGGGCGGTGACGACTTCGCGCGTTTCAGTCTGAAGCTCGGTATTCCGAGCGTGTACTACCGCCTCGGTGCGGTTGACGCGGCGGCCTTTGCGCGGCGAGACCGAGAGCCGTTGCCGAGCCTGCACTCCGACCAGTGGGCACCTGACGCCCGCACGGCGTTGCCCATCGGCATAGCGACGATGGTGGCGGCCCTGCGCGAGGGGCTTTCGGCAGAGGACTAGCGGCCCGCGGCGGGTCAGGTGCTACTCCCCGGAATGCCACCTTGACACCCGTAAGGCGCGCAACGTGTTCCAGCGGCTAGGTCGGCCCTCTCCATCGTCCATCTCGAAGGGTGAAGCGGAATGAGTCACTAGCGTTCCACCCTGTTACACTTCAGCAATAGCACCACGAACCTGGGTCGCCAACGGCAGCGCGCCAGGCTGCGTGCTATGCTGAGTGACGGCATTATGTTGGAGATTCGTCGGGGCCTGATGTTGGTTACGTGCGTGTCGGTTGGGTTCGTCATCTCGGCGGGGCCGGGTCTCGCGGCTCGTGCCGCCGAACCTGATCGCTGGGCGAGTGCGATCGCGGCGGACCCGAGCGTGACTGCAACGCCCGACGACGCCGGGCAACGCCGCATCGCCGAGCTCGAGCAACGGGTACGAGAGCTCGAGTCAGAACGCCACGCTCCAGAGGCGGGTGGGAAGTCTCCAGAACTGGCCGCCATCAGGGCGCGAAACGAAGAGCTCGCGGCGCGTAATCTCGCGCTCTTCCTCGAGAACCAAGGGCTAGTGCAGAGCCGCGCGCTCGAGCCGTCTGCTGCTTCCAAGCCGCCGAGCGAAGCCGATCCGAGAGCGCAGCTGCGGTACTGGGCGAAGCAGATCCGCGACGGGGAAACCTCCTTCGACCGGCTCTCGCCTGAGTGGAGCGCCGCCGTCAACGTGCTCCTGCGACGCGAGCGCGAGCTCGACTCGCAAAATCCCTGGTGAGCGCCCTGACGAATCATCCACCTGGATGAGAGGTAGCCGTCCAGTCTAGTCGTCGTGAATGCCCAGGCCCGCCAGGATCTTGGGGGCGCACTTCTCGATCCGCGCGGTTCGGGTCTGCGATTGCTTCGCGCCCGTGAAGTGCAGGACATAGCCCCGTTGTCGCCCAGGGGTCAGCGCGTTGAACGCTTTCGCCAGCTTGCGGTCTTTCTTCAAGATCCGGGTCAGTTCCTCTGGAAGCTCGAGCTCGCGCTTCGCCTTGAAGTCGACCGTTAGCCCGGCCTTCTCCGCTAAAATGGCCTGTTTCACATAGGCCTTCACCACGGCCTTCGTAATTCGCGCTTCGCTGGTGAACTCCAAACGCAGCGCGGACTGCGTGTTCTCCCCTTGGCTGCGGAGCAGTCCACGGGCGTCCTTGAACAGCGCGCCCTTGAAGAACATGAGCGAGCAGTGCTCTTTGAAGGGTTGGATGATGGCGACGTTCTTCCCCTCGGACTGGAAGCACGGCTTGCCCCATTTCAGGTCTTCGTTCAGCCCGCATTCGAGCAGGATCGACCGGAGCTTCCGAATCTCGCCTTGCCACGCCTTGGCACGGCTCACGAATGCATCCACCTTGGTATTTTTCGTACTCATGGAACCCCTGGAAGGATCGCGCCACCCGCATCGCCCGGCAAGGGATTTGCGAAGGAGCGCTACTCTGAAAGGAGACTACTTCGGTGGCACTCCGGCGTCAGACCTCTCGCCGTTCTGGGTCTCCTGGGGTGTAGGCTCTTCCATTGGCTGTGATGGCGGGTTCTGCTCGAGCGAATCCGAGCGAGATTCCAGCCACTGCGACTTTGCGGCGATGCAGCGCCGATAGCGCTCCACGGAATCCTTCGCTGTCAGGGCGCTCGTGGCCGCAGCGGCGCCCGTGCTCGCGGCGTTGGAGCGAGCGACCGAGTACGCTGCGGTGGCGGCGAGCGAGTTCCCAACCGTCGCCAGCAGCACACCGGCGCCAAGCCGGTACCAACGCTTCTCGTCCTCCGCCCCCCTACCGACCAGGCCTCCGATGGCGGACAGCAGCGTCGCTACGATGGCGATGGACCAACTTGCGATGGCCCAGCGCGATGATGTCTCCTGAAAGTCCCTGGCGAGCTCCACGCACATCTTTTCGGAGTCAGCGCTCGTCGGGTTGATCCGACCTTGCACCTCCACCTTGGCGCCCGTCGCCCAGAGAGTGAACGCGCAGACCGCCACAATGACGAGCCCCGTGCAAACTGCGGTACGCTCTGAAGCAGTCAGCCGCGGCCAGCGCGGACTCAACAAGATTCCGAGTGCTGCGCCGCCAACGAAGGTCAAAGCGCCAACGGCAATGGTTTCGGTCATGGTCGTCCCCGAAACTCAACGGCGCTCGCACAGGATCTGCTTAGCCGGGGTGGGCGCCGTCCAGCATCACTCGGATCGAAGCAGAGTTATCGTGTCGCGTGAAAAGCCCGACAGCCGCAATGACCTGCTCTTCAGCGGCGATGGCGGCCAATTTATCGAGAAGCGACTTTTAATGGCGCAGCAATGGGTTTGACGCTGCGCTCCCGAGCCTCCAGCGACTGAACGTGAGCTAGTCACAGGCCTCGGTGTTGAGGCAACGCACCGCGTCGCAATCGCACGCGCGCGCCTCTAACAAGTCGAAATAACTACATAATTTTATGCCATTTGCACGCAACCAAATGTACAGCATAATGCTGCACATGAAGACGAGGGTCACTTTCCGCATCCAGGCCGACCTCGCGAACGCGCTGCGAGAACTGCCGAACCAGACGACGTTCGTCGAAGACGCGCTGCGTAGCGCCCTCGGAAGAATATGTCCGGTCTGCTCCGGCCATGGACGATTGGCGATGCGTCGGTTGCACGTCACGAACGTGCGCGAAACCGGAATTAGTCGCCTCACGCGCTACCAGGCGCAGGAGCTGCAAAAGGTCTTCCGCCTGGGTCAACAGGTCGCAGCGACACATATCGCTCTCGAGAAACGCGGTGGCGGCGTGCGTTTCACGATGACCCGAGACGGTGGGAACTTAATCAGCGGGCTTCTCGATCGACAAGAGGCGAACTGAAGCCATGGCGTTCGTAATCACGAGGCTCTGCCGCGATTGTAAGGACTCGAGCTGCACGAAGGTTTGTCCGACTAACTGCATTCTCGAGCATGCTCCACCATCCGGTGCATCAGACCTACCCAATCAGCTCTTCATAGACCCAGACGATTGTATCGACTGCAACGCATGCGTTCCAGAATGCCCGTGGGAAGCGATATACCCCGACGTAGACGTCCCGACCGCATTCGCGCCGGACGTGGCGCTCAATGCTATCGTTCGACAACGCCGGGACGAGTTTCGCGAACCCGAGATGGTCGAAAAACAACCCCCGAGCGCAGCGCAGGTCCTCGACAACCAGGAGCGATGGGGCCTTTGAAGCTTGCGCCCACTCAGCGTTCAAATTCACTGCCTCGGCGACCATTGTGTCGGCGTTCGTTAGCCAGTGAGCATGGACTGCCCCTTCCGCGCTTCCCACGCGGCGAAGATCTCGTCAA
>JAYWEH010000337.1:0-10146 GCA_043780025.1 Deltaproteobacteria bacterium
GTCAAGCTGGGAGGCGAATACAGCCTCGAGCTAGAGGACGCCAAACACGGCGTACTCAGCTACGACGCGCGGCTCGGCTTCATCGCCACACAATGACGCTGAAGCGACTGACAGAGCGCTAGGCGGCCGGCGGAGCGTTAGCCGGAGGCGGCACCGAGGGGGGACGATTCGCCTGCATCAGCTCTGGGCTCACGTCATGGGAGGCCAGAGCTGCAGCCGCGACCGCGCCGGTCATGGAAGACCGGCGCCGCTCCGGGGGTAGCGATGGCTCTGCAGCGGGCATCGAGACGGCCTTGGCGGGGGCATGCGCCGCTGCGGCGGAGACTCGTGGGGCATCGAGATTGAGCGGCCCGAAGGCGCTGCGCAAATCGGGCGGGAGCACCAACACCTTCTCCACCAGCTCGGCGTGCGTGCAATAGGTCTCCTCGCGCCGGCCCTCGCCGAGGTTTCGACGCAACACGAGCTCCCCGGGAGCGCCGGAGCGGCGCGAAATCTCCACGACGATCGGGGCCATGTCGCCAATCAATGCATCCGCGATGACGCGCGGTGATTCGAGCTCCTGGAGCGGGCGCTCCAAGAACGCCGCCGACACCATGCGGCGCCGGCAGTACATCAGCTCGCGGCTCGAGTCGACGATGCGCTGCCACAGGCCGAGCAGCAAGGTCTGGTTTTCACCTTCGATGGCCAGCGGATGCTCTTCATCGACGCTGCCGTCTTCGTTCACGCGCGACATCGTCGTGCTGACGCCGGTGTCCAAATCGACGCGCAGCTGGTAACCCGACCCCGACTGGGCGGCCTTACGGATCCTGAGCACACCGGAGCGGTCGCTGAACATCACGTCGCTGATGAAATAGCGTTCGAGCCGCACGGGCGACATTTCGACCCGCTTGGACAGCCAGCCCGACTCCTTGGGCATTTGCACTTCGAGCACAGGCAACAAGTCCATCACCCGCCGCGGGCGGGCCCAGGGGTGCCCCGGTGGAAACGCGACACCGAACACGCCGCTCATCCCGAACGGCGTGATCACGGTGACCTGACCGACGTTCACTTCATGGCTCGCCATCAATTGCAGGCACAGGCGACTGCCGGGCGAAGCGTGCCGCTCGAGGTATTGCTCGAGCGCGCTCGAGCTATTCTCGCGCGCCTTGTCGACGATGTGCCGCGCCTGCCCCACCTCGGCCGTGACAGAAGACTCGAGGTCTGAGACCGCTCTGTCGACGACGCTGCGTGCCCCGGCAACGATCTGAGCCGCCGTGCGCACGGTGCGATCGACCCCATCGCTGATCGAGTGAGTCGTGGCGGACTGCACGCGTTCAAACAAGCCGTTGAGCTCGACGACTTCGAGCTGCTTGGCTTGCTCTGCAGCGTCCGCGCGTTGCGAAGCCGCGCGGATCGCGTGCTGTGCGGACAGTAACCGCACGGCGCAATCGATGCCGTCACGCAGCAGGTGGATGTAATCGAGGTCGTGGGGAAACGGGGTGGAATCCCCGTAAACGCGAGACATGCGTCAGGTTACCACGCGATCGCGCGTGCGCCCGTAGCGAGACACTTTTGTCGGCGACCTTGTGCGCACTCTGCACCGACAGGTGCCGCCAGTGGCCGTGCCTTTCAGCGGAAATTTTTGAGGGCAGGCTCTGGGCGAGGGCTCTCGCTTTCCACTCGCCGCGAGCGGATCCGTGCGAGGAACGTCTCACCGGATAGGTCAGTGCGCGTATACTGCACGGGTGACGCGAAACACACGTCTAGCGCGCCCTCTCGGTTGGCTCGCATGCGCCGCCGCGCTGCTCGTGGCTTGCTCCAAGGCCATCAGCCAGCCACCTCCGGCGCCCCCACCCGAGCCCGTCACCGTAGGTCCGACATTCCCCCCAACGCCGTCTGGACCTACCACGTTGCCACTTGTCGCCCCGCCCGGGCGCCCCGGGCCCGAGCTCCAGGAGATCCCGGAGATCGACCGACTCATGCAAGCGGCTTTGGCCGAGCAGAAGCTGCCCGGCGCCGTGGTCGTCGTGGGCCGACGCGACGGCGTGGTGTTCCGGCGGGCTTACGGCCGGCGGGCGATCATTCCCGCGCCGCTGCCGATGACTGAGGACACGATCTTCGACCTGGCGTCTTTGACCAAGCCCATGGTCACGGCCTCCCTGATTCAATACCTGATCGAGGCGGGGCGACTGAACCTCGACGACCGCGTTTCCAAACATGTGCCGGAGTTCGCTTCGCGGGGCAAGAAGGCCATCACCGTTCGGCAACTGCTCACCCACACCGGGGGGCTGCCCATCGTCAACCCGTTGGAAGAATACGCCGAAGGCCCCGCACGGGGCCTGGAACGCGTGCTCGACACGCGACTCGAATTTGCGCCAGGGGAACGCTACCACTACGGCGACCTCGGCTACATCGTGCTCGGGGTGCTGATAGAGCGCGTCTCGGGCGAGCCTCTGGATCGCCTGGCGACGCGTATCCTATTCGAACCGCTCGGCATGCGCGAAACGGGTTATCGGCCCTCCCGCTCGCTGTTGTCCCGCATCGCTCCCACTGAGCTCGCGGAGGAACGGCCCATCCCACTGATCCACGGTGACGTTCACGATCCGCGCGCCCACCTGCTCGGGGCGGTCGCGGGCAACGCTGGCGTTTTCTCGACCGCGGCGGACATGGCTCGCTTTGCCCGCTTCATGCTCGGGGAGGGAGAGCTCGACGGCGTGCGCGTGCTATCGCGGGCCAGCATTCAAGAGCTCACGCGCCCTCTGTTCCTGCCGGGCGCTGTGCGCAGCGCGGGCTGGGATGTGAAGAGCGCCTATTCGAAGCCGCGCGGGCGCTACTTCTCCGCCCGCGCCTATGGACACGGCGGCTATACGGGGACGTCGCTCTGGATCGATCCGGAGCTCGACCTGTTCGTTTCCTTCTCCAGCAATCGCGTCCACCCGAACGGTGACGGCAACGTGATCGGCCTGCAGGCGGCGATTACTGACGCCGCGGTGTCTGCGCTCGATCCCGTCCCGAGCGCTTGCATCGACCCGGCGCAGCGGACACAGAACGGCATCGACGTCCTGCGTAGCCGCGGCTTCGACAACCTGCTCGGGAAACGCATCGCGCTCGTCACCCACCGCGCCGCGACCACGCTGGATGGCACGCCCACGTTGGATGTCCTACGCCAGGCGCCCGGCGTCCAGCTGGTGGCCATCCTGAGCCCGGAACACGGCTTGTCGGCGCGCGCCGAAGGTGCCATTTCAGATTCACGAGACAGCTCGAGTGCGCTGCCCGTCTACAGCCTTTACGGTCAAACACTGCGCCCGACCGCCGCAATGCTCCAGAACGTCGAGCTCCTGGTCGTCGATCTGGTCGATGTCGGTACGCGCTACTACACGTACATGTCGACGCTGCATCAAACTTTGCGCGCCGCCGCGGAACAGGGCCTCCCCATTTTGGTGCTCGATCGGCCCAATCCGATCGGCGGCGTGGCTGTCGAGGGGCCGTTGCTCGACGTCGGCTATGAGAATTTCGTCAACCATCATCGCTTGCCGGTGCGCCACGGCATGACGGCGGGCGAGCTATCCGAGCTGATCAATGTCGAACGGGATATTGGCGCGAGGCTCGAGATCGTCTCGGCGCTGGGTTGGCGTCGAAATTCCTTTCTCGGAGAGGCAGGCCTGAGCTGGGTCGCCCCATCGCCGAACCTGCGTGATCTCGACGCCGCTTTCCTCTACCCAGCGATTGGCCTCCTGGAGAGCACCAACGTCTCAGTAGGCCGCGGCACCGATCGACCCTTCCACATCCTGGGCGCGCCGTTCATCAATGGGCCGGCGCTGCTCGCCGAGTTGCGTCGAGCCGCGCTGCCCGGCGTGGAGTTCGAGCTCGCCGAGTTCGTGCCGGAGGCCGATCCTCAACGCGGTAAGGCCTGCCACGGCATTTCGGCGACGCTCACCGACGCGCGGGCGTTTCAGCCGGTCCGCACGGGGCTGAGCCTGGCACGGGCCATTTGGCGCCAACGGCCGCGAGATTGGGATTCCCACAAGCTGATCCGCCTCGTCGGCAATCGCGCGGTGGTGCAGGCCCTGTTCGAAGGCGCCAGCGTCGCCGAGCTGGAGCGGCTCTGGCAGACTGATCTGGCCGATTTCCGCGAGCGTCGAGAGTTCTTCCTCCGCTACCCCGACTGCTCGAGGCTAAACGCGCCCGCTAGCAGAACGCCCCCTTTGAGAAGGCCCACAGACCAGCGAAGGCCCGACTCCCGAGGATAGTGGTTTTTGGTCTCGGCACCGTCGTGATACACGGCGGCCCATGCAAAGCCGCCGAGCCGGGAAATGTGCGCGACGCTCTGCGTACTTCGGGTTCGTGCTCGTAGCGCTCCTCGGGGCCTCGCGCGCCGGCGCACAACCGACCCGAGCGCCAGAACCACCGGCTTTGCCAGACCCCATCCCTGCCCTCGATTCGACGGCAGGCGACGGTGCCGCGCGAGGCACCGCGGCCCGGGGCTCACCTGCGGGCGACACTGCCACGCCCGAGCTCGAACCCGAACCGGGCGAGATCCCCATAGCGGCGGACGAACCCCTCGCCGAAGTCATCGTGCACACCGTGCGAAAGGCGCCGGGATCGTTTCACGCGGTGCCGCAAAGCACCCTCCAGCGTTACCACTACGACAATCCGCATCAGGTCCTCGGATTGGTGCCGGGCGTGTACATGCGCGAGGAAGACGGCTTCGGGCTGCGCCCGAACATTGGTATCCGCGGAAGCACGAGCGACCGCAGCAAGAAGGTAGCGCTGATGGAAGACGGCGTGTCATTCGCGCCCGCTCCCTATTCGGCACCCGCCGCCTATTACTTCCCGATGATGCCCCGGGTGTACCAGATGCGCGTGATCAAGGGCCCTGCCGGCATCGAATACGGGCCACAGACGGTGGGAGGAGCCATCGACTTCATCACCCGCCCGATCCCGTATGGCAGCCGCGGCGCCTTGGACCTCGCGTTCGGGCAATATGGATATGGCAAGCTGCATGCGCACTATGGGAGCGGAGAAGCCGAGAGCGGCTTCGCCATCGAAGGCGTGCACCTGCGTAGCGACGGTTTCAAACAGCTACCGAGCGACGCCGACACCGGATTTCATCGCAATGAGTGGGCTTTCAAGGGGAAACGCACCTTCGGCGCAGACTCCGCCCTGCCTCACGACGTCTCCGTGAAGTTGACTTATTCCGACGAGGTCTCCAACGAGAGCTACCTCGGGCTCACGGACGCCGACTTTCGCGACTCTCCGCAACGACGCTACGCGGCCAGCGCCTTCGATCGAATGGCCTGGTATCGCACCAGCGTCGTGCTCTCGCACCACATCGAGCCGGGCGCTGGGCTCTCGCTCACCACCAGCGTGTACCGGCATGATCTGGCGCGCGTGTGGCGTAAGCTCAACGGGCTGCGAGGCGCCAGCGTGATCGACGTATTGCGGAACCCTGACACCGGCGACAATGCTGACTTCTACGGAGTGCTCACGGGCGCTCGAGACGGAAGCGACCCTTCGCAAGCGATCCTGATCGGCCCCAATGACCGCCAGTTCGTATCGCAGGGCATCCAGCTCCAGGGGGACTGGCAAGCGGATGGAAACGCGCTGACTCACCGCGTCCAATACGGCCTTCGCTTCCACAACGATCGGGTGGCACGCCGCCATTCGGAGGACGCCTTTCGGATGGAGGCGGGACAACTGGTTGCCGAAGGTGGGCCGACCGCGGTGACGACGATCAACGCCGCCGAAAGCCACGCGGTCGCACTGCACGCGCTCGACACCCTTCACTTCAGAGGCTTCACCCTCACTCCCGGTTTGCGCATCGAGTTGATCCGCCAGACCTATAGTGACGCGCTCGCAGGCACTCGCGGGGGCGCGTCGCTGCAGGTTTTTCTGCCGGGCGCAGGTGTGCACTACGCGCTCACGCCCGAGTTCGGGCTGCTCGCAGGCGTACACCGCGGCATGAGCCCACCGAGCCCTGGGGCGGGCTCACCCGAGCCGGAGCTCAGCGTGAACTACGAAGCGGGGGCGCGATACATGAGCCAAACCGACCGTCTGGAGCTGATCGGCTATTACAACGACTACTCGAACCTCGCCGATCAATGCACGTTTTCCTCCGGCTGCACCGATGCCGATCTGGATACGCAAATCTCCGCGGGCCGCGCGCGCATCTACGGCTTCGAAGCGGTGGTCGAGCACGAAATCCTCCTCCCGCCCGTGAAGCTGCCCATCAGCGCCAGCTACACGTTGACGCTGACGGAATTTCTCGAAACCTTTCAGTCTGAGGATCCCATCTTCGGCGAAGTGGAAGCCGGCGACGAGCTGCCCTACGTCCCTCAACATCAAGGGCGGGTTTCCATCGCGGCTGAGCTCGACCGGAGCGGCCTTTATCTGGCGGGCAGCTACACAGCCGCGATGCGCGAGCAGTCCGGCCAGGGGCCGATCGGCCTCACCACGGATCGACAGGTGGTGCTGGAGGCGGGGGCGCACCACGACTTTGAAACGCCGGTGCCGGTGCGCGCGTATTTGCAAGCCCAAAATCTCCTCGACGACCAGTTCATCGCTTCGCGGCGGCCTTTTGGTGCGCGGCCTAACCCACCGTTCATGCTCCAGGTTGGGGCCAAGCTCAGCTTCTGAACCGAAACGCGGGCGATCGATCCGGCCCTGCCGCGCATAGAGCGGCTGGATCCGATGAAGTTTTCACCAGCTATCGTTTCAGTCCCCGCCGTATTGGCCGCCTGGTGCGCCGTACAGGCGTGCAGCTCCCCCTCCCAGCAGCTCGCCACTCCGGAGGGTGACCCCGACACCAACGTGAACTCCAATCAGGGCGCTGCAGGCACCGAGGCTCAACCGCCGCCGAGCGGCCCCCCCGCGGCGGAGCTGGGCAGCGCGGCGTGCGCAACGGAGAATCCGGATCCTTCCTGCTTCCCGCTCAACCCCGATCCGAACTGCAACTCGACCAGTGCCAGCAGCGAAGGCGACACCGCCTGCACGATGGATTGCCGGGTGCCGTGCGGCTTCGACGGCATGGGACTCAAAGTCTGCACGTGCACCAATGGGACCTATGAGAGCTGCCCGTGCGCGCGCCCAGACACCTATTTGGGGGCGCCGAGCGCCACATTCTGCGAGCTGACCCCGAACAACCTGACCGCGGAAATTGAGGAGCTGGGGGCGTGCAGCACGCCGTGGGAACAGTGCGTCGCCCGAGATCCCGTGGGAGGAACACCCCAGGGCTGTGTCTGCTTGCCCAACGCCGAAACCGGGGAGCAGGAATGGAACTGTGGCTCCACCAACAACTGGTTCGCGTTGGAAAGCGAGGACGGCACTGGCCTCTGCGAAGGCGCAAACCCCGATCCGCGCTGCTTTCCCATCAACCCGGACGAGAGCTGCAACAGCACGAACGCCCGCAGCGGTAGCGAGTGTACGATCGACTGTCTGGTGGGCTGCGGCTTTCAGACCATGGGCCTCAAGACGTGTGTCTGCCAAAGCGGGTTCTACTCGACGTGCCCCTGCCCCAAACCCGAGAACTACCTCGGGGCACCCACCGCACCCCCGTGCCAAACACCCGATGGCACAGGCAACACGGAAGGCTTGGACGACGAGCCCTGCACGGTGGAGTGGGAGCAGTGCATCGGCACGGACGCGGTGAACGGCAATACGCCTCGCGGCTGCGCATGCCTGACGAATCGGCTGAGCGGCGCCCTGCAATGGTACTGCGGTTCAACCAATCGCTGGTTTGCCCCCGCGTAACGACGCCACGCGGCGCCGAGCCGTAGCGGATGCTGCGCTGAGCGTTTGCCACCCAAGTACCGTCGGGTGGTATATGGCAACGGCCGCTGATGGCTCACGCCATCCTTGCGGTCCTGTCGAGGCCCTCGGTGAGCTCTTACTTCGCCGCCACGGTGGTATTCTTGGGTTC
Organism: Deltaproteobacteria bacterium; assembly: GCA_043780025.1. GTDB lineage: Bacteria > Myxococcota_A > Polyangia > Polyangiales > Polyangiaceae > SZUA-265. The sequence goes on from JAYWEH010000337.1 coordinate 7,898, forward strand.
GACTTCAGACCGAACCGTCACGTGGCTGGCGAGAGACTTACAGTGCGGGCCATCCTCGCCGGGGCCTAACTCCTTCGGCTCCTTCGAGTTGTTGTTGGTGCCTTCATACGTCAGGCAGGTCGCGAATTTGCCGCCCGGCTGAGCGTAGACGACGTTCTCGCCGCGAAACTCCGCGGTGTCACCGTAGTTGATGTTGATACCGGCGAGGGTCTTGGTGTTCTCACCGACGACGGCCGTCACATTTTCGATGATGACGTGACGTGGGTTCTGCTGGCTGCAATTGCCGCAGGACCGGAACAGCTTGCCGAACCACTCGATGTAGAAATCCTTGATGTGGACCGTCCCCTGGCGGTTGCTCTGGAAGACCTTGTCCCGAGCCCCGCTGGCTCCGCCGCCTTCAATCAACATCACGTCCGTGGGTGAGCTACCGCGAAACGTCGCGGCGTCTTCGCCGACGTTTTCCCACCACACGTTGCGCAGCGTGCACGAACCCTTGCAGTGGATCCCATCCGCCGCGGGGTGGCCGATGATCACGTTGGACAACACGGCTCCTTCCGACAGCTTGAACAGCGGCTGCTGGCTCTCGTTCTGGTCGGAGGTACCGAGGTCCTCCACGCCGTAGAAACGCTGGCCCTGACCGTCAAAGTTGCCGGCGACCTTGATCGTGTAGGGCACCGGCTGCTCCCCCGTGGACTTCGGCCAGGCGACGAGCGGAGAAGCGTTGGCCAGAGGAGCTGCTGGGCCGGTTTGACCGGCTCCAGTTGGAGCCACCGCCACCCCGGTGGTGGGGCTGCACGCTACGGCGCAAGCAGCCAACAGGATTCCTCTCATTGGCGACGACGGGATCGACAGGCCCGCAAACTGGAAGCGACCGAGCATGACTTGCTCCTTTTTGGATGCCATTGCGCGCGCCCAAGGCCGGGCAGCCCGCGTACTTGGCCTAATGCGGTACGTCGCAACTCCGATCACGGACTCGCGCTCGCGAGCTTCGCTGCGAAATTGCAGAGGATCTACGCGCGTCAGCGCTGGCTGGCTTCCAGACCCGAGCCACGCGTGGCGAACTCGGGCTGAACGTTGACGACACCGAAGCGCCGGTCCTCGACCTCACGGTGCGCGGCCATCATCCAGACGAAGTTGATGCCATGGCCCGGGGCGGCCACGTTCGGGTGGTAACCCGCCGGCATGAGCACGGCGTCCCCGTCCCGCACGACGTGGACACACTCCGGCCGATCGCGATCGGTGTAGACCAGCTGCAGGCCAAACGCGGGCGCGGGCATGTCGAAATACACGTAGAGCTCTTCCAGCAGCTCCGCGTGCTCGTGCGGCGGCCAGCTCGTCCAGTTGCCGGGAGCGGAACGCGTAAAACCGGCCAAGATGCGCCCGGCCTTCACATTACTGCCAATCAATATGTTGAGGTCACGCCGGCTGGATTCACCGCCAGTGGAGAACTTGAGCGACGGCGTTTGCTTTACTTCTTCGTAACGCACGACCTGCACGGGGTAATCTCCAGTGACGTCAGCGGCCACCTCCACCAAGTCGACCTCGGTGTTTGTGTGGATGCGCACGCTCTCCCCGCGCGGGATGTACAGCGCGTCATACTGGTTGAGCTGGATCTTTTCTCGCGAGAGCTCTACGCTGCATTCACCGCGCAAACACAGCAGGGCAGTTTCGCGGGTACCGGTTTCGAAGGTCGCTTCGCGATGTTCGCCATCCAACAGCTCGGTATCGAGCAAGACACGACCGTAACAGAGATGTTCTAGCTCGCTGTTGCTCGGTGAAACATGCAGCGTGCGGCCACGCTTCGCTGCGGTCCCGGTAAATAGCAAGCGGCTCGGATCCAGGGTTGCCTTGGTCACGGTGACTCAGAGTTACGCTCCTGGCACGGGCATGTCAACACCCGCGCCGGTCGATCACCGCTCGCGAACGCATTCGCCACATTGTGTGATCTGCGCGTCCGGTTCGCGCATTGAGCCACAGTGGCATCGCTCTACTCAGCAATCGTAACTCGAATCGGACAACTTAGTGACGCGGCGCGCTCCACGGCGAGCGACGGCAGCACCACTGCCATCTCGATGGTCATCAGCGAGGTGGCGGCCAGGGCCGTCGAAATGGCGCGCGCCAAGACGACACCCCCCATGGGGGTTGTTCGAAGAGAGAGACGTGGCTCGGTAGCGCGCCGCCACACCAATCAATGGCCGCTCGTGGCTGCAGTGTGCAGCCTTTCGCTCTTCGGAGCCGTGGCCTGCTCG
>JAYWEH010000338.1:0-4280 GCA_043780025.1 Deltaproteobacteria bacterium
CGTTTTCACGCCGAGGAACCCAAGCCGGCGGCGGCAGCCGCGCCACCGGCGCAGAAGAAGGTTAAGGGCAAGGACAAGAAGCCGCCGGCGCCAGAACCGGAGCCGCTCGCTCCCGGGCCAGGCGAAAACGGAGCGAGCTGAGCTGTTAGTTCAAGCGGCTGATCTCGATGGCTCAGGCGGCGCCCACCTGGATCTCTCCGGTGCGCTGGACATCGTAGCCGAAATCATCGCGCAAGCGCTGGCGCAAGGCCTTGCTCTGTGCCGCTTCGCACAGGGCCAGGACTCGGGGGTCCCCGAGCAGTGACGCGGGGATGGCGAGTTCGTACGCTTCGCTGGCGATGGCGCAAAAAGAAAACCCGGCGGCGCTCGCCCAGGCCTGAGTCATGAGCCCTACGTCCGCGCGGCCCGCGGCGATGGCGAGCACCACGTCGCGATGCGAAGCGTATTCGTGGGCGCGCCGGTACGCGCGAGGCAACGCAATGCCCACTTGCTCGAGCGCACCGTCCAGCCTGCGCCGGATGCCCGCACTCCGCGGGCGACTCGCCAGTCGCCTGCCGGCGATCGCGCTGATGCCGGCGATGCGGGTACCGCGACGGCTCGCCAGGCCCAGTTGCCGCTCGACGAGGTGAAGCCGAGCACAGCGCGGCAGCGCATCAGACGCTGTGGCAGGGCCATGTTGGCCGGCGATCAGAACGCGACCTTCCGACAACAGGGCCGCCGCGCTCACGTGGTCCGCCTGGACGAAGCCGAGCAGCGGGCCCCCACCGCCACCGACGGCCGCCAGTAGCGCTTCGACGGCGCAGTCTCCGTTGGCGGCCAAGAGTGAGGGCCGCGTGCCGATGTCCGGAGCCGCGACGCGCTGCGGCGTCGGCGCGCCACCGGGGCGGGCCGGGCGTGACGCGGCCCACTCTAGAATCTCTGCGCGCACAAAACGCCATTCGTCTCCCACGCGCAGCGCGGGCAAACCCCGCTTGAGCAAGCGATAGATCTGCTTCGGATGGACTCGCAGAAGCTGAGCGGCATCCAGGGACGTGAGCAAACGAGCGGAGTCGGCCATGTGGGCAGTTGATCCTTAAAGTAACTCGGTGCTCTCGAGCTTTGTTTGCGACCTGGCATATGCAGCAGGGCCGGATGCTCCGATCGAGGTTCGAGTCACGACGGCCCGCTCAGAGCGCCCAGCCACGAGCACTACCGTGGGCGCGACGGAAGGGTCACGCAGCGCGGGTTCGCAAGGGGACGCGATCAAGACCGTAGTGTCGCTGCCGGGTACCGCGCGCGCTGGACCTGGTGGTGGCGACATCGTCGCGTGGGGCTCGGCACCGCACGAAACCAAATTCTACATCGACGGCGTTGAGTTGCCCGCGTTGTTTCATGGCAGTGGCATCCGTTCCGTCGTGCCCTCGGAATGGATCGGCACCTTGAGCTTTGTGCCCGGCGGGTTCGGTGTGGAGCGCGGGCGCGGCATCGGCGGCGTCGTCGATGTGTCGTCGCGCGATCGGCCACTGGATGTGGCGCGCGTGGTGGCGCACGCCGATCTGCTGGACGCCGGAGCCCTGGTGGCGCTGCCGTTGACGTCGTACGCGAGCGCGGAAGCGGCTTTTCGCTGGGGTTACGTCGAGCGCTGGCTGGGGCAGCTCAGGGGAGCCGATGTCGGAAGCTTGCTCAACGTCCCGAGCTATCGGGATTGGCAGCTCCGGGCGCGGATCTCGCCCGCGGAACGGACCTGGCAACTCGACACCGTGTGGCTCGGCAGCCGCGATGCGAGCGATCGCAGCATCCCATCGAGCGATCGCGCCAAACGGGTCAGAGCGACGTCCGAGCTCGGCTTCGACCGCGTCTATTTGCGCTACCGCCACATGCGCTTCAACGAACGAACCGAGCTCACGCCGTTCTTCGGCGTCGACACGGTCGCTCGGTCCGCACAGGCAGACGGAGCCGGCTGGCGGCAAGACACGGTCACCTGGCACTACGGGCTGCGCGGCGCATGGCAGCGCGAGCATCCCGCAGGTCATTCCTTCCGACTCGGCCTGGACGCGCTCGGCTCGCTGAGCTCGCTCGAACGCGAGGGGACGCTCACGCTGCCAGCGCGCGAAGGGGATCCGCAGGTCTTCGGCCAACTGCCAAACGACGACACCGCGTTCGATCGCTACTCCACGCATCTGCTCGACGTCGCACCGTACGCGGAAGCACAATTTCGCTTTGGCGCGACTCAGATCAACCCCGGGTTGCGAGCGGACACCTACCTCATCGAAACCGACCGCTCGCGACCGCGGACGGGGAGCGTGCCTCCGGTCGGCCACAGCCGTGCCCTGGTCGCATTCGAACCGCGCCTCGCGCTCGCGCACGATCTCGGCGTGACGCGCTTCTTCACGGCGGCAGGAATTTACCATCAAGCGCCAGCGGCCGAAGATCAGAGCGCGGTCTTCGGCAACCCCAAGCTATTGCTCGCGCGCGCTCTACACGTGAGCGCCGGCGAGCGCGTCGCGCTGGCCGCCAACCTGTCGCTGGAGGTCCTGGGCTACTACAAGTGGTCGGATCGCCTCACGGCGCGGAGTCCCCTGCCCGTCCCGAATACCGCCGAGAGCTTGGTCAGCGAAGGGCGCGGCCGGAGCTTCGGCACGCAGCTCTTGCTCCGCCAGGCCTCGACGGGAGGCTGGTCGGGTTGGCTGACATGGACGGTCTCCAAGAGTGAACGGCGTGATCCGGGCGCGCCGGCCTGGCGCGCGTTCGACTATGACCAGCCACACGTGGTGGCCTTGTTGGTCAGCCGCGTGCTCGGAGCGTGGTCGCTCGGGCTGCGCTACCGTTACGCCTCGGGCTCGCCGCGCACGCGGGTGATCGGAGCCAGCTACGATCTACGCTCCGACCGCTATGAGCCCCTGCTCGGTGCGCGTGGCGGACAGCGCTTGCCCGTTTTCTATCAGCTCGATCTGCGAGTCGATCGACGTTGGTCGCTCGGGGACGCTAACCTCAGCGTCTACCTGGACGCCTTGAACGTAACCTTCCGGGCCAACGCCGAGGAGATCGCCTATTCGGCCGACTATACGGAGCAGGCGTACCTCACCGGCATCCCACCGCTGCTCTTGATCGGCGCGAGGTTCGAACGATGACGGATCGGCAACTGCACTGGCTCGGTATTGGCGCGCTGCTCGCCAGCGGCTGTTTGCCCGAGTTCGACGTGCGGAACTCGGAAATTGAGCGCGAGCGCGTGCTCGCGGTCGTGGCCGAACCCGCGGAAGCGCGCCCGGGCGCACTGGTGCGCTACGAAGCACTGGTCGTGAGCCCCGAAGGGCGCGTGCGCACTCCAGAGCTCGGCTGGACCCATTGCGTCACCCCGAAGCCGCTGGTCGGCAACAACAGCAGCTCACCCGAGTGCGCGTACGAGCTGGGGTTGCCGCTCCTGGATGCGAGCGAAGGCCTCGCGGAGGGCCGGCTTCCACTCGACGCCTGCGCGCGCTTCGGGCCGGATCCACCGCCCGGCGACGCGCGGCCGCGCGATCCCGACCTCACGGGCGGCTTTTTCCAACCGGTGAGGCTCGACACCTGGGGTGGCGCGTGGATTCACTTTCAGCGCACCACCTGCAACCCCCGTAACGCCCCCGCCGACATCGCGCGCGCATTTTCGCGCGACTACGTGAGCAACCGGAACCCTCACATAACGGCAGTCACAGTCTCGCCCCCATCCGGTGATTCGACAGACGGCGTCGATGCCTCGAGCGTGCTCGACGTCAGCATCGAATGGCCGCCTGAAGACGCCGAGGTCTACAGCTGGATCGATCCACGCGACTCGAGCCTGATCGAACGGCGGGAGGGCATGCTCGCTTCATGGTTCGCGACCGCCGGTGGGTTCGCGAGTGATCGAACGCCCGTTGACGAAGAGGCCAAGGCGACCACGACGAGCAACCGCTGGAGTGCGCCGGCCGAGCCGCAGACAGTCATACTCTGGATCGTACTCCGCGACAGCCGCGGCGGCAGCGCCTTCGTCGAGAGGACACTCCGCGTGCGTTGAGAGCAGCCTGGCGCTCGGCTCGAGCTCACTCCTTCCCCTCGATCTGAGCGGGCGTATCCGCCAGATCCATCAAATACACAGCAGCCAGGCACACGTGCTCGACCGGCTCGGACTGCGCGACGATCGTGCGCAGCTCGTTGAAATACGCAGCTTGCAGCTCACGCAATCGGCCGAGATCGGCGCGCGACACTCCGAATAGATTGTAGACCATGCCGCGGCTGCCGGACGAAACCCGGTCGAGCGCGACCTTGCCCCACCAGCGGCGCAACCG
>JAYWEH010000339.1:0-4275 GCA_043780025.1 Deltaproteobacteria bacterium
TGGCCCCCGGCTGCATCGAAAACTGGCCCGACACTCCCACCACTTTCGAAGTAGGGTCAGATACGAGGTGCGGCACGTCTTACGCTGCGCCGGTCGTGACGGGTAGCGCCGCGCTCCTGCTGCATGCCTTCCAAGGCATCGGGTTCACCGTGTCCCTCCGGCAAGCATGCGCAAGGCGAAGATTTCTTCGCCCTCCCCGCGGGGCCTCCCTGGTCGCGGGCCGCCCCGGTCACACCGACGTGATCAGCACGGCGAGCGCGCCTCCGGACTAGGCCGCGGCCAGGGCGCCCGGCGACTGCAGGAGCGCGAGGGCCTCGTGGTAATTCCACGGCAGCCAGGCACTGGGACACGCCGCGACCTGTTCACGGTGGCGACCGAGCGCGACCAAGTAGTCGAAGGGGACTTGGCCGCCGTAGCGGCAGGTAAAGATCAGGCTCATAAACATATCGCCCACATCGGCGCCATGCTGCGTGCGATAGAAGAGCGAGTTCTTACGATGGATGATCGCCATCTTCAACGCTTGCTCGCAGATATTGTTGTCTAGAGGCGCACCCGCCACACGCAGGAAAAGCGTGAGCTCCGGCCAATGGTCGAGCAGATACTGGATGGCGTCGCCGAGGCCCGAGTTCGGCTCCACCCGCTTGTCGGCGAGCGCAGCCTTGCACCAGGTCTTCAACCGGTTCATGACCGGCGCGCTGCGCTCCTGGTGCCATAGCAAGCGTTGCTCGGGGTCGAGCCCGTTCTGCCGCGCTCGTGCATCGTTCTTGTAAACCTCCTCGAATTGCTCGATCACATGGCGGCAATCGTCGGGAAAGGTGTCGTGCACGTCGGCGAAGCGCCGACGCGAGTGGGACAGACAATGCGCCAGCAAGGTTTCAATCAGCTGGGGCATGTTCCGCGACAGCGCGTCGCACATGTGGATCGGTGGGGCGAGCTCGGCTGAGCGGTGTGCCAGCACGTCGCCGAGGTTTTCCCCCGCATGTTGGTGGCCGGAAAAGAACAGCGCGACGCGGATGCCGCCGCGCAGCTGGGCCACGATGCCGGTCGTAAAGATTCCGGTGCGGTCCGGGTTTTTGCTCTTGCCCGCTGTAGCCGGCGGAGAGTCTTTGACTGCCTCCGCAGCCACGAGGCTGCGCTTGCTGCCGGGCCGCGCAGGCATCAGTTCCAGAATCTTGCAAACCGTGTCGTCGTTATGCACGAGCTCCGCCTGGGCCGACGCTTGCACCAGGGCGTCGAAGGCAGGCTTGACGGCTTCCGACAGGTGCTCGATGCGTTCCCACTGCGTTGACGACGGCAGGGGGATGCCGAATCCCGCCTGCAGGCTCGCCATGCGATTGAGCGGCAGCCCAGTGCCGTATCTGAGCAACGCGAGCATGGCATCGGCGGAAGTGTCGTACTTGCCTTGCTCTGTGACCCCCTTCGGGCAAGTCGCACAGAATACCTTGCCGCACAAGTTGCAACGCAATCGCTCAAGCTCGTGGCGCGTCGCCCCGATCGGCGCCGTGCCCACGAGGCGGACCAGCAACTTCGGGGGTACGGGGTAGACTTTGCCCGATGGACACTCCGGACAAGAAGCCCCTGGCCTGAGCAGCGCGTGCGGCACGACCACCTGGGTGGCCCCCGTGTACTGGCGCGCGGCGATGCGCCCGTGCCCCTTCGCTTTGGGTTTGTTCGTGGTGCCGCTCGCGTGGGTGCCGTTGGCTGGACCGGGCGCCCCAGCTGCCTCGGGGTCGGCAGGCGCAGGCGCATCTGGCGTGTCGCCGGGCGCATCGACCGCCGTGTTACCAGCGCTACCACCGCACACGTTGCGGGTCGTCTCGGTGCTCGCTCCGAAGAGCATTCTCTGCAGTCGTTTGACTGCCACCCGTTGAGCCGCCAGCGCCAGCGTCACGTACTCGAGGGTGTTGACCGCCGCAATCAGCCTGATGCGAAACTCATCGTCGATGTACACCCGCACAGACAGATCGGCTCTCAACGTGACAGCGTCGAGCTCGATGCGCTCAGGCGGCTCAAGTCGTCGGCTCGTCATGGCTTGCCTCCACCCCTCAGCGCCCGTTTGACGCTCGCCCCCGTCGCACCGTCCTTGCGAAGCTCCGCAACGACCGCATCGAGCCGGTCCAAAACAACCTGCATCTTCGCTCGCAATTCTTCATCCACCCCAGCCTCTGCTAGGGCCAGGCGAGTGGCCGTGGTGTCTACGACCAACGTTGCAGGCACCGGCACTGTCGCGCGCTTCTTGCGTTTCATGACGCTTCCTGCAGCATGCGCCTGAAGTGTGCGTGCAGGGGCAAACCCAACACTTGCTTCTTCGGGCGCGTGGGCGCATGCGTCGCGGCATTGTTGCCGCGACCCGTGGTCTCGCCCAGCACCACCCAATTGGCAGCACGGTAGCAGGTGCCTCGATACCGCTCGATGTCCACGAAGGTCTCCGCAAAGTAAACGGGGTGGCCATAGACCCGTTGCCACTCGGCTGGCAGCATCCGCGCCATCTTCCCGAGCACGTGCGAGGCCAGATGCGGCACCGTCACCCACGGCAGAATCAGATAGCGCGTGTTGTAGGCCACCAGACGCACGTTCCGGCGCCGTACCTCCTGTGACCAGCCAATGAATTTGTCCCGAGGCGCCAAATGACGCGGCGCCGACGACCAAGCCAAGCACGCCACAACCCGCTGCCCCGCGTACACCAAATACTTCACTTCAGCGCCCACCGGTTGCGTGTACCCCAGGTAGTGGTGCGCCTCGATCAGCCCATTGAAAAGCTTCTCCTCCACCGATCGCCGCACCTGCACCCAGTGCAGCGGCCCAAGCTCGCGCAAGCTGCCTGCCATTGGGCTCTGGTCGATGCCGATTGCCTCGGGCCGCTTGCGCTCCAGAAACGGATTGCGCGGTCGGCACTTGACGGCCGGCAACGTGATGTGCCCCGCTCGGTCGAGCGCCAGCATCATCCCCCGACACACCATGTCGCGCGGCGCGCCGTTCGCCTGTTTCATGTCCCACGCCTCACACAGCAGCCGGCTCAGCTGGCGCCGGCTCGCCTCCGGCGTGCTCGCAATCAGGCTACGGATAAAGCTGACGTCAGCTTCGCTGACCGCTCTCCCACGGTGCTTCAACACAGGACCCATGCCGCAGGGTTTGCCAGCAACAGGGCTGGAACGCAAGCACGAAATCGCAGTCGGACGTTTTTCCCGGCAGGGGGCTCGCTCTCAGCCGAGCGCCGGACTCACACTCCGCCACACCGGCGCGGCCCTCGTTGCCGCTGGATCACCTCCCGACAGCAACACCGCAAGCTGGTGTGCCTGCGCTGCCGTCGCCGCTTTGCCCTCCAACTTGGGCCAATGCACAAATCGACCCGTCGACAACCTTTTGTGGCACAGCCAGTAACCCTGCCCATCATACACCAACAGCTTGACCGCCGTGCCGCGCCGGTTTCTGAAAACATATACAGCCCCCGAAAATGGGTCCTCCGATAACCGCGCGCGACACGCTTGCGCCATCCCGTCAATCCCGCAGCGAAAGTCCAACGGCTCGATAGCGATCAGGACCCGCATCTGCGGCGTCACCTGGATCACGACCGTCCCCCGAGGAACTCCCGCACCAGCCCCATCACGTCGCGCGCGTCCGCCGTCCCCAGCCGCATCGCCAGCTTCGCCCCATCCCGCCGCGTCACCTCCACCGTCGGCTGCGCCAGGCTGCCACCAAACAGCGTCGGCGCCGGCAGGTCGATAAAGCTCGGTGCCGCGCTCTTCGCCCGCCGCTTGACCCCCAGCCTGCTTCTCGTCTCCGGCATCGACAGCCGCGACCTCAACCCGTCGTAACCGATCTCGACCCGCTTGGACGTTGCGTACGCCCCATGCACCTCCGCAAGCGCCACCGCGGCGACCCACACCTCCTCCGGCATCGACCGGCCTCGGCTCGGTGACGCCCGCCACTTCTCTATCCGTCGGCAAAGCTGCTCGGTCTCGGGCTGCGGGAACTTGGCTTTCGTACGCATCTCTCCACGTCCTTCGGTTGGGGGCGTGGTGCGGAGGCTAGCGCGGGCGGGCGGCGGGACTCACGCATGCCTGCCGGAGGGACACAGGCATGCGCCGTTGTTCTGGTCGTTGTAGCCGGCCAAGGCCGGCGAAGCGCGCTCAGCGCGGGTTCAGCTCACCAGCCCGCTCATAAATCGAACCGCACGCCCTGGGCCAGCGGCAACGCGCCGGAGTAGTTGACCGTGCTGGTCACGCGACGCATGTAGGCGTTCCACGCGTCGGAGCCCGACTCGCGCCCCCCACC
>JAYWEH010000340.1:0-10109 GCA_043780025.1 Deltaproteobacteria bacterium
CCTTGGCGGCGGGCACGGCCGCTGCAGGCTTGGACGCGGGGGCAGCTGCCGCTCCCGCCGCGGCTTGCGCGCTCGGGCCGCCATTGCCCGCGAGATCGAACACGACGAGGACCTGGCCGACGGGGATGACGTCGCCCACTTCACCCTTGAGCTCGGCGATCTTGCCGGCCTTGGGCGCACCGATGGTGACGGTCGCCTTGTCTGTCATGACCTCGACGAGATCTTGATCCTCTTTGACGCCGTCGCCGACCCCCACCAACCAGTTGACGATTTCACCTTCGGTGACGCCTTCACCAATATCCGGAAGCTTGAACTCAAACTTTGACATACTGACCTGACGAGTTGCGCTGACGGTTAGCTGGACCGAACGGCCTTCAGAAGGGCCGGCAGGATGCGGTGGGAGAGGGGTAAGTAATCCATCTCCAGTGCATATGGGAACGGGGTATCGAATCCCGTCACCCGGATCGGCGGACCTTGCAAGTGATAAAATGCTCGCTCGGTGACGAGGCTGAGTAGCTCCGCCCCGAAGCCGCAGGTGCGCGGGGCCTCGTGAACCACCACGAGGCGTCCGGTTTTTCGGACGCTGTCGACGATCGTCTCCACGTCCACCGGCCAAAGGGTCCGCAGATCAATCACTTCCGCTTCGACGCCTTGCGCCGAAGCCTTGTTGGCGGCATCGACGGCTTCGTACAACATCGCCCCATACGCGAGCACGGTGACGTCGTTGCCGGTCCGGATCACGGCCGCGCTGCCGAGCGGCACCGTGTAGTCACCCGCCGGGACTTCGCCCTTGGCCGCGCGATACACCCGTTTCGGTTCCAGAAACAAAACCGGATCGGGATCGCGAATGCTGGCGATCAACAGACCCTTGGCGTCAAAGGGGCTGGAGGGGCAAACGACCTTCAACCCTGCGACGTGAACGAATTGCGATTCAGGGTGCTGCGAATGGTAGTGCCCACCCCGGATGCCGCCCCCGACAGGCGCGCGAATCACCATCTTGGCGCTGTAGTCCCCGCCGGATCGATAACGAATCTTTGCGAGCTCGTTGACGATTTGATCGTACGCGGGCCAGATGAAGTCAGCGAACTGAATCTCGGGCACGGGCACCAGGCCGTACAGCGCCATACCGATCGCGCAGCCGATGATGCCACCTTCGCTCAGCGGCGTGTCGATGACACGATTCTCCCCGAATTCGTCGAACAGCTGCTGGGTGACGCGGAATACGCCGCCCACCTTCCCCACGTCCTCACCCAGCACCACGATGCGATCGTCCCTGCGCATCTCCACGCGCAGGGCATCGTTTATCGCTTGGACCATGTTCATCTGCGGCATGGTTCACTCCGACGATCGTGGTGACGCGAGCAGCTCCGCGCGCTGCTCTTCGAGGTTCCAGGAGGGACGCGCGTACACGTCTTCAAACATCGATTCGAGCCGCGGCCGCGGTGCGGCTTCCGCGCTCGTGACGGCGGCGCGGAAGCGCTCCTCGAGGCTCTGCTTCAAGTCCTCCTCCTGCCGCTCGCTCCATTCTGCGTTCTTCTCCAGAAAACGGCGCACGAGCAAGAGCGGGTCTCGATCCGCCCAGGCCCGGAGCGCGTCAGACGCGCGGTACGCGTTCGGATCGTCGCTCGTGGAGTGTCCGCCCATGCGGTAGGTCAACGCTTCGATGAGCGTCGATCCATCGCCAGCGCTGGCCCGCGCTACCGCGGCCCGCACCACCGAGACGACGGCAAAGAGATCGTTGCCGTCCACACGCACGCCCGGCACGCCGTAAGCGTCCCCTTTCTGGGCAAACGTCTCGGACGCGGTCTGGCGCTCCGTCGGCACGCTGATGGCCCAGCCATTGTTGCGGCAAAACAGCACGCTCGGCACCTTGAACACACCGGCGAAGTTCATGCCGCTGTGGAAATCGTTCGAGCTCGTCGCGCCGTCGCCGAAATAGATGAGCGTGGCCAGGTCTTCGCGGCGCAAGCGGGCTGCCCAGGCAAAGCCGACCCCCTGCGTGATCTGAGTGCCCACCGGCGAGCTGATGCTCATGAAATGCGCGCGCCGGCAAGTGTAGTGATCCGGCATCTGGCGCCCGCGCACCGTGTCGTTGTCATTGCCGAACATGTTGTCGATGAAGCGTTGAAATGGCAGCCCTCGCATCAGCGCCGCCCCAAATTCTCGGTAGCAGGGGAACAACCAATCCTGCTCGCGCATCGCAAAAGCGGAGCCGAGAATCGCGGCTTCCTCACCGAGGCAACCCACGTGGAAGCCGATCCGGCCCTGACGCTGCAGCGCCGTCAGCCGTTCGTCGAGCAGACGCGTCTCCACCATGTGGCGATAGACGAGTCGGAGCTCGTCCCATGACAGGCCTGGGTCGTGCTCTTTTGCTAAAATCCCGTCGTCGCCAAGGGCGCGAATGACTTTCGTGGTCCCGCCGTGCATCAGCCGGGAACCGTAGTGGCCGGCGGCAAAAGTCACAATCCCCGCTGTGCTAATCCCACGGCGAGCTGGGGTAACCCCGGAGCTCGCTCGGGCCCGCGGCGTCAGCTGATCCGAGCCGGGGCGTGGCGCCGCAGCAACTGACGCGGCTCGATCAGCTGCTCTCGCACAGCTCCATTCACCGGCACACCATCAGCGCTGTCCGAAGGCTGGGCACCCGGACGATCTGCGTCGACGCCGAGCGCCCTCCCGCCACTAGCGGCGCCACCCGCCCCTGCCCGAGCGGCAACGAAGGCTTCGGCGGCGTGGTAGCTGGAACGGACCAATGGACCGGAGGCCACGAACTGAAAGCCCAAACGCTGCCCCTCACGCTCATACGCGGCGAACTGCTCCGGCGTGACGAAGCGCTCCACGGGCGCGTGTTTGGGTGTGGGCTGTAGGTATTGACCCACGGTCAACACGTCCACGCGGGCACGCCGCAGATCGGCCATCGACTCGAGGATCTCTTCGTCGGTTTCGCCGAGTCCGACCATCAATGAGCTCTTGGTCAAGCGATCCGGGGCTTGCTCTTTGGCGTGCAGCAGCACGTCCAGACTGCGGTCATAACCGCAGCGTGGATCTCGGACGGTTGGCGTCAAAGCGCGCGTCACTTCCAGGTTGTGGGCGAACACGTCTGGCTCGGCCCTCACTACCTCGTCGATGGACTCATGGCGCCCGCGAAAGTCTCCCACGAGCGTCTCGATCAACATCTGGGGCCGGCGGCGCTTCAGGGCCCGAACCGTGAGGGCCACGTGTTCGGCCCCACCATCGAGCAGATCGTCCCGGTCCACCATGGTGAGCACCGCGTATTTCAGCTCGAGCTCGGCGAGGGCTCGGGCCACGTGCTCCGGTTCGCGAGGGTCCACTGCACCCCGCGGATTGCCCGTCTTCACCGCGCAGAATCGACAACCCCGAGTACAGGTGTGGCCGAGAATCATCACCGTGGCGGTGCCCGCTGACCAACACTCTCCGACGTTGGGGCAGCGCGCCTCTTCGCACACCGTGTACAGATCCAGCTTGCGCAGCGTCTGTTTGATGCGCGCGTATTCTCCACCTCCGGGTGCCCTGACCTTGAGCCACTCCGGCTTTTTCCGTGCCGGTGGCTTCGCGGTCGAGCGTTCGGATGCGTCCGGGCTCCGCGTGCTCATGCCCCACCTCGCGAAGGCACTGCCAGAGCCGCGCTCTCGAGCCTGGCCAGGCCAGCGGCGTCAACGGGCGAAAGGACCCCGCGTTCGGTGAAAAGGCTGGTCACGTACCGAGCAGGTGTAACATCAAAGGCGGGGTTTCGCACGGCCACACCGGCCGGCACCAGGCTCGCCCTGCTGGAACCGCCCGGCGAGCCTTCGCCGGAGGTCGCAGATCCAAATGCAAATTCGCTGATCTCTCGGCCATCCCGGTACTCGATTGCGATGTCTCGCCCACTCGGGCACGACAGATCGACGGTCGACCAGGGAGCCGCCACATAGAACGGCCGCTCGTGCACGCGGGCCAGACATGCGACCGAATAGGTCCCAATCTTGTTGGCAAAATCTCCGTTGGCGGCGATGCGATCGGCACCGACCACCACCAGGCTGATTTCGTCGCGCGAGAACCAGTAGCCGGCGCTGCTGTCGCAGATCACCGTGACGTCGATCCCGCTCTTCGCGAGCTCCCAGGCCGTCAAGCGCGCCCCTTGCAGATAAGGGCGAGTCTCGTCCGCAAACACTTTGATGCGCTTTCCCTGAGCGCATGCCGCTCGAATCACCCCCAGCGCCGTCCCATAGCCGCCCGTTGCCAACGCGCCCGCGTTGCAGTGCGTGAGCACGGTGGCACCGTCAGGAATGGCTTCGGCCCCGAACGCGCCCATGGCGCGGCACGCCGACACGTCCTCGCGATGGATCGCACGCGCTTCATCGGCCAGGGCTTCAAACAAGGACGAAGGCGGCGTGGCCCGCGCTCGGTCGAGCATGCGCTCGATGGCCCAGAACAGATTGACCGCGGTGGGTCGCGACTCACGCAAACGCCGAGCCGCTTCTTCCAGGCGAGCGCCCGCGCTCGCGTCGGACGGCCGCGCCGCGAGCACCAGGCCATACGCGGCGCTGATGCCGATCGCTGGCGCACCGCGCACGACCATGCCGCGGATGGCGTCCGCGACTTCCGCCGCCGAGCGAAGTTCGATGTACCGCTCTTCCGCGGGCAAGCGCCGCTGATCCAACATGAACACGGCGTCCCCGAGCGGAGCGAGTTCGACCGCCGAATACGCTTCGCCGCTGAGCGGCTCCGGATGGGGCAGACGGTCCACTTCTCGAAGGTATCCCATGGCGTACTCGACCTTCTTAGCGGAACGCGCCTTCTAGTGCCTCGATTCCATCGAATCGAGGTCAAGATAGAGGAGGGAGCCGGTTCAAGTGGCGGGCAAAGGCGGGAAATTCGATGCCCTCGCCCAGCCGGGGCACTCGAAATTCCCATCGCTTCATTGGAACCGGCGTAACTAGTTGGCAGCGCCCAAGAGCTCGCGCAAGATCGCGTTGACCCGTTCCGGGTTGGCTCGACCGCCGCTCTGCTTCATCACCTGGCCCACGAAAAAGCCGAGCAATGCCTGCTTGCCGGCGCGGTACGCCGCCACATTCTTGGGATTCTCCGAGACGATGCGTTCGCACAGCGGTCTGAGCTCGGCGTCACTCGACACGGCCGTCAAGCCCAGCTCGGCGACCACGTCGCGAGCCGAACGATCGGTGCCGACCAGCGCCGCATGCACCTTCTTCGCCTGGGGCCCAAAGATCGCGCCGGCTTCCACTAGACCGAGGAGCTCTGCGACCTGGTCCGAACTGACCGGAAACTTCGCCGTCAGCCCCTTGCACTCCGTGTCCCGCAGCACCTCCGTCTGGATCCAATTGGCTGCCTTGACGGCGTCGGAGAAGCGCGCCCGAACCCGCTCGAAGAACCGCACGTATTCGGGGTGCTGTGTGAGCGTGGCCGCGCTCCCCGGAGAAAGTCCGAGTTCGCTCACCCAGCGCTTGCGGACGGCGGCCGGCAGCTCGCCCACCGCGGCACGTTGGGCTTCGACTAGCGCCGCCTCCAGCACCAAGGGCGGCAAGTCCGGCTCCGGGAAATACCGATAGTCGTGCGCGTCGGCCTTGGATCGCAGAGGACGCGTCGTATCGCTGTCGGGATCGTAAGAACGCGTCTCTTGAGCGACCTGCTTGCCCGCGTCGAGGATCTCCGTCTGGCGCACAATCTCCGACTCGATGGCGCGCTGCACGAACCGGAACGAGTTGAGGTTCTTGAGCTCCGTACGGGTGCCGAGCGTGCTCGCCCCGACCGGCCGCAGCGAGACGTTGGCGTCGCAGCGAAAGCTCCCCTCCTCCAGGTTCCCGTCGTTCGCCCCCACGAACATCAGGATCTCGTGCAGCGCGCGCAGATAGGCGACCGCTTCCGAGCTCGAGTAGAGATCCGGAGCCCCGACGACCTCGATCAGCGGAGTACCGGCACGGTTCAGATCGACGACGGATTCGCCCGAGACGCCGTGCACGTTCTTGCCGGCGTCCTCCTCGAGGTGGACGCGTACGATGCGCGCGCGCTTCACGCCGCTGTCGAGTTCGATGTCGAGCACGCCTTCGGACGAAAAAGGCAGCTCAAACTGGCTGATCTGATAGCCCTTCGGCAAATCCGGATAGAAGTAGTTCTTGCGCGCGAAGATGCTCTCATTCGCGATCGTACAGGACAACGCCAGCGCCGCTCGCACCGCGAGTTCGATTGCGCGCCGGTTGCCCGCGGGCAGAGACCCCGGCAAACCGAGGCAGACGGGGCAGACGTTCTGGTTCGGCGAAAGCCCGACCTCGACTGAGCAGCCGCAGAACAGCTTCGTTTGCGTCAGTAGCTGGGCGTGAACCTCGAGCCCAATCACAGGCTCATATCGCGTGGCAACCATGGCTCGTCAGCGTTTGGGGCCCGCCCAAGAAACGCACCGTTGCCCCCCGCTCGGAGTGGCGCGTTTTCGAGCGAAGCCAGGCTAGTGCGGCAGGTGTTCGCGCGTGATGCCCGGATGCGTGGGGTCTCCGGGTTCATGCCGAGGGTTGGAGCTCTGCTGCGACCCATCGCGACCGCGAAACTTGAGCAGCAGGTCCTTCTTGAAGATGAACTGCTCCCGTGAATCGTACGGCGCCGGATGCAAGCCGGTATCCATGCGGATAGCGTCCACCGGACACGCTTCGACGCAGAAGCCGCAAAATACGCAGCGCAGCTCATCGATGACGAACTCCGCCGGATAACGCTCGTAGCCGCGGCGGGCGTCGCCCACCGGATACTCTGCGGGAACGATGTGAATGCACTGCGCAGGACATGCCGTCGAGCAGCACAGGCACGCGACGCACTGCGGGTCCCCGCTCGGGCGCTGCGTCAAACGATGCACACCGCGAAAGCGCTCCGGGTAAGGGCGGCGCTGCTCGGGGTAGCTGACCGTATTGATACCGTCGCTGACGCCTTCGAGCACCGGATCGTTGCGCTGACCGAGCGCCATTTCCTTCGTGTTCTTGAAGAAGTGGCTCATCGTGATGCCGAGGCCCTTGGCGATTTCCGGCACATACGTCTGAACGCCCACGGGGCGCTTGGGGCGCTCGACGACCTTGCCGACGACTTTACGCGGTCCGAGGGGCTTGCTGTCCGACATGCTCACTCCTAACTGAAACTCGAGATCTGTTCGGGCGGGCTCGAAGGAGGCCTACGCCCCCATCTCCGCGTTGCGGGTACCGCCCTGGGCCGCGGCGAACCGCGCCGAGGTGCTGGTTACCAAACTCTTATGCCGCGGCGGGCTGAGCATGAAGCGCACGAAGACAACGAACGCGACGAGCGCGCCCAACGCGAGCGCCGCTTTGCTGAGATCCGCCGCCATGTCGACGGCGCCCTGCGTCCCAGGCGACGCGCCCTGGATCATCAGAATGATCAGGCCCGTCACCAGGATGTTGCCAAGCGACAACGGCAACAGCACGCGCCAGCCGAGCCGCATCACCTGGTCGTAGCGGAAGCGCGGCAGCGTCCAGCGAATGCTGAGCTGCAGCCAACACATAAAGACCACTTTGAAGATGAACGCCACGAAGCCGAGCAGCACCACGATGGGATGCGCGAGCTCATAGCGAAGCAGCTCGGTTTGCCCGATCGCGACGTGGATGCCGTCCCGCGCCAAGAACGGCACGTCCCAGCCGCCGAGGAAGATCGCGGCCATGACCGCCGCAGCGGACACCATCGCGATGTATTCGGAGAACATGAACATCGCGAACTTCATGCCGCAATATTCCGTGAAGTAGCCGGCAACGAGTTCGCTCTCGCCCTCCGGAATATCGAAGGGGATGCGCTTGGACTCGGCTACAGCCGCCGTAAAAAACAGAATGAACGCGAGCGGCTGCGCGAAGATGCCCCAGGTGTTGGCGGCCTGCCACCGCACCATGTCGTCCACCTGCAATGTGCCGTAGATCATCATGGCGCCGATCAAGGTGAGCCCGAGTGTAACCTCGTACGAGACCATTTGGCCTGCCGCGCGTAGGCCGCCGAGCAAGCTGTACTTGTTGTCGCTCGCCCAGCCCGCAAGAGCGGCACCCACGATGCCGGTGCCGGCAACAGCGAAGAAATAGAGGATGCCGACGTTGAGATCGGCCACCTGCAGCTGCAACGCGCCCTCAGTGCAAATGCTGTCCGCGGGTACGGCCAGCATCAACTGCGAGATGTCGATGCCGCCCTCCGCCGTCGTTCCGAAGCAGAGCGTGTCCCCGAAGGGGACCACCGCCAGCACGATCAATGCGGGAAAGAAGGCCAGCCAGGGCGCAAGCCCGAACATCATGCGATCGACGCCCAAGGGGATGATGTCCTCCTTGAATGCTGTCTTCAGCCCATCCGCAGCGGGGTGCAACAGACCGAGCAGGCGCACCCCCACGCGTTTGCCCCGCATGCTCCACGCGGTGAAGCCTGCGCCAACGAGCATGGCCAGCGCCAGCACGAGCACGCCACCGCCGTAGGCAGCGCCAGCGGCGACATCGCCCAGGGGCGAGCCACTGAGCAAGATGAGAGCGAGCGCCAGGCCAATCTGGGCGTAAACGCCGTAGGCCGCGATGCGCCTCGGCGCACCCAGCGACGCGAGCAGGCGCTCGAGGCTCGAATCCGCGCCCTGACGCTGTGACCGCGCGACCATCGCCGCCACCGTGGCCCAGGTCATGAACAACGCGAGTTGGCTGAAGACGATTGCCCGCGCCGTGGAGGCAGGCGCGTCACCCCGCGCGTCTTTGTCGAGAAATGCGAGGCCTAGCGTCAACGCGGCGGCACCTAGCGCTGGCAAGAGGACCAAGGCGCGAGCCACCATCGTGGGCAGCCACATCACCGCGCGGTCGGGCCCGACGCGATCCTGAATCATCGCGCCCTGGCGGCGATCAACCCAGGTGCAGATCACCGCCAGGTTCATGCCGAACATGACGACGAAAAGCGCGCGCAGCGCGGATAGGACGATCTCGGTCATTGAACGACTCCCGGCTGCAAGCTCGGCCGACTCCGCGGCGGCAGAGCAGCCCCCGCCATAGCGGTGCGCAGCTCTTCCAAGCTACGCCAGGGCACCGGCGCGCCGAGGCGCACGCCCAGAGCTGCTGCCAGCTTCCAGGCGGGTCGCGACTGCCCCATCGGCTCGATCGCCTGTTCGCTCTCCTGTGACAGCCCCTTGGCGTTGACGAAAAGACCGTCGCTTTCCGCCCAGCTCGACGCTGGCAACACGACGTGAGCCGCTGCCGCCAGTGGCCCTTCCCAAACGGAGAGCGCCACCAGACCGGAGAGCTTCCCCAACGCGGCCGCGCTTGCTACGTCACTGACCTCACTGCCGAGCGCGAGCAGGTGAGTGACCGCACCGGACGCGATGGCGGCGCTCAGCGCCTTCAAATCCTGAGGCCGCTTGGGCGCGAGCAACGCGGCTACGCCTTGGGTGTTGGGGTTCTTGTCAACGTGGCGCAAGATCTGATCGCCTGGCCCAGGGGGGCGCCCGGTCGAGAACACCTGGCTTACCCCGAGTTGCTTCGCCGCGACATCGAGCAGCGCGAAGTTATCTTCCTGCGAGTGTTGCGCGCTGAGCAGCAGCGCGACCTGGCCCTTGCTGGCGCTCCGCAAGACCTCTGCGGCGCGATCGAGCGCCGTCCCAACCTTCACGCCTTCGCGACCGATGCGCGCATCGAGCACGCGGCCCTCCTGGGCGCGCGCGTAGTCGAGCATGCCCTCGTCACACATCCAATATTGGTTGACCTCGCGATTGTCGCGCGGGCGGTGGCGGTGGATCTTGCCGTTGCGCGGATCGTAGTCGAGGTGCGCGTTGCAACCCGTCGCGCAACCCTGACAGATCGAACGCACGCTGCGCAGGAACCACACCCGAGCCTTGAAGCGGAAGTCCGTCGAGGTGAGCGCGCCCACCGGACATACGTGTTCGGTCATCAACGTGTAGGCGTGATCGAGTTGGCGGCCCGGCGAGACCACGATCTCGTTCACGTTGCCGCGCTCGCGTACGCTCAACACCGGATCTTTGGCGATTTCTTCGGAGAAACGCACACAGCGCGTGCACACGATGCAGCGCTCCGCGTCATACACGATGGTCGGCCCAAACACTTGGGCCTTCGGCTTGTGCACTGGCTCTTCGCGCATGCGCT
>JAYWEH010000341.1:0-10104 GCA_043780025.1 Deltaproteobacteria bacterium
GTTCCACCCGGCGCTGACGTCGAAACCAGCGCCGTATCTGCCGTCGACGTCGACGCCGCGCCGAGCGGGCTGGGGATGGCGGAGCTGCAATCCAAGGCGGAGCCCGCTGAGCTTTCGCATCTCGAATCGCCCGGCACTCCCGCGGCGCCGCCAGGCTCGCTCGATGCGGCAGCGAATGACGGCGAGGCTGCGCCGGTACCGAAGGTGTTGTCGGTCGCCGTGTCCGCGCTGGTCGACCTGGCTGTTTTTCCGGTGCTCCAGTTTGGGGGTGACGCGCGGGCTGGGCTCGATTTCGGAGCCGTGCGCCTAGAGCTTGGGGGCAAGGTGTTGGCGAGCGAGAGCACGTTGCTGCCCAATGCGCTGTATCCGGTGCGATTTTCGAGCTTTGCGGGCGAGATCCTGGCTTGCCGCACGTTTCAGTTCGGCGCACGGCTGGATTGGCTCGTGTGCGCGGGCACCGAGCTGGGCGGGCTGGCCACGACGGAGCTCGGCGGATTGGGCAGGCGCACGGCCGCGCCCTGGTTCGCTGGAGCCATTGCCATGGGGCCGGAGTTCTTGGCCACCGAAGGGCTGAGCGCGTTTGCGCGAGTGCGCGCCGCCGTCCCGCTCTTGCGTCACGAGCTGGTGCTCGCCGGCGGAGGTCGGGTGCACGAGTTTCCGCCGCTCAGCGTCCAGCTCGAGGTGGGCGTCCTGGTTGACGTGACGGATTTTGGCGGGGCGGGACACTAAGCGCGAGTGGCCAACCCGGACCTGATATTTCCCTTGGCCGGTGCGCCGTCCGCCACTGGTCCCGTGCCTGGACAGGACCGGCGCCTGCGCATTGAACCCATCGAATTTGCCTCTATTTTTCGGCAGCACTTCGATTTCGTGTGGCGCGCCATGCGAACCTTTGGCGTGCCCCGGGAAGCCGTCGATGACGCTGTCCAGGAGGTGTTCATCACGGTGCACCGCCGCCTGGTGGACTTCGAGGGCCGCTCCTCGTTGAAGACCTGGATCTATTCCATCGCCTACAGGACCGCCCAGAACTACCGGCGCAGTGCCCGCCGGCGGGCGGTCGAACCGCTCGTCATCGAATCGGCGTGTCCCGAGCCCGGGCCCGGAGATCGTCTCGAAACGGCCGAGGCCGGACGATTTGTGATGCGCTTTCTCGATCAGCTCCCGCCCGAGCGCCGCGACGTGTTCGCGCTGTGTGTGCTGGAGGAGCTCAGCGCGCCCGACGTGGCGGAGATTCTGCAAGTGAAACTGAACACCGTCTATTCGCGGCTGCGCTTGGCGCGTGCGGACTTTCGCGAAGCGCTGGAGCGACTTGCCCCGGCAAACGAGGACCCCAAGTGAAACTCGATGAGCTCGAACAGACGCTGATCCGCGCGGCCCGCGCGGATCTTTCGCCGGGGGCGGCGGATCGCGAGCGTAATCGCGCAGCCGTGTGGAGTCAGTTGGGCAGTGTGTCCCAGGTGGGCAGCGTGTCCCAGGCGGGCAGTGTGTCCCAGGTGGGGTTAGCTCGTCCCCTGGGCAGCCAGGGTACGGGCACCCCGGGTAAGAGCGGAGCACAGGGATCTGGCGTGGTGGCGGGCACGGACGCTGCAGGAGCGGCAGCCCCGCTGAATCAGCCGGCGCCATTCCTTGCGCGTTGGGGCGGCTGGATGGCTCTGTCGCTCGGGCTGCTTCTGGGGGGTGGAATGGGCGGCGGGTTGGGATTTGGTTGGGGGTGGGAGCGCGGTCAGGCCGCGCTGAACGGTGCTGTTCTTTCGCGCGATGGCGCCGCTCGTTCAGGCGTCGATGGCGCCGTTCTCTCGGGCGCCGACTCGCTGGGATCGGGTGCGCTCGCACTGGCTGATGGAGATTCGCGATCGGGCGCAGGCGTGGCGTCCGAACCCGGGCGGGGGGCGGATGCAGTGCCGCACGGTTCGGATGACGCTTCGCCGTCCGGATCCGACGGCGCCTCGTTCGACGCTCGCGGCTCGAACGGCGATCTCGATGGGGTCGGGGCGGCGCCGAGCGCGAAGGCGGCGAATTCCAAGCGCCGCGCCGGCAATACCCAGCGCTCGTCGCTTGCCGAAGAGCTCGCCATGCTGCAGCGGGCGCGCCGCGCCATCGCGGACGAAAACGGGCGCCTGGCCCTCGGCATCGTGCAGGAGCTCGACGAGCGCCTGCCGAACGGGCTGTTGATGGAGGAGCGCGAGGCAACCCGGATCTTGAGCCTGTGCCAATTGCAGCGCGGGAGGGAAGCGCGCCAACGTGCCGCGGTGTTCCTGGCGCGCTACGCGAGCTCCGTCTATGCGCCCCGCGTCCGGCAGTCGTGCATCGCGGATTTTGAATCGCTCGCACCGAATCCGTGACGGAAATGCGACCGCGCGGACACAAAAGCGCACGATGTTGCGCCCACTGGTGACCCCGCCGAGCTGTCCCACGTTACCGCCCGATCAGCTTCCGTAGGGGATTGCCCGAACTGCGGCCTCACATTTACGGCGCGAGGGGCAAGTTGCTATGAAGCGGGCATGCTCGCTGAGGATGCAGCGGATCGGCTGGTTCGGAACGTTCGAGCAGTGGCGCTGCGCCGGGTCGTGAGCGCGATCGTTGAGGCGGGGGGGTCTGCGCGCTCCGAAGCGGAGCTCGTTGCGGACAACTTGGTGTTCGCTAACCTCAGCGGCCACGATTCGCATGGTGTCGGCATGTTGCCTCGCTACGTCGATGCCTTGGTCGAGGGGGGGCTGCGCGTGAATCAACACGCAGCGGTCGAGCTCGATACCGGTGCGCTTCTGAGGCTCGATGGGCAGTTTGGCTATGGGCAGGTGGTGGGGCGTGAAGCCATGGCCCTCGGAGTGGAACGCGCGCTCGAGCATGGTTGTGCCGTCGTCGCGTTGGCTAACGCGCATCATCTGGGTCGCATCGGGCATTGGGCGGAGCAGTGCCTCGAGCGTGGCTTGATTTCGCTTCATTTCGTCAACGTCGTTGCGCGCCCGATCGTGGCTCCCTTTGGGGGCACCGACGCGCGCAGCGGTACCAATCCGGTGTGCATCGGCATTCCGCTGCCCGGGCGCGAGCCGCTCGTGCTCGACTTCGCCACCAGCCGCATCGCCCAGGGCAAGGCGCGTTTGGCGCACCAGCGCGGCGACCGAGTGCCCCCGGGCTTTCTGCTCGACGACGCGGGCGAGACGACGAGCGATCCGCGCTTCGCGGTGGTGCCGCCATTCGGGGCTCTCTTGCCCTTCGGCGAACACAAAGGCTTTGGCCTCAATCTGGTCGCCGAACTGCTCGGCGGCGCGCTCACCGGAAGTGCCACCGGCCGCCGCCCTTACAGTGGCAGTCGCGTGATCCTCAACGGGATGCTTTCGATCGTGATCGATCCGGCAAAGCTCGGCACAGCGCCCCACTTTGCAGAGGAGGCGGCGGCCTACATCGCATGGCTCCAGCAGGCGCGCACCCCCGACGGCGGCGACGGAGTGCGCTTGGCCGGCGATATCGAGCGCCAGACCCGAGTCGAGCGCAATCGAGCTGGCATACCGCTCGATCTGCCGAGCTGGCTCGAGATCCTCGGTGCCGGCGCCAAGCTCGGCCTCGACCCCGATGGACTGGAAGCGCTCGCTGCCAGCTAATGCCTCGATTCGCAGCGCTTCATTGGAACCGGCGTTCTTAGGAGCTGAGCACGGTAGTGAGCCAGGCGTCGGCGAGCAACTGGTGCCCCTGCGGGGTTGGATGGACACCGTCGGTGGTCCAGTACGCGGGTGAGGTGCCCGCCGCCACAGCTCGATCGAGCACCGACTGGAACGGCACGAAGGCCGCCCCAAACTCGGACGCGAGCCGCGCTGCCACGGCTCGGCGCTGGTCGAACTCCGGAAACCACTCGCGAGTCACGGCACCGATGCCGAGCGCAAAGGGTTCCCCCACGACGAGCTGTGCCGCCGGCAGGCGGCGCCGGGTCTGATCGAGCAGCGCGCGAAATCCGTCTTCGTAGTCCTGCACACTGCCCGCGTAGCGCCCCTCCATCTTGTGCCAGATGTCGTTCACCCCGATCAGGATGCTGAGCAGCTGGGGCTCGATCTCTTCTGCGTCCGCAGCCCAGCGGCGCTGGAGATCGGGCACGCGGTTGCCGCTGATGCCGCGATTGTACACGCGCAGATCCGAGCTCGGGTGGTCGTGCAGCAAGCGCGCCGCGGCCAAGAAAGCGTAGCCACGGCCCAGGCCCGCGCCGTCATTGGGTTCGAGCTGAGCTCGGTCGCGGCTCGCGTCGGTGATCGAGTCGCCCTGGAACAATATGCGGGAGCCGGGAGAAAACATCACTTCCTCAATTCAAAGACGCTCTTGCCCTCGTGGATAGCTTCGATGGCGCGCGCGAACAAGGCCGCCACGGAGATCTGCTGGAACTTGGCGCTTTGCGTGTCGCCGTGCGGCAATGAATCGGTGGTGAGCACTGACTCGAGCGGGGAGGCCCCCAGGTTGGCGAGCGCGGCGCCGGAGAATACGCCGTGAACCGCCGCGGCCTTGACCGCCCGGGCGCCCCTGGCCAGGCAAAAAGACGCCGCTTCAAGGAGCGTTCCGCCGCTCGCGATCTCGTCGTCGATGATCAGCGCCGTCTTGCCCGCCACTTCGCCGACAAGCTGGCGTACCACCGGGCGAGTGTTGTCCGATTGCCGCCGCTTGTCGATGATGGCCACCGGAAGGTCGAGGCGGTTGGCGTAGCGTTCGATGTCTTTTGCCTCACCGATGTCCGAGGCGACCACCACGTGATCGTCGAGCGGCGTTTGGCTGAGCTCTTGGCACAAGAGCGGGGCCGCGATGAGTTCGTCCACCGGAATGCGGAAGAACCCCTGAATTTGGGGCGCGTGCAGATCCATGGTCAACACGCGATCGGCCCCAGCTGTCTCGATCAACTCGGCCATCAGCCTTGCGGTGATGGAGATGCGCGGGCGATCTTTCTTGTCCGAGCGCGAATAGGGGAAATACGGGATCACAGCCGTGATGCGCCCGGCCGAGGCGTATTTCAACGCGTCGATGGCGATCAGCATTTCGAGGATGCCGTCGGAGACGGGTGGGCACGAGGTCTGGATGAAGAAGACATCGTCCCCGCGCACCGTCTCATCGATTTGCACCAGCATGTTTTGGTTCGAGAACCGGATCAGCTTGGAGCTGCCCAGAGGCACTCCAAGGTGGTCACACACTCGCCGGGAGAAGGCGGGATGCGCGGAGCCGGAAAAGACCTTGATGTTGCCTCGCATCGACCCGGCTTAAGCAACGGTTCGGACGCACGCAAGTCCAGATGTCGCGGCGAGACGGCACCATTGCCGCGCCGCGTCGTGGTGCCTCTCCGCAGGGACCTGACCGTTGGCCAGCCCTGACAAAGCCGGCGCGAAGATGACCTGGCCGTGACGGACCGAGGCCCGGCCCCAGATTAAAAAGAGACCATGCACCGAACTATTCGCGCAGAGCAGACCCGGATGGGGTGGGTTGCTTCGCTGCCCTTCTTCTTCGTCCACCTGGCGCCGATCGGCTTGTTTTGGACGGGGGTGCGCGCGGTGGATTGGGTTGTGTGCGCTCTGCTCTACTTTGCCCGCATGTTCTTCATCACCGGTGTCTATCATCGGTATTTCTCGCATCGCAGCTACAAGATGGGCCGCGTCATGCAGTTCCTGATGGCGTTCGGTGGCACTACCGCCATCCAGAAGGGGGTGTTGTGGTGGGCTGCGCATCACCGCAAGCATCACAAGTTCTCCGATCAGCCGGAGGACGTGCATTCACCCAAAGACGGGCTGTGGTGGTCACACGTCGGTTGGATCCTGAGCCACCAGCACGACGAGACCGATTGGAAATGGATCCGCGATTTCGCGAAGTACCCGGAGTTGGTCTGGCTGAACCGCTACCACCTGGTGCCACCGGTCATGCTTGCAGCCGTCTTGTTGTGGGCGGGCGGCACGAGCATGTTCCTGTGCGCCTTCTGCCTGTCCACGGTGCTCGTGTGGCACGGCACCTTCTCGATCAATTCATTGATGCACGTGTGGGGCCGCCGCCGCTACGTCACGCGCGACACGAGCCGCAACACGTTGCTGCTGGCGCTCGTTACGATGGGTGAGGGCTGGCACAACAACCACCATTATTACCAGTCCTCGACCAATCAGGGCTTCTTCTGGTGGGAGATCGATTTCAGCTATTACATCATCAAGATGCTCAGCTGGGTGGGCCTCACCTGGGATCTGCGCAAGCCGCCCCAACACGTGCTTCATAGCAACCTGGTGCGCGACAACGAAGACATCGGCATGCGGCCCGCGGCCACCCCCGCTGTGCTAGCGGCAGCAGCCGCCACCTCGCCCGAGGCGATAGTGGCGCCGGGCGTAGTGGCCCCCGATGGTGTGGTCCTCGAAGCGGCGGAGTAAGGCTTCAGGGCAACTTGCCTCCGCCGGCGGGGCCCTGCTTGCGCTGGCGAATGGCGCGGCTAAACGTCGCGTTCTCACGGCGTTTGGCGTGGCGTGCCAGGGGGCTGCCACGGTCCCGCTGGTAAGCGATTTCCCGCGCGAGCTTGGCAAAGCTCGCCAGCCGGGCTGGCTCGATCTCACCGTTGGCCACGGCGCGGGCGACGGCGCAGCCGGGCTCGCTCCCGTGCCCGCAGTCGGCGAAGCGGCAGCTCGCGGCCAGCGCCTCGATGTCCCCGAACGAGTTGGAAGCATCCTCCTCTTCCGACCACAGCCCGAACTCCTTCATGCCAGGCGTGTCGATGAGCGCGCCGCCGCCCGGTAGCGGCAGGAGCTCGCGATGGGTGGTGGTATGCCGTCCCCGATCGTCGCGTTCGATGGTTTCGGCGGTGAGCTGGACGTTGTTGCCCAGAAGCCAGTTGACCAGCGTTGACTTGCCGACCCCTGAAGAACCCACCAGCGCCACGGTGGTTTGAGGGCCGAGCTGGCTTGCCAGCTCTTCGGCGCCAGCGTGGGTGAGCGCGCTCACCCGCACCACGGGCAGATCGCGGCCGACCGCGCCGAGCGAAGCGACCAGGGTGTCCAGGTCCTCCGCCAGATCGATCTTGTTGATGATCAAGACCGGCATGGCTCCGCCCTCGCGAGCGGCGAACACGTAGCGCTCGATGCGCCGCGGGTTGAAGTCCGCGTTGGCGGACGTGACGATGAAGATGCGGTCGATGTTCGCCGCGATCACCTGCGGCTCGCTGCGCGGACCAGCCGCCTTGCGGATGAAGGCGCTCCGGCGCGGCAAGACCGCGTCGATGCGGCCGTCCTCTTGCACCGCTACCCAGTCTCCCACCGCCGGTAAATCGAGCCGGTCGCGGGCGGTATGACGCAGCCGCCCGGTGGGCTCTCGGGTGCACGAGGTAGCTTCGGTGATCAGATCGTATGCGCCGCGGTGTTCGGCCACCACGCGCGCGGGCGTCCAGGTCGTGTCCGGGCGAGATTGTCGGAGCAGCTCCAGCTGCTGCTCGTGGGTATCTCCCCAGCCGAATGCAGAAAGGGGCATCAGTAATTCAAATCCTGACCCAATTGGGCCTGACAGACGATGAAACCGGTCGGGAGTGCGGCGCACTCGAGCCCGGCTCAGCGAAAGCCGGAGCCGAGCGCACGCGCCACGGATTGCGCCCCGGCGCACGACGCCGGAGGGGAACCGGGCCTCGAATAACGAGCCTGGAGCCACAAAGCTCGGAGCTCAGGGCCATGGAAATCCACTCGGTTTTCGGCTGCTCGCGCCGGAGGCGCGAATGTCTGACCGCGCCCGAGGCGCGAAAGTCTGATCGCGCCCGAGGCGCGAGGATCATGCGGAAAGGGTGCCGATACACACCGAACGGAGATCTGCGATAGTCATGCTGCCATTCATAGCTAGATCCTCCTTCGCTCGGCGCGAGCCGACGAATTATGCGCGAAGCGCCGCGCGCGGTCAAGCAGCCAGGGCCGGTTGGTCGATCGAATAGGGGCAAATGTCCGATCGGAATGCGCTCCATTTGCCGCGCTCACGCGATTGTCGCGCTCGCGCGATTGTGAGATGGCCTCGACCTCCTCCCGAGGAATCCGAACCGCATGAGCTTGTTGAGCGCGCACGACATCGAGAAAAGCTACGGAGCCCACCAGGTCTTGAAGGGCATATCGGTGACGCTCGCCGCGGGCGAGCGGGTGGGCATCGTCGGCAACAATGGCTCCGGCAAGACCACCTTGGCGCGCGTGCTCGGAAAAATCGAGCCGCCGGACGTCGGGGTGGTGATGCAGCAACGCGGTAGCCGCATTGGGTACCTCGCTCAGGTGCCCGACCTCGACGAGAACGCGACGGTGCGCGACACCGCGCTCGCGGGGCTCGCGGAGTTCACAGCAGCCCGGCGTGAACACGAAAGCGTGAGCCGAGCTCTGGAGCAGCTCGCCGAGCGCTCAGGAGAAGCCCCATCCGCGGGGCCGTCGAGCGAGTCATTGATCGAACGCATGGCTGAGCTGGATGCGGGGATCGAGCGCATGGGCGGTTGGGCGCAGGAGCACCGCGCCAACTCCATCCTGGAGCGGCTGCACGTGAATCAGCTCGACGCGCTCATCGGCACCTTGAGCGGCGGCGAACGGCGCCGCGTGGCCCTGTGTGCCCTGCTCGTGTCCGAGCCCGACGTCTTGATCCTGGACGAGCCCACCAACCACCTCGACACCGACAGCATCGACTGGCTGGAGGAATATCTCGTGGATGCGTACAAGGGCGGCGTGGTCGTGATCACGCACGATCGCTACTTCCTCGATCGCGTCGTGCAGCGCACCTGGGAGGTCGATGCGGGTCGCCTGCAGAGTTACGACGGTGGCTGGGAGGCGTATCTCACCGCCAAGGCCGAGCGCCAGGCTCTCGAGGCCCGCACCGAATCCAATCGGCAGAACTTCCTGCGCACCGAGCTCGAGTGGCTGCGGCGCCAGCCCAAGGCGCGCGGCACCAAGCAGAAGGCGCGCATCCAGCGCGCCGAAACGGCGATCGGTGACGGGCCCCGCGGTGGCCCTCAGAGCTTGCTCTTCGAGGCCACCTCGCGGCGCCAGGGCTCGGAGGTGCTCGAGTTCAGCAAGGTCAAGGCAGGGTACGGCGAGCGCGTATTGATTGACGGGCTCGACCTGATCGTGACACCGGGCCAGCGCATCGGCGTGATCGGACCCAACGGGGCGGGCAAGACCACGTTGCTCGCCCTGATCACTCAAACACTGGCTCCGACGAGCGGGGGCGTGCGCCTGGGCAAGAACACGCGCGTCGGCTATTTTGCGCAGACTCGCCGCGAGCTCGACGACGCACTCAGCGTGGCCGAAAATGTCGCCGGCCTGCGCACCACGCTCACCGTTGCCGGGCGCGAGATCACCATCTACAGCTACCTCGAACGGTTCCTGTTTCGGGGGGAGGAGATCCGCAAGAAGGTCGGCGTACTCTCCGGCGGCGAACGCGCCCGTGTGGCGCTGGCGAAGCTGCTGCTCACGCCTGCCAACCTACTGCTCTTGGACGAGCCGACGAACGACCTCGACACCACCACGCTCGGCGCCCTGGAGCAGATGATGTGCGAATTTCCCGGCTCGGTCTTTGTGGTGACGCACGATCGTTACTTTCTCGATCGCGTCGCCACCTCGATCTTGGTCTTTGAAGGTGAGGGAAAGATCGGCCACTACATCGGAGACTACGCCAGCTACTCGCGCCTGCGCGCCGAGCGCGCTCGACTGACCGCCAGCGCAACCGCGGCTGCCTCCCGCGAGGCAAAGCTACAGAAGAGCGAGGAACGCCGAACCGCCAAGCTCAGTTACAAAGAGCAGAAGGAGCTCGACGAGATCGAGGGCGTGATCGGGGCCGCGGAGCGCGAGGTGCAACGTGTGGAAGGCGCCCTGGCGGACCCCGACCTGTATCGTCGCGACCCCGCCAAAGCCGCCGCGCTGGGAGCCGAGCTCAGCGTTGCCCAGGCGCGCGTCCAGACGCTGATGAACCGCTGGCAGGCCCTCGAGCACAAGCGCGAGGGCGGAGCGTGAGAACTGGCACGCCGGAACCTGGGATGGGCAGCCTCATCCTGGCGCGCGCGGAGCAACGCCTGGCGTTCATTGGTACGCGCAGCCGGTGAGCGCGTCGTAGATGCCCCACCAGGCGGGCTTGGGCGCCAAGCTGGCGTCGAAGGCCAGCGGGGAG
>JAYWEH010000342.1:0-23220 GCA_043780025.1 Deltaproteobacteria bacterium
GAATGCCGTGACGCCGCGTGTGACGACCTCGTGACGGACGGCGCTGAGACAGACGTGGACTGCGGTGGGCCGGTTTGCGGTGGCTGCCTCGCCGATCGAAGCTGCGCCAGCGACGGCGACTGCCAAGCGCCGTTGATCTGTGCGACGGGCGCGCGTGTGTGCACTTCCGCGAGCTGCCAGGACGGCAGCCTGAACGGCGCGGAAGTCGCGCTCGACTGCGGTGGAGGTTGCCCCGGCTGCGCCGTGGGCGTGGCCTGCACTGTCGGCTCGGATTGCGCGTCGGGCGTCTGTGGATCCAACCAGCTGTGCGCGGCGCCGACTTGTTCGGACGGTGTCGATAACCAGGATGAGACGGACATTGATTGCGGCGGCAGCTGTCCCGCCAGCTGCCTCGCGGGGCGCGCCTGTGGCGATGCCTCGGATTGTCAGAGCGGCGTGTGCGGCGCGGCGGGCTGTGCCGCTGGAGTCGGCAGCTGCTGCCAAGCGCCCTCCTGTGGAGACGGCCTGACCAACGGAGATGAGCCCGTCACCGATTGCGGTAACGCGACCTGTGGCCTGTGCGCGACGAATGCCGCCTGTACCGCGGACGGACAATGCCAGACGGGTCTGTGCGGCCAGGGCGGCACCTGCGAGGTCCCGCTCGTGTGCGGAGACGGCGCGCTGAACGGCAACGAAGGGGATACCGACTGCGGTGGTACCGAAGCGGGCTGCCCGCGCTGCGAAGACAGCCTGCGCTGTCGCGTGGACGGAGACTGTGTCAGCTCCAACTGTTCGACCGCATTGCGCTGTGTGTCTTGCGATGACGGGGTTCAAAACGGCGACGAAGGCGGTGTCGATTGCGGGGGGAGCGAGCCGGGTTGCCCCGCTTGCCCGCGCTGCACGGTGGCGAACTCCGTCGACATGGCGACGGTTGGCGTGGTCTCTACCCATCAGGCCAACGGCTGCGCCAAGATCGCGCAGTTTCCTTCGTACCCGCCCACGCTGGTCGAGAGCTATGATTTCGGCCAGTTCCCGATCTCGTTTTCATGGCGCCAGGAGTGCACGGGCCAGAGCGGCTCCAGCACGTTCGATCGCATCTTTCATCAACGGCAGCTCGTGGGCATGAGCACAGCATGCCCCATCCTGTTCGAGCTGTCGGGTAGCGCGACCCCAGTCGGCCTGCGTTTTTGGTGAGGGGCTAGACGAGCGGCGTGGGCCGCTCGCGCTCATCCTGTCACTTGGCGCCGACGGACAGCGAACCAGGGAGCTCGGGTGGGCCGCGCCAGCTCTTCGGGATCAGGCGCCCAAGCCCGCCCTTGATGTTCTCGATGCTCAGGTACACCACCGGTGCTACCACCAGCGACAGCAACGTCGAGCTGATCACGCCGCCGATGACCACGATGGCCATGGGCGCGCGAAACTCACTGCCTTCGGCGTTGCTCATGGCTGTCGGCAACATGCCGAGGATCATGGCGGCGCTGGTCATCAAGATGGGCCGCAGTCGTTCGGGGCCGGCTTCGAGGATGGCTTGCAGCGGCGTCTCACCGTGGTCGCGCACCCGCACGATCGCGCGATCGACCAGCAAGATGGCGTTTTTGGTGACCAGACCCATGAGCAAGATGCCGCCGATCATGGCACCCATGGCCAACGTATTCTTGGTCAAAAACAGCCCGAGGATGCCGCCGACGATGGCGAGCGGCAAGGTCACCATGATGGTCAGCGGGTGGATGAAGCTTTCGAACTGGGATGCCAGCACGATGTAGATGAACACGACCGCGAGCAGCAGCGCGAGGCCCATGGCTGCGTTGTTCTCGTTCATCATTTTCAGGTGGCCGTCATAGAAAATCGACATCGAGGGCGCGAGCTCGAGCGCGTCGATGCGGGGCTGAAACTCCTTGGCCACGTCACCCAGGGGGCGCCCGATCGGCGTGGCCCAGATGGTCACCTGGCGGTAGCGGTTCTCCCGCTCGATCACCTGTGGACCTTCGGTGCGCGTGATGTTCACGACATCGCCGAGCTTCACCGGACCCTTCGGTGTCGGCAGGCTCAGCCCGGCGAGTGCCGTCGCATCGGTGCGATAGCGCTCGTCCAGCCGCACCTTGATCGGTACGTCCTGCTTCTGCCCCTCTTGCCGCAGCTTGCCCGCTTCGTCCCCCTCGAGGGCTGTGCGCAAGGCCATGGCGACCTGGGCCGCGCTCAAGCCGCGATCGGCGGCGCGAACGCGATCGATGGCCACCGCCAGCTCGGGCCGCCCCGGGGAGTGGCGGACCTGGATGTCGCCCACCCCGGGTGTCGACTTCAAGA
Source organism: Deltaproteobacteria bacterium (assembly GCA_043780025.1). GTDB lineage: Bacteria > Myxococcota_A > Polyangia > Polyangiales > Polyangiaceae > SZUA-265. The sequence continues at coordinate 2,284 of JAYWEH010000342.1, forward strand.
TGTCCGCAATGCTCTGGGTGACGCGCTCGATCTCGTCGTATTTCTCGCCGCGCACGTTGATCATGATCGGGCTCTCCGTGGGAGCGCCCTCGACAAAGTTGGGGTCCGTGACGGAGATGCGCGCGCCGCGCAGCGACTTGGTGGCTTGCCTGGCGACCTCCTTGAGGTTTTCGATCGTCTCCGTACGCTCCAGTTTGGTCGTCGTCACCACGCGCCAGTTGACCTTGTTGACCTGCTCCTCGGGGCCGATCGTCGCAAATACGACCTTGATTTGAGGGTGCTGCAGCAACGCCGCCTCGACGGCTTCCGCTGCGCGCGCGGTCTCGTCCAGCGCCGTGCCCGCGGGCAGCTCGGCTTCGACCACGAATTGGCCGCGGTCTTCGGCGTTCACGAATTCCTGGCCCGTCAACATCGCCACATACATCGTGAAGGCGAACGTGCCGATCGCCATGACGCCGACGATGATCTTGTTGCGCAGCGCCCAGCCGAGCAGCGCTCGGTAGGATTGATCCATCTGCGAGTGGGCCCACTCGAACGGCCACTTGAGCCAGGCGAACGAGTCGCTCTTGTCGTCCACCGACTTGGCGAAGCGTGACGACAACATCGGATCGAGCGTGAAGGCGACAAAGGTGGAGATGATCACGGCTGCCGAGATGGTCACGCCGAACTGGCGGAAGAACTGGCCCACCATGCCCTCCACGAACGCGATGGGCATGAACACGGCCACGATTGTGGCGGTCGTGGCCATCACGCTCAGTGCCACCTCGGCCGTCCCGTCGAGGGCTGCTTGTTTGGGGGGCTTGCCGCGTTCCAGGTGCTTGAAGATGTTCTCGCGCACCACCACCGCGTCGTCGATCAAGAGCCCGATCGACAAGCTCATCGCGAGCAGCGTCATCATGTTCAGCGAATAGTCGAGGACATACATGACGAAGAACGTGCCGATCACGCTCGTTGGCAGGGCTACCGCGCTGATCAGGGTGGAGCGCAGGTCCAGCATGAACAGCAGGATGACCAGAATGGCCATCAGGCCGCCGAAGACGATGTCTTCTTCGACTTGCTTGATGTTCTGCTCGATGAAGCGCGCCTGATCGATGATCAGGGATGCGGTCACACCGGCGGGGAACGTCTTTTCGAGCTCCGCCATCTTGGTCTTGGTGTCGCGCGCCACGGACACCGTATTCTGGCCAGACTGTTTGCGAATCTCGAGCGTCACGGCTTCTTGGCCGTTCACGCGCACCTTCGTGCGCATGTCTTCGTGCCCGTCCAGAACCCGAGCGATGTCTTGCAGGCGCACCGCTGAGCCGTCCGGGGCCGTCGCCACGATCGTCTCGCGCACCTGAGCGACGCTTTCGAACTCGGCCAGCGTGCGCACGCTGATTTCGCGTTCACCTTCCGCGAAATGCCCTGCAGGCACATTCAGATTTTCGGCGCGCAGCTGCGCCACGACCGCGCCCGGCGTCAGCCCGAGCGAGTCCAGCCTGGCGCGATCGAGCTCGACGCGGACTTCTCGGCGGGCTCCACCACGCACGTCGACGGCCGCGACCCCCGAGACCTGCTCCAGGATCGGGCGCAACACGTCATCCGCATAGGCGCGGAGCTCCGACAAGGAGCCCGAGCCCCGCAATGTATAGGTGAGCACCGGTGAGGCGCCGAAATCGAAACGCTGCACGATGGGCTCGCGGCTCTCGTCCGGCAGTCGATAGCGGACCTGCGAAACGCGTTCGCGCACCTCCGCGGCCGCCTCCGAGAGCTCGACCCCGAGCTTGAAGATGACGACGAGCTGAGACGCACCTTCGCGCGAGAACGAGCGCACGCGGTCGATGCCGTTCAGGCTGATGACCGCGTCTTCGAGCGGTTTGCTCACGAGGCTCTCGACCTCGTCGGGGCTGGCGCCGGGGTAGGGGACGGTGACCGTCACGACCGGGAAGGTGACGTCCGGGAATAGGTCGCTGCCGAGGCGGTCGAAGCCCATCAACCCGAGGACGATGATCGCCACGCCGAGCATGGCGGTGAAGACGGGGCGCCGAATCGAAACGGCGGAGAGATTCACGGCGTGCTCGCTTTCTCCGCCACCGACGCTGGCGCGGTGGGTGCTTCTGCGCTTGGCACCTTGGGCTGCGGCAGCGCTTCGGGCCCACCCTCGGCGCTCGGGTCGATGCGCACCTCGTCTCCGGCTTTTGTCTCGATGATCGGATCGAGCACGACCTGATCGGCGGCGGACAGACCGCTACGCACGAGCAGCTCTCCCGTCGGGGCTGTGGAGAAGCTGATGCGTCTAGACTGGAGCCGCTGGTTCGTCGGGTCGACCGCGAACACCTCGTCCTGCGAGCCCGGGCGCAAGATCGCGTGGGGCAGGCGCAACACCGGGACCGCGCGGTCGGACGCCACCCAGGCGCGCACGAAGGCGCCCGCGCGGAGCGGCGAATCGCTGCCCTTCTTGCCGGCGTTGTCGAATTCGGCGACGATCGGCACGCGGCGAGTTGCCGGATCGAGCGTGGCGAGCACGGCCGTCACGCGCCCCGTGAGCTCACCCTGCGCCGAGCTCACCCGCACCTCGGAGCCGGGGGCGAGCAGATTGGCGTCTTCTTCGATGACGGTCGTGTTGAGCTTCAGAGTCGACGTGTCCACGAGGCGGAACAAGGTCTGGCCCGGCCCTACCACCGCGCCGATGCCGGTCGGAGCTTGAGTGATGGTGCCCGAAAACGGCGCCAAGGAGACGTGATTGCTCAATCCAGCCTTCGCCAGCGCGGCCTGCGCTTGGGCGGACTCGAGCTGCGCTTGGGCGAGCTCGCGCTGCTGACTGGCCTGCACGCCGGAGGCGGCTGGTACCGACCCATTTTTTACCAAGGGCAGGGTGCGCTCCTCGTTGTCGACGGCCAGCGCCAACGAAGCGCTAGCGGCACGTGCCTGAGCGGTGGCGACGCTCGCCTGCGCTCTGGCTTCCAGCTCGTCGAGCCGGCCCAGCACCGTACCGGCCCTGACGCGGTCACCCACCTCGACGTTCACCTGCGACAAGCGACCGCTGACCTTGAAGCCGAGCGAGGCGTCGTGTTGCGCCTGCAACGTGCCGTCGAGCTCCACCCGCGCCTGCCACGACTCTGCGGCGCCCGAAACGACGCGCACCCGCATGGGCTCTTTCGCGAGGGTGGCGGAGCGCTCGGTATCGGCAGTGCGGCGTGCCTCGACGGCTGATTTCGCCGAGCGGGCCTCTCCGACGCGCTGGAAAATCCAGAGCCCGAGCCCCGCTGTGAGAGCAATTCCCATCACCACTCCGAGAAGCGGGGCTTTGGGGCGTGGAACGGGCTCGGATTTCGCGGACGTGGTGCGGGGCTGGGCTCGAATCATGGCTGCTGGACCTGGAAAAACGCGCGAGTCAGTACGGCGCCCTGCGCGGTGCCGCGGGTTATTGAGATATAGGCCGACTGGACGGACTGCGGGCGACCGGACAGGGCAACGCTCGCGTTTCGCCAAGAGTAACGCGCGACCGCGGCAATCGGTTCCTCAAATAGCGTCCGATGCCGCTCGACGCCATCCAGGCGCGGGGGGCCGCCCCCGCGGGGTGACGCCGAGGAACGCTGCCTATCGAGTCGGAAGCGCTGGCGGCCAATGGGCCAGTGCGAAACGATGCTCAGAACATGTACAGCAAACGCAGTCGCGCGCTGAGCGCCTTGTTCCGGTACTCGAGCACCGGCGGCGGATCGCTGAGCGGATTGAAGTGAGCATTGGCGTGCGCCAGAACGAGCTTCAAAAACAGCTGATCCCAGAGCGAATATTGCGCAGCGCCGAAGACTTGCAGGTGGCTGCGCTCATCGTTGAGCTCGCCGGTGGCGTCGGTCTCGAGATTGTGATCCTGAGTGTACGTGACACCGGCGCCCAGGATGAACGGGCCCACGATGCGTGCGTTCGCAAAGCCGCCAGCACTGGTGATGGTGCTGCTGCCCGCGACATTGAGCACACCCTGATTGTTGTAGCTGTCGACGAGCGCGTGCGCGAAGCTCGCGCCCGCCTCGAAGTGCGGATCGATCACGACCTGAACCGCGCCGGCGACACCGCGGCGCTCCGTGCTATCCTTGCGGTCCTCCGCCTGCTGTCGGGGTGTCGACTTCACGTATTCCGCGCCGAGCTTCACCTTCAAGACGCCGATATCGAAGATGCCCACAGGGCGAGCGCCGAGTTCGTTGGCACCCGAGCTGCCGACGTGGCCGAGCAGTTCGAAGCGAAGGTGGTCGTTTGCGTAGTAGTGGAGCGCCACGCGGCCCGGACCGTTCGGGCGATCCCACAAGAAGGTCAACCCGTACAAGCCCACGGGGTTGCTGTTGAGCGTGTCCGCGCCGTCACGTTCCACGGTGTTGAGGTCGAGGCCCATCCCGAGGTGATAAATTTCCCAACCTTGGAAGCGGCCAACGGTGAGATCGAAGCGCTTCCAGCGCCCGACGCGCACAAAGAGATCGTCAGCGACGAAGTCTTCACCGGGGTTGCTCGGTGCAGCGCCAATCAGCACCAGTTCGCCGTTGCCCTGCACGAACCAATCATTGGGGGCGTTGAACGTCGGCGTCGTTCGAACCACCATGCGCGACTGCTGCCGCCACTCCTCGATATTCGGGTCGGTCGCGGTGACTCCCGAGTCCACTTTTTGGTAGCTGGTATCGACCCAGGCGTTCCCCGAAAACGCTATCCGTGTGCCTGCGTCGCCGCTGGTGCGCGGCATGTACGGCCATTGATGGCCCTGCATGTTGAGCCACATCGAACCGCCCACGATGCCGCGAACCCGCGGCTCAGGGTACCCTGACGGGGGCAGTCGCTCGATACCGATCGGGCTCGTGGGCCGAGCCGAAGAGGCGGGCGCTTCCTCCGCAGCCGCCGGTACTGCTCCGGGTTGGTCCGAAGCTTCGGGCCTGTCTTCGTCCGAAACATCGGAGCTCTCCTCCGTCGACTCGCCAGTAGCGTCTTCGTTCTCCTGCGCCTGCGATGCCGCGGCAGCGAGGAGACAGAACACGAACGAGTAGGCTCCTGCCCTGAACGCAGGGAGACCCCATCCAATTGTCATGGGCACACCTTTGAAGCTTAAGGAGGTGACGGCGAAAGGGCGTGAACCCCTAGTTACTGGACCATGACTTGGGCCCGCAAGGTCAAGTCTGCATCCGCGCTGCTTTTGCCGACCAAGAGATCGACGAGGCCGGACTCGACAACCCACGACCCGTTCGCGTCGCCCTGCCAATACTTCAAATCGCGAGCGCGAATGAAAATGGTAACGGGCTTGGTTTCGCCAGGGTCGAGCGCCACCTTCTGAAAACCTTTGAGCTCTTTTTGGGAACGGCGTGCCGTCGTATTCGGATAGGCCGCAAATACGAAGACAACCTCTTCGCCGGTCACGTCCGAGTTATTGGTCACGTTCACTGTGACGGGGATCACGCTGTCCTTCTCGGCGCTCGGGCAGCCGAGTTGCACGGTCTCACCGTAGGTGAAGGACGAATAGCTGAGGCCGTGCCCAAACGGGAAGACGGGGGTGATGTCGTTCTGGTCGAAGTAGCGGTAACCGAGGAAGTAATCCATCGTCGTCACTTCAGCGCTGTCCTTGAATGCGGGCCAGGCGGCATCGGCGGCCCAGCTGACCGGTAACTTGGCGCTGAAGTTCGCTTCCCCGAACAGGAGCTGCGCGAGGGCCAGACCGCCCTGTTGACCCGGGTACCAGGCCATCACGACGGCGGGCACGTCCGCGAGCCAAGGCATGTTGACGATGCCACCGGCCTGGATCACCACAACCATGGGCTTCCCGAGGGCGACGACGTCGCGGATCAGCTGATCTTGGTTGTCAGGCAGGGTCAGCGAAGCGCGGTCGCCGCCCGATGCGATCGCGTACTCTTCGCCCTCGTCGCCCGGAGTGAGCCCCACCATCACGACCACGAAGTCGGCCGCTTGCGCCGCCGCCGCGGTGTTCCCGCTCACCACAGTGACGCCGCGCTCGGCACCTTCTGTCGTGAGGCCCGCGAACGGGCCGATGGTCTTTGCCGGATCCGGATTGACGCGACTGCTGCCACGATCCCCGATCTGGATCTCGGTGGCAAAATTTGCCACGCAGTTGATGTTGTTCGTTCCCGTGCAGTTGATGCCGGGTTGCCCGGTGGTGCTTTGCAGGCCGTAGGTGCGTTGGGGACCGATCACTGCGATCGTGCCGATTCCGGCCTGGATCGGCAGAGTGCCGGCAGCGTTCTTCAAGAGCACCATCGACTTGACAGCGGCCTGGCGCGACAGGTCAATGTGCGCGTCATTGTTGACGATCGATCCTTGGTTCAAGCTGGTGACCGTGGGCTTGAGCCCGATCGGCTGATCCGCGCGCAGCGCGTTGAAGCGCATCTTCTGGCGGATGATGCGCGACGCCGACACGGCGATGTCATTCGCGGTGAGTTGCTCCTGGTCGATGGCCTCGTCGATTTGGTTGTAGTTCAAGGTCCAGGGCACCTCGAGATCGAGCCCCGCGCGAACGGCTTCAACGGTTTGGCTCAGTGCGGCGCCAGCGTTTAGACCGGAACCTGGCGTCCCTTGGTCGCCGGGCATTGCCCACCAATCCGAGATCACAAAGCCTTCGAAGCCAAAGTCGTCCCGCAGGATCTCGGTCAGCAGATGGCGGCTTTGCGTCGATTTTACGCCGTTGATGTTGTTGTAGGCCGCCATCACGCACGCGACGCCGCCGTCTTCCACTACCATCTCGAAGTGGCGGCCGTAGATCTCGCGCAAGGTTTGCTCGTCGAGCCGAGCATCCTGCCTGTCACGATCGAGTTCGACATTGTTCGCCGCAAAGTGCTTGGCGCAGGCCGCCACGTGTGTCTGAAGCCCTGCCGTGAGCGCGGAGGACATACGGCCCAGATGAAACACATCTTCGCCATAGGTCTCCTGGGAGCGGCCCCAATAGGGATGGCGCAAGATGTTCATGCACGGAGCAAGCAACACCGAGTTCTGCGACGCGACGGTCTCGTCACCGATCGCGGCGCCGATGTCGTACTCGAGTTGCAGATCGAATGAGGCACCTCGTGCCGAGGCTACAGGGAATGTCGTGGAGAAGTTTTGGCCTGGGATGAACTGCCGCTCCTCCTGGCGTGCGTCCAGATTCAAGCCGCGCGCCGCATCCCGATAGAAGTAGCCGCGCACCTCTGTCGTATCGAGCAGCGTCACGTTCTCGCTTCGCTGGATGTCGTCGAACCTATCCTGTCCCGTGCTCGTCGGCGTGGGCACGCCCTGCATCTGCTTGATGCGGCCCTCTTGATCCATCAGGTTCAGGACGGCCTGCACCTCCGTGTCGCTCGGCGCCGGCGGGTTATTCTGCCCGGGCGTGTAGTCGTCGCTGTAGGGCGCGTTACGGCACACCTCGACCACGGTGGGTGGGGGAGTATCCACGCCGCCGATCACCGGGGGGCCCTCGCCCGTCGAACCTCCCGCGACGACGCCGCCGCTGCCACCGTTGCCCACCGAGGCATTTCCGGCAACGTTTCCAGACCCCGCGCCAATGTTAGCCAATCCCCCGACGTCCGGGTGCGTGCACGCTCCCAGCGCCATGGCGATGAGCGGGGCGGCGGCATTGGATCGGCGGCGGACGATGGCGGTCATCAAGGGCTCCTTCTACTACGCGTATCGGCGCCGCGACCCTGTGGGCGCGACAGCGCAAGAAATGATAGGCCGGACCATATCAGTGGCCCCGGCCCTTGGCGAGTGCTCCATTTCCGCTCATTCGCGGACAAATTTAGAGTGTTGCATCGTCCTCGATTCGCCGAATCGCCCGGGGCTCGAGGCGAAACGCTCCTATTGGGCACAGAGCAGGCTGACGGTTGACACGCTGCGAAATGCCGAGGAAAACGGGGTCGACCGGTTCTTTGCCCTGCTCCGACCCCGGCGCTCCGAGCGCGTCGACGGAGACTCGGTGTCCCGATCGAAGCACGCCGGCGCGTCATTCGGTACGCTCGGTTGCGGCTCAGGTTCCTCGACCACCCTCGTCGCAGTCCAACCGGGCCGGGACCTTCTGGATCGCTCGCTCCGGCGCTGCGATACGCGCTCTAGCTTCTTGGGGCCGAGCACCGAGCGTGTAGTCGACGTGCGCTCGATCCTGATCCGCTCCAAGACCTGGAGCTCTCCTTCACGAACGACGGGAGGTATGCCGGATCGACGTTAGGAAGTAGTTCGGCACTCCTGCCCTGACCGGTCGCAGGTAGGTGTGCCTGACGTCCTCGGGAGGATGTGGGCAGAGGGTCATTGCTGCCAGGAAAGTGCCTCGCGCATTGCTTCTGTTCCAAGAGCGGCGAGGTATCGTGCACGAGGCTGCGATATTCAGGGGCCGGCCCTTGCACGCCTGCAGAGTATGGACGTCTTGCAAGCGGGGCGCCTGCGCGTAGCAGAGGTGGCGGCGCGGAGCGGGGATCATGAGGCCCCAGATGGGTTCACTCGGCATTCCGACCTCGGACCGGGCTGCTGCAGACGCGTCTCTTCGGACCCTGCCGCCCACAAAAAAAAGCGAGTCCTGTGCCTAGTTTCAAGAGGAAGAATTGAAGACCGCGTTCCACTTGAAGCACCAGGTGCATCGGTCTAGCCATCTGCAAGAAGATTGTGGAGTGCCATGGGCGGCTGCATTTCGGTCGAGTCACCATCAACGATTTCTGGTTGACCAAGTCCAAACTGCCGAGGCCGGGCGGCTGAGCCAGCGCCCAATCAAATGGGTGCTCCTTGTCGAGGATAATCGAGGGGACGCTCGCCTGTTGCGGGAGATGCTCAACGATCAAGGCCCGCACGACACCAAACTGATGCACGTGGAAAGCATGCGCGAGGCCGAGCAGCACCTCGCGGCGCATGCCGTGGATGTTATCCTAGTCGATCTCGGCTTGCCCGACACACACGGGTTGGAAGCGGTTCGGCGCGCTCACCACGCGGCGCCCCACGTCCCGTTGGTGGTGCTGACGGCCCTGGACGACCCGTCGATCGCCGCGCAGGCCCTGCAGGAGGGAGCTCAAGACTACCTCATCAAGGGGCAAGTCGAGTCGCGGGGGCTCTCGAGAGCATTGCGCTACGCGGTCGAACGCAAGATCATGGAAGAGGCACTGTTCGCCGAAAAGGAACGTGCCCAAGTCACGCTCAACTGCATCGGCGATGGCGTCGCATGCACGGACAGGTCCGGACGCATCACTTTTCTCAACCGCGTTGCGGAAAAAATGACGGGCTGGTCGCGTCAGGAAGCTCTCGGACGACCCATGGTCGAGGTGTTCCGAATCCTGGACGCCACGAGTCGCGAAACGGTTCTGGATGCGGACGCAATTCAAGTAGGACCAGGGCGAGCCGTGCGGCTTCCGTCGAACTGTGTCCTGGTCCGGCGCGACGGATTCGAGATTCCGATCGAAGACTCCATCGCCCCCATCAGTGACCGCGCAGGGCAGCCCACCGGGGCCGTCGTCGTTTTTCGCGACGTGACGACGGCACGTGCGATGACGCTGGAGATGACCCATTCGGCGCAGCACGATTTCTTGACGGGGTTGCCCAATCGAATGCTCCTGAAGGAGCGGGTGAGCCATGCCATCGCCTTCGCGCAGCGCCACATCAAGAAGGTGGTCGTACTATTCTTGGATTTGGATGGCTTCAAACACATCAACGATTCCCTGGGACATCGCATCGGCGACAAGCTGCTTCAGTCTGTCGCGGAACGGCTGAGCGATTGTGTCCGCGTCACGGATACGGTGAGCCGGCAAGGCGGTGACGAGTTCGTGGCGCTGCTTTCGGAGGTGGAACGCGCGGAGGATGCCGTGGTCACGGCGAGAAGAATGTTACAGACGGTGGCGAAGGCTCATTCCATCGAGCATCTCGAGCTCCACGTTACCACGAGCATTGGCGTGAGCGTTTATCCGGATGATGGGCTGGACGCGGAGACTCTGATCAAGAACGCGGACACCGCCATGTACCAGGCCAAGGAAAACGGGCGTCAGGGTTATCAATTTTTCGAGCCGGGCATGAACGTGCGGGCGGTCGAGCGACAATCCATCGAGGAGAGTCTGCGACGCGTGTTGGAACGGCACGAAGTCGCTCTACACTATCAGCCCAAATTTAACCTGAGCACGGGGCTCATCACCGGAGCAGAAGCACTGATCCGGTGGACTCACCCGATCCGCGGTTCCGTCCCTCCGGCGCAATTCATTCCCGTGGCGGAAGAATGTGGCCTCATTCTACCGATCGGCAACTGGGTGTTGCGCGAGGCTTGCAGGCAGGCCCGGGCTTGGATGGACGCCGGCCTCAATTTTGGAACCATGGCGGTCAATATCTCTGCCGTGGAATTCCGGGACGCGAACTTTCTCGAAGGGGTGTTCACCGCCCTGAGCGATACGGGCCTGGACCCGAGCTCGCTCGAGCTGGAGCTGACCGAGAGCGTTCTGATGAAGCATGCCGAGTCCACGGCCAACATCCTCGAGAAGCTGAGAGAGAAAGGCGTGCACCTGGCCGTCGATGATTTCGGCACGGGTTACTCGAGCTTGAGCTATCTCCGAAAGTTTCCGATTGACGCGCTCAAGATCGACCAATCCTTCGTGCGTCAGATCACCACCAATCCCAAGGAGACGGCCATTGTGAGCGCTGTTATCAGCATGGGCCGAAGCCTCGAGCTGCGGGTGATTGCCGAGGGCGTGGAGACCCGAGAAGAGCAGTTCTTTCTTCGAGAACACCAATGTGAGGAGGCGCAAGGCTACTTCTTCAGCCGCCCGTTGCTTCCCGAACAGTTCGCCCGGTTACTTCGCAACGGGGTTTTCGAGAGCTCTCCTACCGCGTCGGAGGTAGCGCTCGGTCGGACGGGAAGCGGCGGCACGGGCGCTCTGTCCGCGACGCTTCCGCAATGATAACGCGGCCGCCCGCACCTGGATCGCTCCATTGGGTCACCCGCCAGGGTCTTGGCCGCATAACGATGACGCTATTTCGCCGGGGCGGCAGCTCTACGGTTGACGCGGCGAGAGCGGCGGCGTCCAATGCAAGTGGGGCGCCGGAGTAGCGAAGCGGAGACCCCGCTTCCCTTCGGAAATGCCACGGGGTGCCATGGGGCGAAAGCCCGCGGATAGGCGCCGGACTGGAGCAAGCAACGAGGCGCTCGGAGGACGGCATGACTCAGAAGAAGGGCCACAGGAAGGCAAAAGACGGAACCCCTGCGACGAATGGGCAAGCCAACGTAGCCCCGACGCCGAATGCGGCCGAAGCTACCGAGGAATCTTCTGCACGGGCAGATGACGCAGACGCGGCCAGTCCGCCCACTGCCACCGGCGAGGAAGCCGCGAGCTTTCCGGTCGTGGGCATCGGCGCGTCGGCAGGCGGGCTCGCGGCATTCGAAGCGTTCTTCTCCGGCATGCCTGCGGACGCCGACAGCGGTATGGCATTTGTGTTGGTGCAGCACCTCGCGCCTGACCACAAGAGCATTCTCACCGAGCTGGTAAAACGCTACACGCGCATGGCGGTGTTCGAGGTCGAGGACGGGATGAGGGTTAGGCCCAACTGCGCCTACATCATTCCGCCCAACCGCGACATGGCTTTTCTGAACGGCGCGCTCCAGCTGCTGGAGCCTGTCGCGCCGCGCGGGCAGCGTTTACCGATTGATTTCTTCTTCCGGTCACTCGCGCAAGACCAGCGCGAGCGCGCGATTTGCATCGTGCTCTCGGGCTCCGGCAGCGACGGCACGCGAGGATTGCGAGCCGTCAAAGCCGAGGGCGGCATGGCAATGGCACAAAACCCCGACTCTACCGAATATGACGCGATGCCGCGGAGCGCGATCGGTACGGGCCTGGTCGATTACACGTTGCCTCCTGCCGAGATGCCCGAGCAACTGATCGCGTACGTCAGCCGCGCCTTCCAGCCGGGGGAACGGCGGCCCTCCAAGCCGCCACCTCCGGAGGCCGCAACGGCGTTGACGAAGATCTTCATCCTGCTTCGGGCGCAGACGGGTCACGATTTTTCTCAATACAAGCCCAACACGATCCACCGCCGCGTGGAACGCCGCATGGCGGTCCACCAAATAGAGCGCTCGGACGGGTACCTCCGCTATTTGCAGGGAAACCCGGCCGAGATTGAGGCCCTGTTCCGAGACCTCCTGATCGGCGTTACGCAGTTCTTTCGCGATGCCGAGGCCTTCGCGGCTCTCGAGCGGAGCCTCACGCCTCTGCTCGCGAGCAAGCCTGCGGGCTCGACGATCCGGGTCTGGGTACCGGGCTGTTCCAGCGGCGAGGAAGCCCTCTCCATCTGCATCCTGCTTCGCGAACAGCTGGATGCGGCCTCTTCTAGTTTCAAACTGCAAGTCTTCGCCAGCGACATCGACAGCCGAGCGATCGACGCCGCCCGCACGGGCTTGTATCCCGCCAGCATTGCTACGGATGTCTCGCCCGAACGGCTGGAGCGCTATTTCTCACAAGACGAAGGCTGTTACCGAATCCGCAAGGACATTCGCGACGCGTTGGTTTTCTCCGTGCATGACGTGATCAAAGATCCGCCGTTTTCGAAGCTCGATCTGATCAGTTGCCGCAACCTGCTCATTTACATGGGACCGGAGCTGCAGCGGAAGCTCATCCCGCTCTTCCACTACGCGCTGAACCCGCACGGCCTACTCTTCCTCGGGTCCTCCGAGACCGTAGGGGATTTCACGGATCTCTTTGCGCTGCAGGACCGCAAAGGAAAGGTCTATCAGCGCACAGAAGACGTGGAGGGAGCACCCCGCCTTGCCGTGGGCATGATCATGCCCCGGTCGACCGAAGCCGCGGGCGGCCCCCGTAGCACGCGCAAGGCCTCGCGCGACGCGGCCGAATTCGCGTTGCGCACGCTGACCGAGCAAGTGCTGCTCGAGCGCGGCCCCGTCGCGGCGTTGGTCAACGAGCACGGCGAGTTACTCTATCTCCACGGGCAGACGGGAAAGTACCTGGAGCCCGCTCCCGGCGCCGCGGGCCTGAACATCTTGAAGATGGCGCGCCAGGGCTTGCGGCAAGTGCTGCCCAGCGCTCTGCATCGAGCCGCAGCCCACAAGGAGCGCGTCTACCATTCCAAGCTGCGAATCAAGACGAACGGGGAGTTTACCACCGTCAATCTAGTGGTTCAGCCCGCCCCGCCGAGCGCCGCTGTCGCGGGTGACGAGCGGTTATTCCTGATCACTTTCGAGGACGTTCCGGGCGGTGACGGTGGGTCCGCGCCAACCGCCGGCGCCGCGCTCGATGCGACAGCAGCGTCGGACCCGGCCTCCACGCCGCCCGCCAGCAGTGCCGAACTGCGCATCACCCAGCTCCAGCAGGAAGTGATTGCCAAGGATGAACGCCTCCAGGCCGCGCAAGAGGAAATGCAGACGTCGAACGAGGAGCTCAGATCCTCCAACGAAGAGCTGCAATCCACGAACGAAGAGCTGCAATCCACGAATGAAGAGCTCGAGACGTCTAAGGAAGAGCTGCAATCGGTCAACGAGGAGCTGGCCACGGTCAACTCCGAATTGAGCGTCAAGGTGATCGACCTGTCCCGCGCCAACAGCGACATGAACAACCTGTTGGCGGGTACGGGCGTCGGCACCATCTTTGTCGACCACGAGCTCCACGTTCAACGCTTCACTCCAGCGGCGGCCCTATTGGTGAACTTGATCCGAACCGACGTGGGCAGGCCGCTCGCTCACATCGTTTCGAATTTCATCGGCTATGACGGGTTGGTTTCGGACGTGCAAGGCGTGCTCGACACGCTCGTGGCAAAGGAAGTCGAAGTCAAAATTCGCTCCGGCCACTGGTTCCTGTTGCGCATTCGGCCCTATCGTACGCTCGAGAATGTGGTCGAGGGCGCGGTGATAACCTTCACGGAGGTCACCGAGCTCAAGAATGCACAGGCCAGGCTGCGGGAATCCGACGTGTTGCGCAGAATGGCGGCCGAGGTGCGCGACGCGCACGACGCCGTCACGGTGCAGGGCCTGGATGGCCAAATCCTGTCCTGGAATCGGGGCGCAGTGAGAATGTATGGCTGGAGCGAGGAAGAGGCTCTGACCATGAACATCCGCCGCTTGGTCCCCGAAGCTGGCCAAGAGGAAGCCTTGGCGGTGGTCCGGCAACTAACCAAAGCGGTGGTGCTGGCACCTTTCCACATGCAGCGCGTCACCAAGGACGCCCGGATCGTGGAGGTTTCGCTGACTGCCGGGGCGTTGGTGAATGAGTTGGGAGACGTGTACGCCGTCTCCACTACGGAGCGGGCGCGGGAGGGGCCACCACATGTATGAGCACAAACCGAAGGCGAGCCGGAATCGACCGGAATCGGGCATGTTTGGGAGGGCCGTGGCGGCGCCGCCCGTGCGGGGGCTACGCGAGCGAGCGACAGCCCACCTCGCGCAAACGCCGAAAGTGCCCCACAGCTCGTCGCCTGAAGCGGCCGAGGAGGTGCTGTACGAGCTGCTCGTGCACCAGATCGAGCTCGAACTGCAGAACGAGGAGCTGCGCCAAGCGCAGGCCGAACTGGAGGGCTCGAGGGCGCGCTATTTCGACCTCTACGATCTGGCACCCGTCGGTTACGTGACCATCGGCGGCGAGGGGCAGGTGCTGGAGGCAAACCTCACCGCGGCGGAGCTACTCGGCATGAGCCGGAGCGCGCTCTTGGGGCAGAGATGGTCCCGTTTTGTGCTGCCCGCGGATCAGGACGTTTACCGCACCCACCAGGAACGGCTCTTACTGAGCGACGCACGCGAGGTGTGTGAGTTGCGGTTGCTGGAAAACGGCGGCGAACCGTTCTGGTCACGGCTCGACGCACGCGCGGCGCACGGGGCCAATGGCGCACCTGCAACGCTGATGATGCTGAGCGACATCACCCAACGCAAACGCGCCGAAATGGCACTGGAGCAGAGCGCGGCGCGGCACCGAACCCTGTTCGAGAATTCGCATGACGCGCTGATGACTCTGTCGCCACCCGCACGCCAATTCACCTCGGGCAATGTCGCGGCCATCGCGATGTTTGGGGCGCGAGACGAAGCGGACTTCGTAACGCGAACACCCGGTTACTATTCGCCCGAGCGACAACCCGACGGCCGCCGCTCCGAAGAAAAATCCAGCGCGATGATCGCATCGGCCATGCGCGACGGCGCTCATTCCTTTGACTGGACGTACCTGCGGGCTTCGGGTCAGGAATTCTTTTCCAAGGTCACCTTGACGCGCATGCAGGCGAACGGTGCGGCACTGCTTCAGGCAACGGTGCACGACGAGACCGAAGCGCAGCGCCAACAGAGTATCTTCGCACAAACGGAGCGCTTGGCCAGCATGGGCCTCTTGGCCGCTAGCGTGGGGCACGAAATCAACAATCCGTTGGCCTACGTGCTGTGCAATGTCGATAACCTTGCGCAACTCCTGCCGAGGATCGCCGGCGCGGTCGAACGCTGTCAGTCCGCTCTCAGGAGCGCCGTCGGGGACACGGCGTTCGCGGAGATGCTGGGCGAGGATGAGCAGCTCCTCGGGCCAGAGCAGTTTGAAGACGCGAGTGAGCAGGCCCGTGATGCGCTCGACGGAACGCAACGGATCACGCGCATCTCCAGAGTCTTGACCACGTTCGCCCGGGTCGACACCGGTGACTTGTCCGATGTCGACTTGGCCTATGCCATCGAGTGCGCGATCACGATCGCCTTCGGCGCCATCAGATTCCGCGCCAAGCTCGTCAAGAACTTCGGCCCAGTGCCCGCCGTTTGGGCCTCCGAAGGCAAACTTTCGCAGGTGTTCTTGAACCTGCTGATCAACGCTTCCCACGCGATGGACGAGCGCGACCTCGAAGACCGCTGCATCACGGTCCGCACCTGGGCCGAGGGCGGCAGTGCGTTTGCCGAGTTCATGGATACCGGCAAGGGCATTCCGCCGGAAAACCTCACGCGGGTTTTCGAACCCTTCTTCAGCACCAAGCGCGCGGGTGTTGGCTCGGGGCTCGGGCTTTCCCTCTGTCGAAGCATCGTACTCGAGTTTGGCGGCGACATTCGCGTCGAGAGCGAGCTGGGCAAAGGTACGCGCTTCATCGTCCGTTTGCCCGTGCGAGCAGGCAGCTAACCCAGCACTCGCGCGCCGGGTGGCCGCGCGAGCCTGTGAAAGATCAAATCTGGTTCATCGGGAACCGGATGGTAGCCACCGTGCCGCCCCCCTCTCTGGGGAGGAGCTCCAGAGTGCCACCGTGTTTATGTATGATCGAATGGGTGATGCTCAGTCCGAGGCCGGTGCCCTCCCCAACGGGCTTCGTGGTGAAAAACGGCTCGAGGACCCGCCCTCGTACATGTTCGGGGATGCCGTGGCCTGTATCGGAGACGGCGATCAGATAGCCGCTAGCGTCGGCGCCGGTGATGATGGCGATGGTACCCTCGCGCTCGATCGCGTCGATGGAGTTCGAGATCAGGTTCATCAGGGCCTGGTTCAGCAAGCTCGGAAAACATTCGACCAAATCCGGGTAGCCAAAGTGGGTCTCGACCAAGATCCGGCCCTTGAAGCGGTGCTCCAGGATGGCCAGTACGGAAGCGACGCATTCACGGACGCTGACCCGCTTTTGTTCGCCTTCATCCAGTCTGGAAAAGGTCCGGAGCTTGAGCACGAGCTCGCGGATCCGCGCGGTTCCGATCTCGCTCTCTCGAAGGCGGTCACGGGCGCGTGCACAGTTTTCTTTTACCGAGGGAGAAGCGGATTCGGCTAGCTCTAGCTCTACCTTGCCGAGGCTCCTGCTGGCCGTGCTCAAATGACTCACCACGAAGGCCAGCGGGTTGTTGATTTCATGCGCAATTCCCGCGACCAGCTCGCCGAGCGAGGCCATCTTCGCGGACTGAATCAGCTGTAGTTGCTGGGCCTGGAGCTCCGCGTAGGCCGTCTTCAAATCGGCGTTCAAACGTTTCAGCTCGCTGTTGGCTTCCCGGTAGCCGCGAAAGCTCATCTCGAAGGCAGAGAGCAGCTCGCGAAAAAAGTTGCCCACGGCGGCCGCGGTGCGCGGCCGATCCGCGAGCGCAGCGGAAGACACCAGGTCCGCCTGCACCGATTCATAGAGGGACAACATATCGAGGATCCCAAGACCCTGGCCGAGCGCGCGCCGGCCAATCTCGTAGGCGTGACTGAGCGTGTCCTCGCTTTCCTCGTCGATGTGAGCCACGAGGGCCAACAAGGTGTCGGATTCGATCGCGCTCACGCGGCCGCCCCCAAGTAGCGAGCAAGCAGATCGCCCGACTTGGCGCCGTCGAGCCCGCCGCCGGCCCAACCCCAGTCGAGGCTGACCCGATCGCGAGCCGCCTGCATCACCGCAGCCATTTTTTCAGGGTGACCGTCGTGCCGACTCCCAGGGTCGAAGCGAGCTCAAAGTCATCCACGAGCCGCCGGGCGCCCGGCAGCCCGAGGCCCAGGCTGCTCCCCGTCGAGTAGCCGTCGCGCATCGCCAGCTCCGGGTTGGCAATGCCCGGCCCCTGGTCGCGCGCCACGATCATGAGTCCGCGGCGGCTCTCGTGTTCGATGCTCGAAAAAACGATCAGCCCTTGCCCGGCGTAGCTGACGATGTTGCGCGCAACCTCGGAGATGGCCGTTGCGATCAGTGTCTGATCGGTACCCGAGAAGCCTATGGCCAGGGCCAGCTCGCGCCCTTTTTGACGGGCGGTCACGATGTCCACCTCGCGTTCGACGGGAACGCTAGTCTCGGGGAACACGCTCATCACTCCCACCCCGCAAGAGCACGAGGCCCTCCTCCAGGTCCAGCGCCGTGGCGATGCCATCGAGCGACAAGCCGAGCTGCACCATCGCGAGGGCAACTTCGGGCTGGATCCCCGCCACCACTGTCTTGGCGCCGCGGAGCTTGGCGGTGTAGGCGATGCCGCGCAGCATGCGCGCGGCAAATGAATCCAATACGTCTAGCTCCGTCACGTCGATGATGACACCCCGCGCGCGCAGGCGACCCACACGGTCCGCCAATTGATCACGAAGCTCCACCAGCTCGCGGTCGGAAAGCGCGACCTGGATCGAGGCAATCAGCACGTCACCTTGCTTCAGAATCGGCACGGACATGCGTTGCGTTCACTCAGCTTCGGGTGACAACGACTGGTGGCGACGCACCCGGGCGCTGTCCGAAACCACCCGGTAGCCGAGCAAAAGCTCCGCTTCCTCGATTCCGCCCTGAAGATCTCCGACGGTATCCAGCTTGCCGAGGTCGATACCGAGCGAAACCAGGGACTGCGCGACGTCCGACGAAAGGCCCGTAACGATCACCGACGCACCCATCAGCTTCGCTGCGGTGACGGTCTGGATCAGATGATTGGCGACCATGGAGTCGATGGTGGCAACACCGGTAACATCCATCACGACCACTTTGGCCCGATTGGCCCGGATGGACTTGAGGAGGCCCTCGGTAATGAGTCGAGCGCGGTGGCTGTCGATGACCCCGATGATGGGTAGGAGCAGCAACTTCTCGCGGATCTGGAGCACCGGCGTGGACAACTCGCGGATCGCCTCCTGCTGTCGGCGGATCACACGCTCCCTTTCAAACACAATCACGTCGACTCCGATGCCGATGTCGAAAAACGCGACCTTCTTCAGCGACATGAAGACTTGGAAACCTTCGAGCGGCGTGCGCTCGAACTGTTTCATGATCGTGGCTCCGATGCTCATGATCACATGGTGAAATGCGGCCAAGAAGACGCGCAAGGGCAGACCTGCCTTGCTGTAGAGCATGGCGAGCTCGAGTCGCTGCTCGACGTAAGCGGTCCCGTACTCTCCTTGGGCGGTAGCGATGAGGCGGTCTTTTTCTAGCTGACGGGCGCGCTCCATGAGCGCGTGGTCCGCGAACAGAGGGCGCCCCTCGTCCAGGGCCGCAACGTAGTCGAAGAAGATACGGGTGTGCTCCTCGACGCGGCTACAGACCAAATCTTTTATCGATGCGATATGCACCAGATCCTGCGCGTCGAGGCCGACGATGCGCTTGCGCCGCTCGACGTTCTGCTCGCTGAGCGCCATTTCTCGCATGAGAAACTGCGCCGGCGTCTGATCGGCACGATCGGCCACTTTTCGTCCCCTTTGCAAAGGGGCCACTCGAGCCTCGTCCCTCGCAAAGGAACTACTCGAGAGCAAACCCCGGCTGCAAAACTGCAGCAAACCAACACTCTACCCTTTTGTCGCACAGTACAAGGCGGCGTCAAAGATACTCCTCTTGGACCCGCGTTCTGGTCCGTTAGCCGCAGGTAAGGGGGGTAAAGGCGATCGTGCCGCACGACATCGATACGGCGTTGGTCGTGTGCGACGAACATCACCTCTGCAGAAACTCGATGCGCTCGTAGTGGTCGAGCTGTCCTCCTTGGTCGTAATCTTCGGTGCTCGCACTCGAGACCTCGACTAACACGATCGCATTTGCATCGTCCGCGTCTCGCTCTTGGCGTCCGATGACGTCAGCCACTGGTTCACCAGCCAGCGCCGGATGCGCATGGCGGTATTCACGGATTGGGGGGTGTCTCGGACGTAGCCCGAATCCCCAGCGCATCGGGGCCGCTCAGGGTGAGATTGCAGATGGTGCCGTTGCCCGTCTCGGTGAAATAAGCCCGGCGAACGCCGGCCTCGGTTCCAAATCGCACCCGGAAAGCGACCCCGCTCTGGGTCCAGCGCAGATCGTTGCCTTGGGTAGTCCAACCGCCGACAGCGTCCTCGCTCAGTGCCGACACCATCGCGCTAGCTTCGGGGTCGAAATAGACCACCTCGCGATCTGCATCGTGCACCTCGAACGTCTGGAACCCCGTCGCGGGATCGGTGAAGAGACTGAACGATTCCGCGCTTTCCGTGTCGCTTGGCGCGGCTTCGGCGTCCCGAGCCACTTCAGCGTCCGCGGTGGAGCCCTGCGACGGAACGTCTTCACTCGCGCCGCCCGTGTCCGATGCGCTGGCGCTCGGCTGCGCATCGAGGATCGCGCTGCTCGCGGGTGAAGGGCTCTCGGAGCAGGCGCTCGCCAAACTCAATGGGAAGACCCCCGTCCAAAATATCCAGGTGCACCGCTGCGACATCGGCCCCGAGATACCCAGCCCAGCCCTCGGCGTCAAACGAACGGAGCCGAAGATAAGGGCCAGGTCCGCGTCATTTGCGCTTTATTGCCGGGCTTTTTTGCGGCGGACAGCTGGCCTGCGCGACTGCCGTAGCTTACAATCGAAAGTGTGGCCAAAGTGTCTTCTGAGCTCGCTGCAGCCAAACCCGAGCTCGATCTCGAGGACAGCAGCGCCGGCTCGCGCGAGGACCGGCGCATTGCTCCGCGCATCGCTGCCGATCTGCACGTCGAGTTCGAATCATTCGATGAGTTCGTGAGCGCGTACACGCTCAACGTCAGCCGGACCGGGCTGTTCATTCCGACCGACAAGTTCTTGCCCACCGGCGCCGTGGTAACGCTGCACATCGCTCTGCCGGAACAGGGCCCGAAGATTCGTGCCATCGCGCGCGTCGCGTACGTGCTCGACGCGGACAAGGCAAAGGAGACGAATCGGGTCGCGGGCATGGGCATGGAGTTCCTCGACGTGGGCGGGGTGCCCTTTGCCGATCAGATCACGCGCTACCTCGATGACAAGGCGGCGAGCGTGGTGGAACAACCCCGCAAGAAGCCGCGCGCGACCGTGCTGGTCGTGGATGACTCGGACGGTCATCGCATTGTCGCGATCCGCTCGCTGCGCGCCATCGGTTTCGACGTGCTCTCGGCCAATGACGGCCTCGAAGGCCTGGGCGTCGCGATTCGCGAACGTCCCGACGTCATCTTGACCGACGTGAACATGCCGCGAATGGACGGTTGGAAGCTGCTCCGGATGGTGCGCTCGCGCCCCAATTTGGCCAATACGCCAGTGATCTTTCTCACCACGCTGACCGATGATTCGCAGCGTCTGAAGGGGTATCGCCTGGGGGTGGACGACTACCTGGGGAAGCCCTTCCAGGGGGCGGAGCTCGCCGCGCGCGTCGAACGCGTGCTCGCGCG
>JAYWEH010000343.1:0-4260 GCA_043780025.1 Deltaproteobacteria bacterium
AGGACGTAGATCGGAATGATGAGGTCGTTGTCTTCGAACTTGAAGATAGCCTGTGGGTCGTGAAGAAGTACGTTGGTGTCGAGGATGAAGATCTTGCGCATCTTGAAATGAGGGACCTGTATTGTTCACTCGATCGATTGGCGTTCAGCCTACTCGGATTGTGCCGAAGGCTCCACCGTTTCTCGATCGGCGGCTTCCAGAGCCACGTCCGACCGACGCCGCCGAGCTGGGCTTCGTCGTAAGGTCGTGTCCGGAGATGTGACCTCCAGAGGAGCTCGTCCGCGCTGCGCAGAAAGGCGCAAACGCGTGGTCGCCGGCCGACAATGGGCTAAGGGGCTCGCGGTGGTGCGCCCTGCAAAGGCGGCAATTCTTCGATCGGCGCGGGCTTCTTGGGCGCGGGTGCGGTCGTAGGCGGCGGCGGGCTCGGCTTTCGTGGTGCCGGGCCGGGCTGCGCTCGCCGCGGCACGGCGGGGACGCTGCCGCGACCCTGCGGGGCTCGCACCGGCCGCTGCCGGGCTCGAGGTTGGCCGACAGCAGCCGGCGGGCGCGTGGCGGGAGCCGACCGCGGGGCTGCGCGGCGGCGTGGCTCGCTTTCTCGTACGCATTGCGAGCGTAACAGCGCGCAGTCACTTCGGTCGAGGCGCGGCCGTTCCTCTCGAAGCTCGGAGACCAGCGCGTCCCAGCGGAAGACCACGCCGCCCCCGAGCGCCAGTGCGCTCGAGTGCCCAGCTCCCAGGCTGAGGTTCAGATCGAAGTCGACCCGCTCTCCGAGATGCACGGCGAACGCCAGCCCGGCGCGCTTGCCCACACTCGTCTCTTGCGAGATATCGAGGCCCGCTTCCACCAACTCTTCGACCTCGTCGCGGGTCAATGTGCCGTCGCGCGCCGATTCGATCGCGGCCGCGGTCGACACCGGTTGAATGCGCGTGTCGAAATTGAACCCCGGCGACAGCTCGACCCAGGGGGTGAGCGTCACAGAAGGCGCGGGCGAATACGGCACGCCGATGCCCAGCACCAGCGGTATGGAGATGAAATTGCGCTGTCCGCTGAACAGGGCCGTCGGCACTCCGCCGATGTAAAATGCGAAGGCGGAGCCCGGTACTCCGTTGTCATACAGCTCCGACAGGGGAAGCGTGACCAAGGCGACGCCGCCCGCCGAGACGCCGCGCGCCGTCGGAGCGTCATCCGCCTCCTGATAGGTAACGTAGTGAATACCGAACTGCGCTTCGAGCATGCCATTTGTCGAAACGAAGTTCGCGTTGTAGCTCAGCTGCGTGAAGCCGCCGTCGCCCGAAACGGCCTGCCCGTAACCGAGCACCACGTTGGAAGCCCGCGCGTCCCAGGTCGAGATCGCGGGCGCGTGCGTGTTGTTGCGCGCGAACGCGTCTTCAGCAAAGACGCAGCCGAAGAGCGCGGCCCAAACCGACACGAGACAGGTCGCTCGGAGCAGAACCCCGCCACCTTGACGACGCATGCAGAGCTCTAGAATCCGATCCGCTCGCGCACAGGCAAGCTGTCTTTGTAGCCGCGCTTTTGGCCTTGGTACGCGAGGAACTCGCCCAACAGGCCGAGGGAGGCAAACTGTACGCCGATCAACGTCATGAGCACGCCGAGCAGCAACAGCGGCCGCTGCCCGATGCCTTGACCGCTCAACCACACCACCGTCAGATAGGCGTTGATCACGAGACCGCCCACGCCCAGCACCAGGCCGACTAGCCCGAACAAGTGCATGGGACGTCGCGCATAGCGAATCAAGAACAAGACACTGATCAGGTCGAACATGCCCCGCAGGAGCCTCTCCAGGCCGTAGCGGGACTTTCCGTGCTGACGGCTGTGGTGCGTGATCGGAATTTCGCCGATGCGAAAACCCTGAGCGGCCGCCAACGCCGGAATGAAGCGAAACATGTCGCCGTAGATGGGAACCGTTTCTATCACGTCGCGTCGATACGCTTTGAATCCACAATTCATGTCGTGCAAGTCGACTCGCGTTAGCCAGCTGACCGTTCCATTGAAAATCTTAGAAAGGACGCGTCGATTGAGAGGATCTTTGCGTTCGACCTTCCAACCCACGACCACGTCGAAGCCTTCGCGAATCTTGGCGATGAAGCGGGGCAGGTCGTCCGGATCGTCCTGGAGATCCGCATCCATCATGACCAGGATGGGCGCGCGAGCCAGCTTGAAACCGGCCGTGAGCGCCATGGCCTTGCCAAAATTGCTGCGCAGGCTGACGCCGCGGACGTTCGGGAGCTGCTCGTGCAGCGCGCTGATGGTGCTCCAGGTGTCGTCGGTGCTGCCATCGTCGACGAAGATGAGCTCGTACGGTGTCGAGCCGGACAGGGCGCGCTCCACGCGCTGGGCCAGTTCGGGCAGCGAGGCGGCTTCGTTGAGGCCCGGCACCACGATGGACACTTCAGGGAGTGGTGGTGCCGATGCCAGCGACGACGCGGCCGTTGCACCCGGGACGGCGGACAAGGGCTGCACGACTCGGCCGACTAGCACGCGTGTGCGGGGTCCCGCCAGAATCAGCTCGTCGGAAGGCCCGCCGGTCGACGCGGCTCGGCAGTTTCCGCGCGGCGGCGCAGCACCGGCGCGGGACACGTCTCACTCCACCGCTCGATGGCGCCGCGCTCGCTCGCGGTGAGGGAGAAGAGCTCCGAGATGAGCCCATCCAGAGTGGCGCGCTCCGCGGCTGTGGGGCTCGCGTTGCGCGAGCCGAGGTCCCGACCGAGTTGTTCGATTTCCTTCAACGGAGCCCCTCTTGGTAGTGCAGGCAGTGCTCTCAGATGCCCAATCTTCAGCTGCGGCATGCCCTGGCGGGCGTCGCGGTGGCGCCGGTAATGCAGCCAGCGCGCTAGCGTGGAGTTGAGCCAGCACAGCAAGACCGATGCGGGCCAGTCCGCGCTTTCGAAGCCGGCCAGGATCGAGTTGCGGAAGGCGACGCCGTCGGCGCGCGCAGCGATCGGGAAGCGGGCGGTCTGCCGGATCAACAGCGAGACCTTTTGCCACTCTGACGCCGGGCGCAGCGGCGATCCTAAGCGCTCGGCGGCCGCGAATACACGTGGGGGCAAGGCGCAAAACTCGCCAATATCGGCCCCCTCGCGCAGCGGCACGAGAAACGGCGGATGGGGCAGGGTAGCGTGGCGCAGGTGGGCGCGATCATCGCTGGACGTCTGAAACCCACGCTCACCGAACAGCTCGGGAGGCAAGCGGGGCAGTCGGGAAAGGCGCTCGAGCAGTTGCCGTTCGGTGCTCGACAAATCCTCGCCCGAGAGCGGCCACACACCGCTCGTTCGTTCCAGCCGTCGCGTTTCCCGGCGCGTCGACAGGAGGGCCATTGCCGGTTGAAACACACCCGCAAACGCGCCGTCTCCCCAGTCCGGCAACTCCGCATCGACGTCGCACAACGCGTCGTGGGCGGCACGCGTGTCCCGATAGCCGTCGAGGTCTGCAACCGAGGTCGGCAAGATCAACCCCAGCCGCCCTCGCTGCCGCAATAGCGTCGCCGAGCGGTACACGAACAAGCCGTGCAGTGTTCGGTAGCGTTTGAAGGCGGGATTGGTGGCCGAGTAATACGCGGCGAGCTTCGGCTCGAGGGGCTGCGCTGCTCGGCCCACGAAAGCGACCCAGGGCGGGTTGCCGACGAGCGCGTCAAAGCCGGGGTTGTCGCGTCTGAACACCTCGGGAAACGCTTCTTGCCAATCGAACGGCGGGTGGGGTGGCGCGGGCTCGTCTCGCTCGGCGGTGCCTGACGTGCTGTTTTCCGGAGCATTGCCGAGCAAGGCATCCCCGTGCCGCAAGGTGTGGGTCAGGCCGGCTTCCCGCGTTTCCTCCGCGCCGCCGAAGAGCCAGAGGCTCATGCGGGCGAGGCTCACTGCGGTGGGGCTCTTGTCCACTCCGTAGATCACCCGGCGCGCCACCTGCGCTTGGGCGCGCCGCGCGAGAGTGTCCGGCGGGTCATCTGTGGCCAGGCCCTCGCATCGCCATGCATCGACGAGAGCGCGTGCGACATGGTGGGCGACGGCGAGCAGAAAGCAGCCCGCGCCCATGGCCGGATCGCAGATCTTCAACGCGAGCAAGCGCTCGCTCCTCGGCTCCGGTAACGCGGAGACGAGTGGACCCAATACGTCCGCGACGAGTCTTTCGCACAGCGGCCAGGGCGTGTAGTGCGCTCCGCTGCGGCGCTGATGCAAGCTTGGTTGAATCACCCAGGCCCCGCGTGGCCGGGTCTCTCCGCCGCGAACGAACAGACCCTCGAGCGCG
>JAYWEH010000344.1:0-10089 GCA_043780025.1 Deltaproteobacteria bacterium
TGGGCGAACCCGATGAGCTGTTGTCGCGGCATTGCGCTCGGCTCGTATCCGGCGAGTTGCTCGACGTGCGCGTGCGCGGGGAGGCCGGCACGGAACGCATCGCCGCGCTGCGCGACGGTCGCGTGGCGATCGTGGTTCCTCCGCGCGCCGGCGTCCCCGGGCGACTCTCGCTCGTGTCGCGCAGCGGCGCTATCACCAAGCAGCTCGAATTCGGCGCGGAGCCGGGCCCTGGGCAACGCCTCGTGCGATCGGGGTCGTGGCTCGACGAGCTCTGGGAGGACGCGGAGGGGCAACTCGGCGCCTGGGTGATCGGCGCGCAAACCTTCGCCGGCGTGGCCATCGGTCTGGACGGCAAGCTCGAGATTTCGCGCCTGGAAGAAGGTCTGGCGGAGACCTCCTTCTACGGGCCCTCGGCGCTGCACATCGTGTCTTCGGGAAATGTGAGGGAGAGCACCAATCACGGTTTCGACTGGTCCGTGTCGGAGCTCCCACCCGCGTTGATTTCGAGCCCTCCGCCGGCCTCGCTCTCGCTGCGCGGCTGTGGCGCAGTCGGGTGTGTGCATGACGACTGGTTGCGCATTGGCTGGAGCGCGGACGAGACCGCTGCCGAGCCCGCGCGGCCTGAGCCTCCGGGTGAGATAGCGGCCAGCGCGCCGAGCTTCGCGTTCTGGAGCTTGAGCTGTAACGCCGCGACGGACGGCGGTGGTCGCGCCGCGGTCACGGCCAGGGTAACGCGACCGGAGCTCGCTCTCGGGGCGGGCGAACCGGCGTCGGGGCCTCGCCGTGCGGGCGCTTCCAAGGCCCCCGAGAGCAGCGCGTGGCTGTCTTTTCAAGGCCAGGCCGCGCCGGAACGGCGCGCGGGTGAGCTGGGCTACGATTTTGGCGAGACCAACGAAAACGCGGCGTATCGCGCCTACGCCTGGGGTCCGGCAGCTGGAAATTGGTCGCGCGCCGGCACCTGGCTGATCCGAGTCGGCGATCGATTTTCCACCGACGCGCCGTGGTCGACCGGGCCGAGTCGGACGCCTTGGTTGGACGCGAGCCTGGCTGGGCAGGCGTTTGGCCTGGACCCGAACGTGGGCGTCGACTGGTGGCTGAGGATGGGTGCAACCGGGCGCTTCGGCGTGCTGCAAATCCGTGCACGCGCCGAGGGAACCATTCACCTGGTCGACCGCGAACGCGCCATCACGACGCTCCAGGCTGGCGCCATGAACGATCTCGGCAGCGTGTCGGGGGCGTTCGAGTTGAACGACCAGTGGTACGTGGGCTTGACGCGAGCGGACCAGTTTCAGCTCTATCGCGTGGATCGCGACAAGCCGGAGCTGGTGGCGACCTACCCCTTGTGGGGTCGCGTCACGACGCAATTGATCCATAGCGTCCAGGGTGACGCGATGGCGCTGTGGCAGAAGTCATCCGGCTCGGGCTGGTACGTGTATCCGATCAACCGAACGACCTTTGCACCCGAGCCCGCCCTCCACGTCCCGACCGAAAAGTTGTCGCGTGTCCCGCCGGCGTGTGAGCCGGGACGGCCGGGTTGGATCGCCGTGTCCGGCGTTCCGCTTCGCGATAGCGCGCTCTCCGAGTCGAACACGCACCTGTCCTTCCCCGATGCGGCAGAACCCATCAAGACCAAACGTCTCACCGCGCGCGTCGTGATCGACGACACGGGCGTGTGCGTCGACGCCTTGGCCGCCCTCTCCGATGGTGTCTTCTCTGTTGCAGCGGCGTCCGAGTCGCGCGCCGCGAGCTCTCAGAAGTCGCAGCGACGCAGCCTGCCTTTGACCATCACGGACTCGGCGAACGAGCGACAATTTGCTTTTCGCTGCCGCGCGGAGTGAAGTGTTTCACGAAGCTGGTGAGGGGCCGCGGAACGGCGGAAGCGGCTTTCCCGGGCTGTGCCGCGCCTCTCACGGAGAAACACTGGGCCGCTCGAGAACGGGTAACGGGGCAGCCGGCAACTGTCTCATCGCCGCGCACGCAAAGAACCAGTCGGTTAGTCAATAGTGAGTTTTGCACAACAATCTTTCAGATTTGAAAGATGAGACTGCGCGCCCGAAAGCCGGGTCATCAACTGCACTTGGTGCGTGAGAGGGGATTTGCAATCCGTGATACTTGCTGATACTCAACTCGTGTCCGCGCGGAGCGAGGCTGTCCCCCCCCGGCCCCTCTGCGCGGACTCTTTCGTTCTAGAGTCTAGCGGCTCGTAGCCCGCTCGATAGTCGACAGTCGTCGACATTCGACGCTCAGCTCGGCTTGCAATCTAGTCACGCAACTGCAACCTCGGTTCGCAGCCTCGGTTCGCAACACAGAGCGATGGCGGCGGGAGAGATAGCGCGAATACTTTCGCGTGCGAGCGGACGGAATGTTTCGGATGCGTGAACGAACGCGGCTGAAACGGGATCATGAGCTGCCTCCGAGCTCCTTGGCGCGCAGCGTGGCCAGTCGCACCGCGCGAATCAATGTATGGCGCAGCCGTCCTGATTCGATGGCCTCCAAGCCGGCACTGGTGGTGCCACCCGGACTCGTGACGCGATCTTTCCATTGCGCGGGATGGTCGCCGCTGTCGAGCAGTAGCCGAGCCGAGCCGAGCACTGTCTGCGCAGCGAGAAAAAATGCCGTGTCACGGGGTAGACCCGCGCGAACACCGCCGTCCGTCAGGGCTTCGATCACGACCATTACGTAAGCCGGCCCGCTCCCCGAGAGCCCGGTGACCGCGTCCATGTGTGTTTCATCGACCACGACGCTGCGCCCGACCGCATCAAAAAGAGAGCGAGCCAGCTCGAGGTCGGCCGGGGTAGCGTTGGGACCCGCGCACAGCGCAGTGGCACCGGCCGATACGAAAGCGGGGGCGTTGGGCATTGCGCGCACCAGCCGCGCCGTGCTCGGGAGCGCAGCCGCCAGCTGGGCGCAGCGCACGCCAGCTGCGACGGAAACCACGAGCGCGCGAGGGTTCAGTCCTTCCGAACATTCCCCGAGCGCGACGGGCAGGCTTTGCGGCTTCACTGCCAGGATCAGGATCGTGGCCCAGCTGGCGAGCTCGCGGTTCTCCAAAGCCGTTCCGACCCCGTGTCGCTTCGCGAGCTGATCGCGCTTGGCACCGTCGACGTCGCTGACTCGGATGTGCTCTGGCCGGATGCTCCCCGCGCGAACCAAACCTTGCAGTAGCGCCGCGGCCATGTTGCCTGCGCCGACGAACCCAATCTGGTGCTGTTGCATTGCGGCAGGATCCCGCTCAGGCGGTGTTCCTGCAAGGCACCGCTCGGGCTGGAGGCGTTCTTGGTCAATTGGCCGGAATTGCGAATCGGATGCCGTTCGGCGCGAACGCGCCGCGAGTTTGTGCCGTAGACCTGGAGGGAACTAATCTGTGGTCATGGGCGCGCCTTCCGATGACGACCGTCGCCAGCACCCGCGCGAGTCGATCGAGCTCGTGGTGCGCTATCAGCGCTTGAACACCTTTTTTGCCGACTACGCCAAGAACATCTCGCGCGGCGGTACCTTCGTGGCCACGAGCGAGCCGCTTGCGCTCGATACGGAGTTCGTTTTTTCGCTGGGCGTGCCGGAGCTGGAGGAGCCGCTCCAGCTGCGCGCCAAAGTGATGTGGACGACGCCCCCTGAAAATGCGACCGCCGATCAACCGGCGGGGATGGGCATTCAGTTTCAATACCGAGATACCGAGGAGCGGCGGAGCCTGGAGGGGCTGATTGAGCGGCTCATCGTCGACCAGTTGGGCGAGCGCCACGCCAGTCGCATCCTGGGCCGCCCGGCGAAGCCCACGCCCTGAGGGTTGCCCAAGTCGTCAACCCGAAGGGCTGTCGTCCCAAACGGGCTCGACACGAGGCCACCCAACGCGGCGTGAAGCCCCCTGTTCGCACACAAACTCGATATTTGACGGTTACAGGTACCCCCCGGCAGCAACCATCGCGACGTCAGTGGGTAGAGCCTACTGGCCAGCTCCGGCCTCGAGCAAACAGACCTGCACTGATCCCAGAAGGGGCGCAACACGAGCCTATGGCAGCTGTACTTTGGGCGGCAGTTTGGGCTTTGGCAGCTTGCTGCGGCTCGCCAGGAGATCCCGCGCGATGGTGACCTCCACGAGCTGAATGGCTTCGCTCAGCGCGACCTCTCGCAATTTTTCGACGGCGCGTTCGTCCCCGGGCGTCGACATGGCGGCGTAAAACGTGGCTTCCACGCGCTCGACGCGGCTGCCGGCCTGACTCAGCAGGTCTTGCGCCGACAACTTTCCACGCCCCCAGGCGGTCAGCTTGGAGACCCAGCCGTTGTTGCTGTCGATCTGCGACAGCGCCTCTTCCGCGGTGCCGTCACTCACGACGTCGAGGCGCCGTTCGAGCAGCTTGAGCCAGAGCGCGGCGTAGACCGTGTCTTCGTCCGCGAGATCGGCCGAAACCGCGCGGTGCACGGAGTCGCGGGCAGCGCGCAAATCACCGAGCGTCAGGGCGCGGCGCGAGCTGTCGAGCACCGTCTCCGTCATCTGCCTCACATCGTTGCGCGAGGCTTCGTAGGCGCGCTTGGCCGCTCGCCTCCCCGCATCGCGCTCGTCGTAATGCTCGAGCGTGCGGCCGAGCACGCGTTCAGCGACGGCGAGATCCTGGCCCGATTGCGCCGAAGTCCGCGCGCCCAGGCCCAACATGAGCGCGCTCTCCAGGCTCTCCTCCGCGGCGCGCGTGTCACCCATCTCGCGCAACAGCTCGAAGCGCAACAGGTGGCTCTCGGCTTGTGCCGAGGCGTCCCCGGTGGTGCGCGTCAGCTCGATCACCCGGTCGAGTGAGCCGAGC
Organism: Deltaproteobacteria bacterium; assembly: GCA_043780025.1. Taxonomy (GTDB): domain Bacteria; phylum Myxococcota_A; class Polyangia; order Polyangiales; family Polyangiaceae; genus SZUA-265. Next base: position 4,794 of record JAYWEH010000344.1, read on the forward strand.
GCGGCTTTGAATTCACGCCGCTGGCGATCGATTGAGGCGAGCAGGCGCAAGGCGTCAGCGGTGGGCTCGAGCTCGACCGCCTTCGTGAGCAGCGGGTGGGCGCGTGTGAGCTCACCGGCGCCGGCTTCGATCGCCCCCATGAAAAAATGCAGGCGGCTCGCCGAGGGCGTGACCCGGCCCGCATAGGCGGGGCGGGCCGAAAGCTGCAACAAAGCGTCGGCGTGCGCAAAGGTGCGGCGCGCCGCGGCCAGGTCACCGAGCGACTCCGCTTGCCGGATGGTCTCCAGCACGAAGCGCATTGCCCAACTCGCCTCGCGCGCTTGCTCGGAGCGCTCCAGCGCGCGCTCGAGCACGAGGGGCGCCACTTCGCCCATGCCGTGTTCCAACAACAAGGTGCAGATGGGCATGGCGGCCCGGAACGTCTCCGGCTCCGAACGATACAGCTCGATCGCCGCTCCCCAGGCCGCCGCACGCGCCAGATCCGGATCGACGCTGGCGCCGGCCTCTTCTTCCGGATCGGCGGATTCGAACAGCCGGAACAGCTCGGCCCAGGCTTCCGGATCGTTCTCGAGCGCCGCGCTTTCCACGCGCTGCCGCAAGCCGGGCGCGGTGATGCGCGCCACGTTTTCGTCGTCGAGCGCGCTGAGCGCGCCCTGCGCGTCCCCCTGGCGAAGGTACAAGGCCACGAGGGTGAGCGGCGCGGTGCGAATCGCGCGGAACGCTTCCAGCGCCTCGTCTTGCTCGAAGTGGCTCTGGGGGGGCACTTGCTCCGCCCCAAACGTCAGCGCCTGTTCGGTCCAGGCGAGCGTCTCCGTGCGAGCGCGCTCCAGGGCGGCCGCCGACGGGTCCAGCAACGCCTGTTGCAGCGCCGCTTGCTGCGAGGCGGCTCGCGCCTGCATGGAGCCTGGGCGCCGTGTGTCTTGTTGCCAGCGCCGGAGCGCCGCCAGGTGTTCGCCGGCGTCCGTCTTCTCGGGGCCGGCCGGCAAACGCTCCACCAGGAGCGAGTAGAGAGCATCCGCTTGCCCTTCGTTGCCCAGGCGGGCAAACGCCGCGGCGGCGTAGCGCAGGGCAGCGCTTCGGCCGGCCAGCATCTCAGAACGCAGCTCCCCGGCGCGGACCAGATACACGGCACCCCGTAGTGCCGCGAGCCCCATCTCCTCTTGATCGTGCTCGAAGTGCGCGGTGGCGCGATCGAGCTGCTGTTGAACTACAGCGACCAGCGTGCCGAGGCGCCGCGGGCTCGGTGCCGGGTGTTCCAGCACCGTCAGGGTGGCGGCGGCGAAACCATCCGCATCGACCGTGACCGGTTCGATCGAGGTGGCCTCGGGTGCAAGGCTGCGCGGCGGAACCGCGCTACGCGGCGCACAACTCAGCTGAGTGGCGCCGACGACGAGCATCGATAGGGACAGCAAGACTACTCGCATGCGACGAGACGCCCTCCAGGCATTCTTTTTCTAGTACCCAGAGGCTCTGATGTCGATCAGACAATGCCACTCGGGGTCTCGAATTACCCGGGGCATGTACGGTTAGGCGGTCTCTCCGGCGGTTCGATTCTGTGCCAAAGTGGGCAGACGAGCCATGAACGATCCCGAAAGCAGTGCGCCTCGCCGCCTCGCCGACTTCGAGCTCGTGCGGCGTCTGGGCGCCGGGGGCATGGCCGAAGTTTTCCTCGCAAAACGCCGCGGCGCCGAGGCCACCTACAAGCTGCTCGTGGTCAAGCGCATCCTGCCGCAGCACGTTTCTTCCGACAATTTCCGGGCCATGTTCGCCGAGGAAGCGCGCCTCGCCACCCGTCTGAATCACCCGAACATCGTGCAAGTCTACGACTTTCAGGATGCGGGCGAGGCGGGGCAGTTGCTCAGCATGGAGTACGTCGAGGGCCCGGACCTCGGCAAGCTGATGCGCCGCGCCCAGAAGGACGAGGAGCGGGTACCTCCGTATGTGGCTGCGTATATCGTGAGCGAAGTGGGGCGCGGGCTGCACTACGCGCACGAGCGCAGTGACGACCGTGGCCAGCCCCTCGAGATCGTCCACCGCGACGTCTCACCGCAGAACATTCTGCTCAGTTTTGACGGTGCGGTAAAGGTCGCCGACTTCGGCATCGCCACGGCCAACGTGTTCAGAGAAGAGATCGGCGTGCTCAAGGGCAAGGTGGGCTACATGTCGCCCGAGCAGGCCCGAGGCGAGCGGGTCGATCGCCGCTCGGACATTTTTTCGCTCGGCATCATTCTGCACGAGCTCTTGACCGGGCGGCAGCTGTACGTACGCCACGAGGGCAAAGAGCTGCTCGACACCGTGCGCGCCGGCGCCGTGGAAGCGCCCAGCGTGTTCGTGCGCGGCGTGCCACCGGAGCTCGAGGCGATCGCGATGCGCGCGCTCTCGCGCGACCCTGACAACCGCTTCCAGACCGCGCGGGACTTTGCCAGCGCGATCACCCGCGTCTTGCTCGAAAAGCAGGTCCTGGTCGACTCGGACGTGCTCGGCGACGTGATCGAGAAGTTCGTGCCGCGCGAACCGGCGCCGCTCGACGCGGAGGTGGCCTCGCTGGGTGACAAACCCCCCGTCCAAGAGGGATCGTCGACGGGGGAGCCCGGCTCCGAAGCGTCCGAGGGCGGCACGGGAGACGGCCCGTCGCGCGGCCGCCAGCGCTTGCGCGATCGGGCGGGCCGCGAAGTGCGTCACGTTGCCATCGTCGCTTTGCGCTTGCACCAGCTCGACGCCTTGCGCGAGGCCCTCGGCGCGGTCCGCACCGAGCGGCTGCTCGAGCGCCTGCGGGCCACGCTTGGCGAAATCGCGTTCAAGCGCGGCAGCACCTGGACCTGGAGTCAGGCGGAGGCGCGCGGCGACACCGTGGAGACCGCGCAAGCGGTGGTCGGTCTGATGGCGAACCCTTCGGGCGCTGCCGCCAACGCAGCCTGGCTCGCCGTCGACGTGCATGAGGCGATCGCTGGCGCCTGCGACGGCCTGCCCCTGCACCTGCAGGCCAGCGTCGGCATCGTGCGAGGCATCGCCGCCGGCCAGCGCGATGACGCGGGGCATTTGATTCGCCACAGCCTGCAAGGCCCGGGCACGCGCCTGGCCGGGCTGCTCGCCGAAAAAGCGCCGCCGCGCCAGACCTGGGTCGCCGGCGGCTTGTATCGCCTGGTGCGGCGCGACTTCGTCTGGGCGGACGTGCCGAGCGTCGAGTTCGAAGTGCCGCAGTGGTCACGCTTGCCGCGCAACATGCACACCTACGCGTTGCGCCGCCCGCTCACGCGCGAAGAGAAGCAGCAACAGCACGCGCTCGCCATGCGCGAGTTGATCGGTCGCGACGCGGAGCTCGCCGATCTGCACGCCGCGTATCATCAATCCGTCAGTCAGGCGGACGGGCAGGGCGGCGTGGTCTCGCGCGTGATCATCGGCGAGATGGGCATCGGCAAGACGGCCCTGGCCAACGCATTTCTGGCGGAGCTGCCCCCAGACGCTCGTGTGCTGCGGGTCGAGTGTTCGCCGGCGCGGCGCGAGCTGCCGTTTTCGAACGCCGGCCAGTGGCTGCGCGAGCTCACGGGTACACGGCTCGATCAACCGCTCGAGGAAGCCGGCGCGCTCGTGGAACACGCGCTGGGAGACGCGCTCGAGGGCACCAATCGCGCGGAGATCATCGCCTACATGAGCGAGCTCGCCACAGGAAGGCTGGCACGCGCTGATGACGAAGCGGACGTGTCGAGGCATCGTCGCTTGCTGGCAACCGGTATCCGCCGCGCCTTCACACGTCTGGCGCAGCAAGCCCCGCTGGTCGTGGTGCTCGACGGCATCCATTGGGCCGACGTGCAGAGCCTCGAGCTCGTGTCGAGCTTGATGCGCCGGGTGGACGCGCTGCCCATCTTGACCGTGCTGGTGACGAGGCCTGACGATCACGTGGCGTCGGTCATCGAGGGTGTCGTCACGATCGAGCTCGGCGGCATGAGCCAGGAAAACCAGTTGCGCCTGGTGCAAGAGCACCTCGGAGTATCGGACGGTGTCGCCGAGGTATGCGCGGATCTGGTGCCGCGAGCGGCAGGAAACCCGTTTTTCCTCCTGGAAATGGTGGACGCGCTGCTCGAGCGCGGCACTGTCGAGTTCAAGGAGGGCCCGGACGGGCATGCGGGCCTGCGCCGCGTCGAAGGTCAGAGCACCACCGCTCAATCGCTGCCCTCCACGCTGGAGCAGCTGATCGCGGATCGCCTGAACGAGCTACCGCCGGAGGAGCACCGCATCATCGCCTGGTTGTCCGTCGCGGGCGGGCCGCTCGCGGTGTCGGAGCTCGATGGGCTGGTGGGGCCCGAGGCGGAAGAGGCCGTGGCGCGGCTGTGTGCGCGCGGCCTCTGCGACGCGCGCGCGGACGCGGTCGACCTGCGCCATCCGCTCACGCGCGACGTGGCCTACCTCGGGCTCGAGGACACAGAGCGCCAGCAAATGCACTGCGTGCTCGGCGAACGCATCGCGGAAGCTCCGGTCGCCAACGGCCTCGGCGCGGCCATCGTGGCTCGCCATTTCGCGCGCGGCGGTGATCGCGAGAAAGCCGGGACGTTTTATCTCGAAGCCGCCAACGCAGCCTGGGCGAGCTACCAGTTGCCGCTCGCCACGCGCTACTTCAATCGCGCCCTGGCGGTGCTGCCGGAGAACAACATGGACCGGCCGAGCGCGCTCACCGCGCTCGAAGCCATCTGCCGCATCCAGGGCCGCTGGAACGAACGGCGCGCCCACCTCACCGAGCTCCGGCGCTTTGCGCGTCAGAACAAGCATCCCATGTGGGGCGCGACAGCGTTGATCCGCAGCGCGCGCTTCGATCTCGACACAGGCCGCCTGGCGCGTGGTCTGACGCTGGCGCAGAAGGGCGAGCTGGCCGCACGCGCGATCGGCTCGCACGCCCTGGAAGGCGAAGCGCAAGCGTTGATGGCCGACATGTTGCGCGACCTGGGCGACATGCAGGGCGCGCTGGCGGCGTGTGATCGCGCGCTCGAGACCGTGCGCCGCGTCGGTACGTCCCTACGGCTGCGCGCCGAGGTGCTGCGAGCACGCGGCGCCTTGCTGCTGCGGGTGGGGCGCGTCCAGGAGGCCGTCGATGCCCACGCCGAAGCCATCGCCGTGTTCCGGCATGAAGGTGCCCGGCGGCCCGAAGCGCGCGCCAAGAATTCTCTCGCGCTCGCCATGTTCGTGCTCGGTCGCTTTGAAGACGCCATCGCGCTGGCGCTCGAGGCCATTCGCATCGACCTGAGCATCGGCGGCCGCTTCCAGATCGCCAAGACCCTGAGCAACATCGGCCAATGTTACTGGC
>JAYWEH010000345.1:0-4257 GCA_043780025.1 Deltaproteobacteria bacterium
TGCGCCAGCGCGATCTCGCGGCTCAGCGCGAGCCCCATTCCGCTACCGCCGGCTTTCGTCGTGTAGAGCGGCACCAGTGCATTTTGCAGGGCTTCCGCCGCAAACCCGGGCCCTCGATCGGATACGTCGATTTCGCTCGACCCGTTTTCGCCGGTCCGCACCGCGACTTCGATGGCAGCGGCGGCACTGCCCGCTTCGCGTGCATTCTTGATCAGGTTGATCAGCACCTGCTCGATCTGTGCCGCGTCGAACCAGCCGGGGAGCGCGGGCGGCTCGGGGAGCTGCACGTCGGGGTACAGGGTCGCGACCTGCGCCAGGATGGGCCTCCAATCCGCGTCGACGCGGCGAGGCTGGGGCAAGCGCGCGAGCGCAGCGTAGCCGGCGAGGAAGCTGCCCAAGTGACTGGCACGTTCGTCCATGGTGTCGAAGATGCGCTTGTACTTGTCCGTGTGCCCGGTCTTCTCCGCGACCAGGCGGGCTGAGTGCATCAAGGAGCTGATCGGGGCGAGCGAGTTGTTGACCTCGTGGCTGATCACGCGGACGACGCGCTGCAGGACCTCGACCTCGCGGCGCTGGATCTCCCGAGTCATGTATTTGACGACGAGCAGCGTGAGCGCTTCGTCCTCGACCACGAAGGTCCGTCGCGACAGGTGGTAACTCTCCTGCCGGCCCTCGATGTCCACGCTGAAGAAGCGATCGGTTTCACCGAGCAACGCTTCACGCAGCGGCGCCGCCGCCGCCGAAACGAGGCGGATGAAATTTTGGCCCTCGGGGGTCTGGCCTTCAAAGAACAGCTCGCGCGCGACGGGGTTGGAATAGTGGATGGTGCCGCCGCCCGAAAACAGGACGACCGCGTCGGGCACGCTGTCAGCGATCATGCCGAGCATGCGATCGCGTAGCCGGGTGTCGGCGCTCGCGCTGGAACGTGGCAGGGAGCGGTTCGGCGCGCGTCCCAGATAGCCGGCTCGCTGAGCGGCCTCGCCGATGGCGAGGTTGGCCACCGCCGTGCACACCCCGATCAAGGCCACCGCCCAGGGTTCGAGATCGAGCAAGAGGCCGGCAGCGACGGCTCCGAGCAGGCCGCTGGCGATGGCGATCGCCCAAAACCAACCCGTCGAGGCGCGAGAGTCTCTCATTTGCAAAGGCAGGGGTGGGGAGGCTAGCACGATGGGGCCGGCAGTCGCTGGTGCTTGACGCGGGAGGGTGGCGAGATGACGGTGCCGCTGCCATGGCTCAGGTGCTCATAGTCGACGATCAAGTGGCGGTGCGGACGGCGCTTCTGGTCTTGTTCGACTTGCATGGGATCGGCTGCATCGAGGCGGGCTCGCCGGAGGAAGCCATCGACATCGTCAAGCGCGAAGATGTCGGTGTCGTGATCCAGGACATGAATTTCTCGAAGGACACGACGTCCGGGGGTGAAGGGGTCGAGCTATTTCGCGCCATTCGCGCGCTCGACCCCGATCTGCCGGTGATCCTGCTGACGGCCTGGGCCTCGCTCGAGATCGCGGTGGCGCTGATCAAAGAGGGCGCGTCGGACTACATGGGCAAGCCCTGGGACGACCAGAAGCTCGTGCTCAGCGTCCAGAATTTGTTGCGCCTCCGCGAGGCTAGCCTCCAAGCGTTTCGGTTGGAGCGGCGAGACGCGCTCTTGCGCGGGGAGCTGCGCCGTCGCTTCAATTTGTGCGGGTTGGTTTATTCGAGCCATGCCATGCATGAAGTGGTGTCGTTGGCGGTCCACGTGGCACCGTCCGACGCGGCCGTGTTGATCGGCGGGCCCAACGGGTCGGGCAAGGAGAAGCTCGCGGAGATCGTGCAGGCGAATTCGCGGCGGCGCGATCAACCGTTCGTGCGCGTCAACGCGGGCGGCTTGCCGGATCAGTTGCTCGAAGCGGAGCTGTTTGGCGCGGAGCCGGGGGCCTATACCGGCTCCACCAAGCTGCGCGTCGGTCGTTTCGAGGCCGCGCATCAAGGCACGTTGTTCCTCGACGAGCTCGGCAACCTGTCGCTGACCGGGCAGATGAAATTGCTCCGCGTGCTGCAGACCGGCGAATTTCAACGTCTGGGTAGCAGCACCACGCGGCGCGCGGACGTGCGCCTGATCAGCGCCACGAATGTGGATCTGAAAGCGGAGATAGCCGCCGGGCGCTTCCGTGAAGATCTGTACTTTCGCCTGAACGTGATCGAGCTCACGGTGCCGCCGCTCGCGCAGCGGATCGAAGACCTGATGCCGCTGGCCCAGCACTACCTCGAGCAGCACGGTAGCGGCCGCGGGCTGACTTTTGCGGCCGATGCACTCGGGGCGCTCTTCGAGCACGATTGGCCGGGCAACGTGCGCGAGCTCGACAATCGGGTGCAGCGCGCCGTGCTCGTGTGCGGGTCCGGCGCGATCTCGCCCGCCCACCTCGGGTTGCAAGAACGCGCTGGCTCGGTTCCCGCGCCGCCACCCGCCAGCGGCCCTCGCATGAATGCGGCGCCGAGCAGTAATCCGAGCAGTGCTCCGAGCAGTGGGACGGCGAGGTCCGCTCTGAGTCCGGCGCCGAGCGACCCTGCCGCGCTCATCCCACCGGCGCCGGTCAGTCCTCGCCCGGCAAATCCACTGGAAGAGGCGGAGCGCGCCGTGGTCGAGAGCGCGTTGGCCCGTGCCGCCGGTGTCGTCTCGCGCGCCGCGGCGGAGCTCGGGCTCAGCCGTCAGGCGCTGTACCGGCGCATGGATCGGCTGGGCATCGCGATCGAGCGGCGGGTGCGCTGAGGGGTTAGCAATACGTCAACCGATCAATATTGGCGTTAGGCGTTGCTCCCAGCGGACCAATTGGGCATCGAGCGGATCATGAATTCATCGAACATCGGCACGGTGAATGCCGTGTCGCCATGCTGCGGGCTGTAGATCATCCCCTTCTTGATCAAACCATTCCGCAGCGGTCCAGCTGTCTTCACATCGATATTGAGCACCCGAGCGATCTCACCTGACCGATGGGGCCCACGGCCTAGCGAGGCCATGGCTCGAACATAGTCCTTCTCCCGCGGAGTCAGCCGATCGAGCCGTACTCGAAAGAAGCCTCGATCAAGGCGGTTGATGGTTGCGATCCCTGCATTCTGAACGTCTCGAAGCGTTATGGGGGATGTCTGAGCTACATTCCATGCGTGCGATCCCCACTCTTGGAGAAAGTAGGGGTAGCCGAGGGTCTTCTCCATGATCATACGCAGCGCATCCTCGTCAATCGAAACATGCTCCCTGACGAGTGGTGCCGTAATTGCCTCTCGCGAGGCCGCATCATCCAACGGGCCCACGTCAGGAAAGTCAAACAGCCGCTCGGAGTATGATTTTGCTTCGCCTGCCAACGCAGCAATCTGCGGAAGGCCTGCGCCAAACATGACGAGTGGGAGCGCTTTCTGGCTGACGCGGTGCATGGCCACGATCAAAGCACTCAAATCGGGTTTCTGGATGTATTGGACTTCGTCGATGAGTACCGCGACTCCGGTCCCAGCCGCCGATGCCGCCTTGGCTAGCGCAATCAACATCTCCGGCAGATCCAATTCGAGATTCCCTGAATCAGCCGTTCCACTTTCGGGATCCACGCCGATTTCGATCTCACCCAGTCCAATCTTGAAGGCCGCTGCAAAGGCTCGCAGCACTCTGAGGCCTTGCCTCGCAGTGTCCTTCGCAGCTTCGTAGCTACTGAGTTTCAAGAGCGCAGTGCGGAGCCTCGGAACCAGCAATTGGGCCAGGCGTTGGTCTTCTGGCGACTCGATGATGATAGTGCGATAGCCGGCCGTCTCGGCGAGGCTTTCAATGCGGTTGAGCAGGACGGTCTTCCCCACTCCTCTCAGACCGAGCAGAAGCTGACTCCGAGCCGCGCGACCTAGTCGTGCGCGGTGTAGGGCTTGCTCCGCGTTCGCCAGGATCTCGTCACGGCCCGCCAACTCGGGAGGGGGGCTCCCGGCGCCCGGCGAAAAGGGGTTTGCTGTCGGGTTCACGCACTTACAGTAGCAATGGTTTACTAATTTATAAAGATATTACCATTCGATCAGATAAACTTAGACTAACTAGTTCGGCCGTGGAAAAACCCCATTTAGCAAACTATTACCAGCATTTGACGTGCAACCCCCCACAATCCCGGAACGTTCCCAATGCCCCGACGAGCGCGGAGACGCCCCATCCAGAAGCCACACTACGAAATTCTAGCTTCAGCGTTTGAACTTCACGTTGACGTTGACGGCGGTGGCCACGCTGCGCCCATCGCGATCGAGAGCCGGCGA
>JAYWEH010000346.1:0-23140 GCA_043780025.1 Deltaproteobacteria bacterium
TGTCTATCAGCGCCATAGATATAGAGTATCCCTCTCCGATCGGTATTCTGTCAAAAACCCGAACCTAGGAGCGTGTCAGCCTGCTCCGCCGCCCAAAGGAAATACGGGCAACAACCCGCATCGCAAGAGGTCTGAAACCAGTTCACACGCCGGCAAACCGACGACGTTGCTGTAGGAGCCGGCGATGGCTTCGACCAGAAATGCCCCGATGCCCTGGGCGGCATACGCACCCGCCTTGTCCAGCCCCTCGCCCGTCGCGGCGTAGCCCCGCACCTCCGCCGGGGTGGCCTGGCGCAGTCTGACCTCGGTTTTTACCGTGCGAGCCGCCCACACCCCCCCGGGCTCCGGCCCCGGCTCCGCGAGCACATAGCGCGTCAGCACTGTGTGTGTTCGACCTACAAGTCGATTCAGCGTTTTCACCGCGTCAGCAACGTCCTCCGGTTTGCCGACGATCTGGTCATCGATCACCACGATGGTGTCAGCGACCAAGAGGGCCGAAACCGGGCGCCCTGGCAGCAGCGCCGCCCCTCGGAGCGCCCTCACTCCCGCGAGCTTGTCGAGCGCGATGCGCTCCAGGTATGCGACCGGTGCCTCGCCCGGCAAAACGGTTTCCGGGGCATCTCCCGGCAGCACCTCGAGCGGGATACCGAGCGACTCCAGAATCGATCGACGCCTCGGCGAGGCCGAGCCGAGCAGCAACGGGCAACTTTGGCTGATCACGCTCGAGTTCTCAGAACACCCGCTCGTGGACGTAGATCTGGTCGCCCGCCTGCAACGGAATGTCGGGCGAGCGGCCCTCCGTGATCGCGTCGAAGCTGAGCAGCACCGTCGTCGATGCCCGTTGCTTGTCCTTGCGAGTCAGGGTCACCCTATCGCCGTTGGCGATGGCGTTGAGGCCTCCGGCGTCACTGATGAGCTGGACCAGGCTCATGCCGGTCGCCAGCGCGAAGCTGCCCGGTTTCCGGACCTGGCCGAGCACCGTGACACGCTTGCTGTTGTACTGCTTCACCGAGACGATCACGCTCGGATCCACCAGAATGCGAGAATCAATCAGGCTCTGGCGCACCTTCCTGGCCACCTCCTGCGGCTCCAGGCCCTGCACCTCGATGCGATGGACGTACGGGAAGTCAACGGTGCCGTCCGAGGCCACCTGGTAGTCCTTGGGCAGGTCCTTCTCTCCCACGATCTCCACGGTAAACAGGTCGCCGGGGCCGAGCGTGGTGCTCTCGACCGGAGCGGGCAGCTTGATCTGCGAATTGTCCACTCTGGGCCCGCAAGCCAGGAGCGCGCAGGCGAGCAGCGCTCGAGGCAGCAGCACAGGAGCCACGATCAAACGGACGAGCCAAACGAATTGGCGCGCCAGGGCAGCCACAAACATCACATGAACCAGCGTACGCCAAGCCACGCTTCGAAGCGATCGAAACCCATATCGTCGTAGGGCATACGCGCACGGCCCGGATCGCTGCTCGACGGCACGAGCTGATCGGTCAGAGCACCCGAGTAGCGCAACGTGGTGTTGATCCCGAACGTGTCGCTCATGCGGTATTCGGCGAAACCGGTCACGCTGATGCGGTCTTCGGAAAATTCTCCGGTCTGTTGGGTCAGGTTGGAGAAAAATCCCGGCGGGCGTTGCAAGTGATCGTACGAGCCCTCGAGGCTGGCGAGCACGGTGCCCCCAAAGAAATAGGAACCCTTGAGGTAAGCGCTATCGTTCTGCACGTAGTTGCCGACATAGGACGCGCGCGCGTCTCGCCGGTAGCCAAGGCTCACGGAAGACAGACCCACGCCCGCAGCCTCCGGAGCCAGATCGGCCCGGGGCAGCGGATACCACGTGAGTTCAGCATTGCCGATGAAGCTGTCGAACTCCTCATCTCGATCAAAGAACATCGTCTTCCAGCCCGCCATCACCAGCGCGCCGAGGTGGTTGGTGACGAGGCCGTTGATGCCCAAGATCGAGCTCAGCGGGGAGCCCGGCGGCTTGACGCGCCCGCCGTCGGGGTATTCGAGGAAGCCGTATTCACCCGAGTAGAGCAGCGCGGTACGCGGCAAGAACAGCCAGCGGCCCTTTAGCCGAAAAGTGTGTCCAACACTCGTGAAATTCGAGAAACCAGCGTCCTCGAACAGAATGTACGCCAGGTCGTAACCCAGACTCCATTCGACCAGTCCGCCGCCGGGGCGCCATTTCAGTGCGCCACCCGCGCGGAACGTCGACCGCTGATAGCCGGGCGGCGCCGCCGGATCGTTCACCGGCTGCACTTCGCGGGTGTATTGACCACTCAGGCCGACGCCCCACGGGCGCTGCGGCAAAATTTCTGCAGCCACGCCGACGTCGCCGCTCAGGAAGCGCCGGTCCGCAACCTCTTCCGAATATTGCGAGTCGAGCGCGACGAGCTCGTTGTAGCTCGCGGAGAGCGACGCCTGCAGGCTGACCTTCGGCGGTTCCGGCTCCGCCTCCGCGTCTCCGTCACTCATGCGTTGCGGCCCGAGCGTGTTTAGCGTGAGCGACGGCGTGATGCGAAAGCGCAACGTGTCGATCGTGGGCTCATTGAGAAAGCCTGTCGCGCCGAAGGTCGCTCCGCCCGGCAAGACAGGGCGAAATTCGTTGGGGATGGTGAGTGACTCGGTCGCCGGGGTGACCTCGCCGGACGCCTGAAAGTAGTTCGAGTCGTAGCCGAGCTCGCCCGCGATGCCCGGGTGCAGTTCCCAATTGCCCGTGCGGATGCCGATGCCGCCGCCAAACCGGCGATCACCGAGCCATGGCTGCGCCTGAGCATGAACCAAGAGCGGGGCCAGGAGCGTTGCTGCAAAGCCAGTGATCGCGGGGAGTACGCGCATCGTCATCATTTGAGCGACGTGTTCATGTGACGCCAAGACAAGTGTTAATCAGACACCAAGACAGTGACCGCTACGGCACGAGCGGAGGATTATGTAGCAGCAAACCTCGAGAAGTTGCTGCTCTCTCGACGCACGGTCTTACTCTATCGGACTACTTATATTGGGAAGCGGCGGCAGCGCAGTGAAGTCAGCGCCAAAGCCGGTGTCCGGATCAGGAAGATTGGGATCGACAGTCACGCTGACTTCCGCTTCGCCGATGAAGCCCGTCTCTTCGCCCACGCACTGATTGGACTCGTTCACGAGCACGCGCACGCGATCGTTGAGCACCTCGAGCACGGTGTACTCGTGTTTCGCGCGGTCTTTGTCATTGCGGTCGGCAGCCGCAGTCAGCGCACCGAGGCGGTCTTGCGCTGAGCGCAACGCCACATCGACCTGGTTCAGCTTGTCGTTGAGGCACAACACCCTCACCACGTCGCGATCCTTGCGAGCTTCTTGTAGCTGCCGCTGAATCGATTGTGCCGCCCGTTCGATCAAGGTCACGAAGCGCTTACCGCGGTCGAGCCGACCAGACACCGAAAGGTTTGCCTCGTCCACCTCGCCGAGCGCGTCCGGCGGCGTCAGATCGACCGAGTGCTCCTCAGTGTCGCTCTCCTCGGACTCATCCTCGGCATCTTGCGCCGAGGCATCACCCATGAGCGCGCCTCCGGCACCCACGAGCACCGAAACGGCGATGAGCAGCGAGCCGCCCCACTGCCGAGGACGAGAAGAAATAGACAGCCGCCCTAACGACGGACGTTGCAAGGCGGGCTCGCGACCTGCCTCGGCGTCTTCCCCGCCCACGCTCCGCGGATTCAAGCTGCCTCCCTCATTTTTCATTGCCCTTCAATTTTGCCCGTCACGAGAGCCGTGTCAACGACACAATCTCAACAAATCCAATATCTTCGACATCCGCTTCGGTGCTGCTTGCCGACATATGAACCGGCGGAGTAGCCCCGCACACGTTTGCCACGCCCCATTGGATGCCCGACCCCCGTACCCCATTCAAAAACGATCGTCACAGGGCCGCGACGCCACCAACGGGACACAGTCCCCGCCGCCTACTGCTTCACGAAGGAAACCGGTACCTGCACAACCGCCCCACCACCGGTCGGAGGCGCAAACGTGGCTGACGCGGCGCGAGCCTTCACACAGTCCACTACATCGGCGGGCAGGTTACCCGTCTTTGTCGCGGTGACTCCGGAGACCTGCCCCGTCGGGCCCACCTTGATGGCCAGCTGGATCTTGCCTTCAATATCCGGGTTCGAGGAGAGGCCGCGGTTGTAGCACGCGCGGAAACCGGCGCGCATCGAAGCCACGACTCGCGTGGCGTCACTCACACTCCCGCCCGCAACCGAGGCGCCACCCACGTCGGCGGCTCCGCGCGGCCCCTTCACCGCGGTCGTGGCGCCGCTGCCGGTACCGCCGGTTTTCCCTGTGGAACCGATGCTCGCAAGCCCGCCTCCCGCGGCGCCCGGTCGGACGGTGCCGCCCGCGCCGCCGAGCTTCAGACCGCCGGGCCCCGATGCTGACACGCCCGCTTCGGAGGCCGCTGCGGCGTCGAGAGCGCTGGTTGGCACTTCGCCGCTTCGGAGCACGTTGGCGGTAGCGGGACCCACGCCGGAGAGCGCCGCGAGCGTGGCCATCTCGAGCGACTCGAGCTCGTTGCTGAGCGCCGCCGCCTGGGCCTTGTTGAGATGTTCCTTGACTCCGTCGGCTGCCGGCGCTGCCTTCTGCGCTGGCTTCGGTGCCTCGGCCTTGGGCGCTTCGGCCGGCGCAGTTTCGCTGGGCGCCTCTTCTGCGGGTTCCTCTACGGGCGGCGGCGCCGGCAGGTTCTTCACGCTTTCGACCAGAGCGCTGAGGTTGACGTCGTAGTCGACGACGGGATCGAGCCAATCGGAATAGAGCGCGCCGATGGCGCAGAAATGGACGAGGAACGAGAAGGCCGCAATGACCGTCGTGGGCCAATCCACGGAAGCCGCCCCTCGCGTCACTGACACAGGCAGCTGCGGGCGCGGCTGAATCGGCGGTGGCGCGACGAACTGAAATAGGAACGTGGTGTCGCCGATGACAACCTTGCCGCGAGAGTCCTCGGTGAGCTGAATCTGGTGAGCGCCTTGACTGCCCGTGCGCGCCTGACCGCGCAGTACAGTGAGATCTGACAGCCCCGTCGAAAGCGCCAGCCGCCCCTTCATGCTGGGCGTGAAGTTCAGGTGGTAGTCGGACCCGATCAGCTCGAACAACCGGAAGTTTTGCGGCAGATCCCCGCCGGGGATCACGAACATGTTCTTCTCGCTCGAGCCGACCGTCACGCTCGTGCGCTGCTTGATGATGCGCTCTTCGACGACGCGACCACCTTGAATGATGCCGATACGCAGCACGCGGGGACCGGTGCTCGCGACCGCGCGCATCACCGCGGTCATCTGCCCTGGCTGAGGGCCTGCGCTCGACCCCGTGTTGCTGGGCCCTGCGCTCGGGGACAGTGGTGACTGCTGCGTCATTTACGTTCTCTCACTGCTTTGTAACCGAGGGGACTTCAGCCTAGCTGGCGGTCGATGCACCGTCCATGGAGGGGCCACTCTTCCCCCGCTAGCCCGCAACGTCCCGTGTGGATCGCCGGATAAGAGCATTCCAGTCCATGCGAAGGCGGTTGGCTTCTACCTCGGCCGAGCGCCCGATGAACCAGCAGCCCAGCGCCCCTAGCCCGCCCCCTGCGACGGACAAGACCGGAGCAATCCAGCCCCACGCGGTTCCCCCCTGCGCGGACGGCATCGCTTGCATAAGCGCCACTGCTGCACCCAACAATAAGGCGGCCTTGGCGCAGCCCTTCGGGACAAAACCCGGCCGTTCCAGCTGAGCGCGAATGTCGATCGTGGCTTCGTTCAACTCGGCTACCCAGATGCGCCGCTCCCGTTCCGCCAGCGTACTCGGCCGCGCCTCGTGACGGCGATCGAGCCGCGGCGCCGCCCACCGCGACACCGCTCGCAATGCGGAGAGCTTCCGGTAGCTGAGCGACACCAATGCGGCGCTGCCTGCGAAGCAGAGTGCGGTCCACGCCTCGGGCATACCTCAAAACGGTGAACGGAAGATGGCTTCCTCGATCTTCTGCAAGAACGGATGGCGCAGTTCCGCGAGGGTGAGCTTCGGCTGAATACGGCTCACATCGACCGCTGCGATGGGCTTCTGGATGCGACCCACGATGGTCACCTCGCTGATCGTGACAACGCGACCCTTACTGGCGCTCGCTTGGGCCAGCACGCTCGGGGCGGCCGCGAGCACGCCAGCCGTAATCAAGCAGCTGAACAGAGCTCGGACCCGCCGTTTTCGGTTTCGTTCAATCATCCGGCGCCTCCTGGGGTTTCCTGAGTGGCCGGCTCCGCCGGTTGTTCCTTCATCGCCTCGAGAATGGCCTTCTTGTTGCGAGCGCGCGCGATCAATTCATCGACGTCATCACCCGCGCCGCGCGCGGCCCGCGGCTCCAGTTTCTTGAAACGTTCGAACGATTCGATGGCTTGGTTGATGGCCTGCTCTTCGGTCACGCCGGGGACTGCGGTCGAGAAGAGGTACACGAGCCCGAGGTTGTAGTGCGTGCGCGACAACGCGGCGTCTTTGCGCGCGACCCAACTCAGGTGATCGAGCGCATCTTTGGGCTTGCCCAGCAGCCGATAGGCGTCCCCGAGGTTCAAGTGCACGAGCACATTGGACGGTTCGAACTCGAGCGCCTTCTCCAGAATCGGGCGCGCCTCCGCGGCGTTGCCGGCCTCCAGCATGTACACGGCGAGGTGCAATCGCGCATCAACCAGATCCGGGCGCACCGCGAGCACGCTCTGGAACTCTTCCATGGCCGCTTTGCGCTTGTTCTGCTCTTTGAAGATCAAAGCGCGCAGCAAGCGCGCATCCGCGTTGTTCTTGTCACGCGGCGGATTTTCCGGCCCGTAGCCATCCAGGATGGCGGTCAACGTGTAGAGCGCGAGATCGAGCCTCCGCGCGCGATAATGATCCCGAGCCAGCGTGAGCATGGCTGGCCGATAATCGGGATCCTTCTTGAGCGCGGTCTGCGCGTATTGCTGCGCGGAATTGGAATCGCCGCGCGCCGAAGCGACCTCCGCCATAGCGCCGAGCACGGCTGCGCTCTCTGGGTATTTCGCCGCGAGCCCGCGCACGAGCGTTTCGGCCTCCGCGGCGCGCCCGGCGCTGATTAACAACCGGACGCGCGCATCGAGGGCGGGACCGTAGTCCGGTGCCAGCGCCGAGGCCTTGGCATACGAGTCGAGCGCGCGGGTAACCTCGCCGCGGCGCTCCTGGACCATACCGAGCGCGGTATGCGCCGGGTATGCCTGTGGATCGGCAGCGACGGCCTTCGAGAATTGAGCTTCCGCACCCGCGAGGTCACCGGCCTGGAATGCCTGCACGCCCGCCGCATAGGCACTCGCCGCTTCGGGTGAAAGCGCAGCGCTGCCCGGACCGAGCTCTTCCCCGGCTTCGCCGTCCGCTGTCTCCGCGCCAGCACCGTCGACGTTCGCGGGCGTTTTTGCCGGTGCAGTCGAGCAAGCGAGCCCGCAGGCGAACGGAAAAGCGGCGGCCCACGCAAACCGAGTCATCGCACGTTTCATACATTACCCCTATGGAAGCGCCGCCGGCGCGGGCGGTGCACTGCCCTCGGGGCGAGGCGCCGTGACGAGGCCGGGCCGCAAGCGCAAGAACAGACCTGGGCTGTATTCGAGATTCGGCACCCGGCTCGTATATTGGCCGAGTTTGGCTTCTCCGATCACGTCGGTGAAGAAGGCCAGGCGCCCGATCGCGCGCATCACTGCCGGGTTGGACACGTTATAACGGCGCGCCAGCGTGATGGCGTTGCCGTAGCGGTCCACCATCACTTGATCGGCGCTGTCGAGCTCGCGGTCGCGCGCCTCGCGCCAGCCGGTTTCCACACGCATGCGCACCGCGTCGGCCTGTTCCTGCAACTCCAGGCTGTCGCTGTTTTCGGCCCGCTTGAGCAATGCCTCCGTCTTCTTGTCGAACATCTTCAATGCCGGAGCGCGCGTGTTGTAGAGGCCAGTCCTCAGCGAGTCGTACAACGAGCCCTGGCGGGCGATGGCGGCGGTGGCCCACTCCGGCGACGCGTAGTCGTCAACCACGCGTTGCAAGGCGTCGTAGTGCGTCTGCGCTTGCACGGCTCCCTTGCGATATTGATCGAGCACTTCGACGGTAGTGCCTTCGAAGCGGTGGCTACCGGTGTCGTAGTCGAACGATTTCTGGAGCGTCTCATCCAGCTGCACATAAGCTGCTTCTGCGGCGAAGCCCGCCTGCCTCGTGCCGAGCGCGCCGCTCGTCCCATCGGGCTTCGGCGGCGCCGCGCGACGGAAGCCCTCGAACGATTGCTTCGTGTTCTCCCACCATTCTTTTTGCCGTGCGTCGCCCGCAGCCCGCTTCGTCTTGGCGACCCAGTAGGCGGCTTCCACCGTGAACTCGCCCGCGACGGGATTCTTCGCGTTCTGGTCGTAGTACCCGCGCATCGAACGTTCCGCGCGATCACGAGCTTCCTGGTTCGAGCCGCGGTTGGGGCTGTCCGGATCCCATTGTTTCAGCGCGGAGCTGGCGATCACGAAGTCCGCTTCAGCGAGATCGTGCGGCGACGCCCCGAGCTGCCCGAAGGTCTGCCGCGCCCGCCGCATGCCCTGCTCGTCCCCGAGGCTGGCCGCCAGAGTGAGTGCCTGGCGAGCCGCCTCACGCCGATCGGCCTCGGCGAAGTGGGGCGTCTGGCTGACCTTCTCGAACGTCGCCGCAGCCTTGGGATAGTTGAAGAACAAGACATACGAGCTGGCCAGCGCGTCATAGGCCATCTTCAGATACTGGACCCGTGCCTCGTATTTGGCCGGGTCGGCGTCGACGGGGGGCTCCGCCTGGGGATCCCCGTTTTTCACCTGCGCAAGCTTCTTGTCGCTGCCGTAGCGCGCGATGAAGAGCTCGTACATCTCGATGGCTTTGTCGTATTCGCCGACCTGCTTGTAGGCGTACGCGCCGTTCATTGCTGCTTCGGGCGCTTCGTCGCGATCGGGCGCCGCGTCGAGGGCCACCTTGTAAGCCGCAGCGGCCTGGCGCCACTTCTTCTCGCGCTCGGGGCCGTCCGGCATCTTTTCGGCTTCGTCGTAGAGCTTGCGAGCGTCGAGATAGGCCACGCCCTGGCGCACCGGCTTGCGCAGCGCCTCTTCGGCTGCCAGCGTATCCTCGTCGAAAGCACAGCTCCGGCCCTCGGCGAGCTCACGGCTGCGCTCCGCGTTGCCCTCGAAGTTGCTCATGCTGATGAGCTTCTCCCACGCCTTGTAGCCCCACTCGTTCTTGCCGCAATACTCGGCCATCATCGGCTCAAAGCGTTTGCGCGCTTCGTCGAAATGCCCGTACACGAAATAGAAATCGGCAGCCTGGAACGCGTACAACGGCCCGTTGTGCTGAGGGTCCTCCTCGAACACGATGGCTTCGTTGTAGCCGTCGCGATCGACGACGGAGCTCTCGACTTCTGCCGGCAAGGGCGTGCGCATGGCGCGCCGCTCCGCACCGGAGCCCTCAAATTCGATTGATTCGCGCGGAGCTACGCCGTGCGCCCCGCCACTCTGCGCGTATTCCCGGTGCGCGTCCTTGAGCAGGTTGTCGGACATGCTGACCAGGTAGTAGGCGGACGGCTGGAGGTAGCGATCGTCTTCGGTAGAATCGCGAACATCCGTGGCGGCGCTGCGCGCCTGAGCGATGTCCGGCGCCGCAGGCGTGCGCCCGAGCGTGACCTGCAACACGACAATCCAGTAACGCGCGTCCGCGAGCCAGAAGCGGCTCTCATAGCTATCGAGCGCAGCTGGATCTTGATCGATATACGCGGACCAGCCGGTCTCCGCCATGCGATAGCCGCTGATGGCTTCCTCGAGCAGCCCGCGTTGCTCCCCTTCAGTGGAGGCCTGTTGGGCGCGCCCGACGAAAACACGAGCGCGATTTGTGTGATCGGCGGCGGCGCGCTGCAGACCTCGCTTGGCCAAGCTCTCCGCTTGCTGAATGGCTTCCGCGTCGTCCTTGTTGGCGTTTGTCCATTCCGTCGCGCCGACGTAAGCGGCGAGACGAGTGCGAGCCTCCAGGGCTTTTTTCGCGTATTCGGTTCGCATCAAGGAGCCGTCGGGGGCGAGCCGCGCCAGCTGATCATAGAGCGACGCGACGTCGTCCTGGATCTTGGGCGCGTCGCGGTCCATTGGGAAACGCTCGAGCGTCAGCTCCATTACGGCGATCGCGTTGCGGTTCTGGGTGATGTCGATGAACTCTTGCCCCACCGCCTTGTAGATCTCGACAGTCCATTTCTTGTCCTGCGGAATCAACTTGGGGTCCTGGACGCGCTCGATCGCGATCGCCATCTTCTCTTCGGCGACGATCGGATCGAGTTCGACGTCGAGCACGTCGCTGCGCGCGATGTTCGGATCGCGCGCGGGCGGCCCTTCGAAATCCACGTAGGTGAGCGAACCTGCGATGTAGGTATACGCCTCGGTGCGGAAGTCAGCACCGGGATCACCCGTCTCTGCTTCCTGTTCGTCTGCGTAATGCAGCAGGTTGACGAACCAGTCGACCGCGGTGTGGTAACGCTGCTGCTTGAAATACGTCCAGGCCCGCTTGTACAAGGCCACGCCGTAGAGCGGCGGCTTCTTGTACTCCATCGAGTGCTCGTAGGCGCTCATGGCCCGGTTCAAACTGTAGGGGCCACCCGCGTCCAATTGATCGAAGTGGAAGTTGCCGAGCTGCCACCAGGTCTCCGCCAAATAGCGCGGATCCTGACCCTCGACCTGCTGCTGCGGAATCGATTGGCAGTTTGCGTACGGGTCATCGAAGCTGAGTTCCTCGCGCTTGATACCGACGGCGCCCGTGGTGTTGCGCTGGCGTTCGCTCAGCTGGTCGAGCGGGATCGGGTTGCGATTGTACCAGTTGGTCCAGAACGCTTCGTCGTGGTCTTGCGGCAGGGGCGTGAGCACGATCTTGGACGCGTCCTGCACGTCGCCGTGCACCGGGAAGCGATTGCGGCAGACCAGCGCGCGCCAAGCCTGTTGCCCCTCGTCCAGGCGCCCCGCGTCCGTGTACCCGTGCCCGAGATAGTAGGCTACGCCAGCGAGTTCGACATAGTCGGGGAATGCCTCGATGATTTGCCGGTACAGGGCCAGCGCGGGTTCGAGGGCAACGGCCAGATTGGCGTCAAAGTCCGTACGGGCCCGCTCCTCGTACAGGGCCGCCAGGCGAAACATCGCATCCGGCGTGGCGCTCGGGTCCGCATTGGCCCCCGAATAACGCGCAACGAAGACCTCTAGACGGCGGATCGCTTCGTCCCGCGTCTGGCGGAGCTCTGCCTGCTCCTGACCGATCTCCTGATCGAGCGACTCGAGGATGCGGCGCCGCTGCTCCTCGTAGTGATGCCTCACTACCAAGGTGAGCGTCGCCCGATAGTCGCGCGCCGCCTCTTCATACTCCGTCGCCTCGCGCTGAAAGCGCTCGAGTGCTTGGACTGCGGCCTCACTCGGGGGCGGCAACGGCTCGAGCCGTTTGGCTCGGCGGGTCACGGGGCCGACCGCCGAAGGCTCGGGCGACGCGCTCGCCGCAGCCGGTGGCGGAGCGGTTCCTGCGAGGGTGGGTGAAGCTGGCGTCTGCGCCTTTAGCGAAGCGCTCGCGGACACGGGCTCCTTGCTCTCGCTGGCAGCCGCGACCTGCACACCACCCGACACCTGACTTGGAGCTTGGCCGGGAGCTGTAGCCTGAGCGGCAGCCGGATTTTCGTACGACAAAGCGCGCAAGACGCCCGCGCACAGGCCCAACGTGACGAGCCGGCGGCGCGCCCTCACAATGCTTCTCCCGCGTCGTCGATCACTTCACGCAGCTCGTCATCGAGGTTCTGCTCTTCGAGCGCGCGCTGGCGCTGCAAACCTCGCAGCCGCTGCATCTGTTCCTCGCGCAATTCCCAGGCCTGCTGCACGATGCCGACGTCGGCGCGTAGCACGATGCCCTTGAGATGGTCGCGCACGGCTCCGAAATTTTTCATCGCAACTTCGCCGACCAGGAGACGTGCATGTTGATCGAGCGCGTCGAGCTTCTGGGTAAAGGCGTCCATGCGTTCGCTCTCTTCGTCGACGATGAGCCGCAGGCGCAGAGCCCCTTCGGCGACCTCTTGATCGAGCCGAGCGACCACTTCGAGCAGGCGTTGCTCGAGCGCGCGGGTTTCCGCCAATACGGGAATGACGGCCCGCGCGTAGTCGCGGGCGTCTCCAGCGCCTTCGGCCACCAGCACCACCTCACGATCGAGCAGCTCGCGGAAGCGCGTGCGCACGCGTTCGTCCTCCACGTACCTGCGATCGCCAAAGCCCACCTGTACACGGCCGGTCTCGACGTCTTCTCTGTAGGCGTCGATGCGCTGACGGTAAACCGCGAGATCTCGCTCGTTGGCCTCGACCTCCGCTTGGAAGCGTGCCCGAGTCGCGGGGTCTCGCGTAACGCCGTAACTATCAGCGTCCCCCAACACTCGCTGGAGGCCGTTGATCACCGCCTGCAACTTGTCTGACTCCAGGGTGAGGCGTTGCAGGCCCTGGGAGGCGTGGTTCCAGTTGCGCGTGCCCTGCTCGTCGCGCCGCAGGAAATCCGCCGGAGTGACCGGCGCGAGCGCCAGCCTCGCCATCAGCTCGCGACGCTCCGTTCGCACCGTCGCGAGTTCGCCGCGCGCCGGGTTTTCGTCCGCGTCGTCGAGGCCGAGCGCGAGGACACGGCGCGCTTGGGCGAGCTGGTTGATCAGCCCAACCGTCTTCTTGAGCCCGGCTTCCAGCTCGGGGAAGGCCCGCGCGCGGCTGGGGGCTGACAATACCGCGTTGAGCTTGCTCGCGAGTCGGCGAGACCGTCGCAGTACGTCGCGAGCATGGGTCACGTCATCGATCACGGCAAACACGCGCTCCCCGCGGGCCTCTTCACGCACCCAATCGAGCACCAGGTCCGGCAGGCGCGTGTTACCCCCGATGGCCATGCCTTCTTCCACTAGGCGGTCGTAATAGACGGCCGGATCGGTCGTCGCCGCAAGGAAGCTGTCGACGCGTTCGCGCGCGGGATCAAAGCGATCTCGCACCTCTTTATAGGCCTCGAGCGCGCGTTCGAAGCGCCCTGAGCGCAACATCAGATCCGCTCTGAGCAGCGAGCTATCAGCCACGTCCAGCGTGTCCGGGGCGGCGACGCTCAAGAGCTCCAGGGCGCGTTCAGCGCGCTGGTAGTCGCCGACCCGCACATAGACCCAGGACAACTCAAACAACATCTCGTAGTACACCGCCGATGTGCGATCCACCTGGATGTAGGCCTCGGCAGCGTCGAGATAGGCCTCGGATTCATAGTGCAAGCGTCCGATCGCGAGCCAGGCCGAGTCGATGATCTGACGGTGCACTGCCGAGTCTTTGGGCAGCTCGGTGACCCGACGAAACTGCGCGATGGCGTCGGCAAAACGCGCCATCGCGCCGGGCAATACCAGGCGCGCCTGCGCCTCCGCGCTCTGGCCAGCGTCGACGAGAGACTGCTTGACCAGGATCGCTCCGAGCACGTATTCGGCCTGATGCTGGTACGCCGACTGCGCGTGCACGCCACCCAGCACGGACCGAGCCTGGGCAAATTCGCCCTGCGCGAAGGCTAGCTTGCCTAGGGCGTATTCGAACGAACCCGTCGTGTCCTTGATGGAAATGCGCGCGGCCTGCTGGCGCAGCGCAGGCAACGTGTCCAGTCGCGCGGTGTGCAACGCCACGTCGACGAGACGCGCCAGGCTGCGCCCCGCGTAGGAATCGTAGGGGGGCTGGTTGCCGAGATCGAGGAGGTCGGAGTAATGACGCCGCGCAGAAAGCAGCTGCCCCGACTCGAAATATGATTCTCCAAGCAGAAATAGTCCATCGGCATGCGCGTTCGCGCCGGCTTTGCCCTGCCGAAATAGCTCGACCACCTGGTTGAACGTATCGATCGCGAGATCGTAGTCCTTGGTCCTGAGCGAGAGATCCCCCGCCGCGATCAGCTCCTCCGCCGGATGCGCGTCTCGTTGATCGGCGCGCAGCTGCTTGGCCAGCGCCGTCATGTCGGCCCGCACATCTTGTATCGCTTGTTGGGCCTGAGCTCGCGCCTCGTCGGAGTCGAGGCCGAGCGCCGGCGACGCGAGCCCGAGCCAAATCGAGACCCCGAGCACGGGCGCTCGCGCGGAGCGGTACGCCCGGCAGACACCCCGGCGATGAAGCATTGACTATTGTTCTCCAGCCGGGGGCGGCACTGGCTCGCTCTCGGGCGCCACTGCGGCAGGCCCGGCGGTGACGTCGCGCAAGCGTTCCAGGTATCTCACCGACGGGCGCTGTTCGAGGGGTGTAGTGACTCCGCCCTTCTCCCACGCGATCACGTCCAGCTCGACTTCTTTGCCTTCGGTGACGCTGAAGGAATGGCTTTGCTTGACCTCGAACTGATAGCCCCGCAGATAAGAAAATACGCCATAGCCATGGCCACGGAGCTTGAGCAGTACCTGTAAGGTATGATCCCCGGGCGTGATCGAGCCCTTGAAGATCGGGATCTCCTTCTGCCCGGCTAGTGCGCCCGTATCGTCCTGCTTGTTGTATTGCACCGCGCCGTCGAGCACGAACAGGGCCCGAGTCAGCCGAAACGCGCCGCTCATGTCGTTTTGAAAGCGAATCGCCGCGCGCGCACCGCCGACACCGCCCGACAAGATGGTGTCACTGAGCAAACTGAGGCGCGTGTGGCTGCGCCGGATCTGCTCCTTGAGCTCATCGACTCGCGCTTCTAAGTCTCGCAAGCGCACGGCGTAAGTCGCGCCGTCCACTTGGTTCTTGGATTCTGCGGGTGCGGTTGCGGGCGCGCTCGCCGGAGCCGTCGTAGTCGCCGGAGCCGTCGTAGTAGTAGTAGCCGGTGGTGGGTTCTCCGCACTCACCGGTGCAACAGGGGTCGCCACCTCCGCCGAAGCACTGGCCGTCGAAGGGTTGGCCGCCGCTGTCACGCTTGCCGAAGCAGCCGGCGCCGCGCGGGCCGTCTCAGCAGTGGACGCTCCAAACAAAAGCGAGAGCACTAAGATGCCCTTCGAGAGTTTCATCTCCAACCTCCACACAGCATTACGTGCCTCACGACCTTGGCCTTAGGGGATTCACGCGCAAAGATATCCAACTTTTACATCGCTTTCGACGCAATGGGCACTCACCCTGACGTGGTTTTCTGAGAGCGCCCGGAGAAAGCGTCGTACATCGAAGTGCTTCCAAGCGTACGCTGCCTCGAAGCTCTCACCATGAACTTCAGTATCTGGACGCAGTCCTCCCCCGTCGCGCTCGAGCCGTTGGCGAGCATCGCTCACTCGAGTCATTCAGGTCAGGAGCATCGCGTGAGTGGGGCAAGCTGGCTTTGCGCTCGCGTCAGGCAGCGTTTCCTGGCACATTCGGCCACCGCCCGGTTTGAGCCGGTGCCATGTGCGCCACCGAGCGGTTGATTGACGCCCCGCGAAATCGCCATGTCGAACAAGCCGCCCGCCGCCTCACTCGAATGCATGTCGCTGGCGCAGCGAGTTCGGGCCTCGCGGCCGGCATCATCATCGAAGGCGGCGTGGTGCCATCGGCGTCGAGCGCTGGGTTCCGAAGTCGGGTGCGAGGTAATCCGCCCTGAGCAGTTTCCAATGAGCCCGCACTGGCATTCGCGAGACCCCAGCGCCCCAGGCGGTCCGCTTCCCGCGGGTCGCTGGCTGCGCGCGAGCAGCGCTTTGCGGTCAAAGAGGCCGTGGGAGAGAATGTGGTGAGCCCCGCCGAAGTCAGCGATGAGGCGTTGATGCTGCGCTATCAGCGCGGCGATCGCGGCGCCTTCGCTCTACTGATCCGGCGGCATCAATCGCGCGTGTACAATTTCATGTTGCGCCAGCTGGGTTCGGCCCTCGCCGCTGACGAGATGGCGCAGCAGGTGTTTCTCGGCGTGGTGCGAGAAGCCGCACGCTTCAACTACGAGACGCCTTTTTCCACGCGGCTTTTTTCCATCGCCTGCAGCTTGGCCCAAAAGGAGCGCAGCCGGATGCCCGCCCGCGCTGGGCAAGACGAGGCGCCGAGCTCTGGCGTCTCGACGCCACCCGCACTGGAAGAGTCCATCGAGCGGGCTGTGGGCGACCTGCCGGACGAGCAAAAAGACGTGTTCCTGCTGCGCGAGGTGGCTGACCTGCGCTTCAGCGAGATCGCGAGCATCACCCAGCGGACCGAGAGCTCCGTAAAGATGCAGATGCAACAGGCGCTGCAGCGGCTACGCGCGGCGCTCCAGCAGTTCGAAGAATACCGTCGCGCTCTGCGTTGACGGTGCGTCGCCGAAGCCCATGAACAGCGACAAGTTCGACCGCATCGTGCTCGATCTGCTCTACGAGGAGCTGGACGAGCTAACGACTGCCGCTGCCAAGCGCCACATGGAGCAATCCGCCCGGGCGCGAGAGATCTTCGCGCACCTCAAAGCCACTCGCAAGCTCAGCGTCCTGCCTGTTCACGAGCCTCCCCCCAATTTCGAGCTTTCGGTGATGGACGGAGTGCGTCGCACGCTCGCAGAGCTGCCGGTGCATCACCGCCTCGGCCGCATCGTGTCCATGTTGGCCGGATACGCGATGCGGCCTCAGTTGATCATGGGGGCGCTTTTGCTGCTCATGATCGGATCGAGCTTGATTCTGGTACGCGTGCGTCCGGGTCAGCACAGCGCGATTCAGGTCACCGAACGCGGCGCTCCCGAAGCCGACGTGGACTTGGTGTTGCCGCTGACGGCTCGCTCGGCGCCGGACCTGACGCCACGCAACACGGAACGTGACCCCCCGAGCGGCGCGGTGGAACGCAACATGGGGGCCTTTATCACGGCCGAAGCCGCAGCGAACCCGGCGCCCCCCAGCAGCGACACGGCAAAAAAGCCGGCGCTTGGCGGCGCGGCGGGCGGCGACGCCGGCGCGGACGGACTCGATCCATTTGATCAAGCCGTGTTCGCCTATCGGGCGGGGCACTACACCGACGCGCAACGCCGCTTCGAACGCATCAGCCGGCTCGGTGGAGCCCGCGCTGCGGAAGCGGCGCTGTATGCAGCCCAGGCCACTCGCAACGTTTCCGGCTGCGCCACTGCCGTGAGCCGCTTTGAGCGTGTGCGCCTGCGCTTTCCGGGTTCGGGCTCGGCGTATGAAGCGGCGTGGCGGGCAGCGAAATGCCTGCAACAGCTCGGCGACCTCGAAGCCGCGCGCCAGGGCTATGAGTCGCTCCTGCAAGTCGCGACGTACGCCGAACAGGCGCGCCAGGCGCTCAGCGCGTTGGGCGATTCCGAGTTACCTGCCGCGCGAGCCGCGGCGTTGCAACTGGTCCCGGAAGAGCCGTCAGGCGCCAGCCTGGCTGACGCACTCGACGCGCCCGAAGCCGTGCCGCCGCCCGCGCCTGCCGAAGCGGAGAAGGCACCTGCCACCGACCGCCCAGCGGCGGCGCCCGAGGAACCGAGCGCGGGCATTGCTCGCGGCTCGATGCCTGAGCCCGCAACGCCCGGCGACGCTGGCGCGCCTTGAACGGGCCTCGGCGAAGAACCTCAGTCGGGCTTTGCCACCTCCGCCGCAAACAGCGCCACGAGCTCGTCGCTCGGGCCGCTATAGGCGCGCAGCGCGTATTGCCCATCGACCTCGAAGCCCAACGTCTTCAAGGCGTCTCCCGGCCAGACCGGCTTGCGAAACTGGGCGTGAAACGCCTTCAACCGGCTCGCATCTCCGGCGAGCGCCGATTGCACCAGCGCCCGGGCAGCATAGCCGAAAGTGGCCAGGCCATGCAGGATCGGGCCTCGTTCGAAACCCAGCGAGCGGGCCACCACCGGATCGACGTGAAGCGGATTCAGGTCGCCGGAGAGCCGGTAGAGCAGCGCTTGTTCAGGACTGATGGGCTCTTCGAAGCTGAACACGGGCGCCGCATCCGTTTCGATCTTTGGGAAGGTCGTCTTGGGAGGCCGCGGCCCATCGAAGCCACCGTCCCCGAGGAGCACCAAGCTCCAGTCCGTCTCGAAGATCAGCCGACCCTCGATTGACGACCGCGTGCGAAAGGTGAGCTGCGCCATGCGCTTGAGATCGTAGAGCCCGGTGATCTCGCCGCGCGTCAACAGCTCGCCCTGGGGCGGCAGCTCGCCAAAGATGCGTAGCGACTGCGCGTTGTGCACCACGCGATCGAGGCGGCCTCCGGAACGAGAAAGCAGCTCGTCGAGCACAGGATAGGAGGGAATCACGCCGAAGGTCGGAAACGCCTTGGGGCCTCGCGCTTCGTACAAGTAATCGAGCTCGGAGCGTTTGGCGCCGATCCCGAGGGCGTACAAGACCAAAGTCTTCCAGTCGTAATTCAGGCGATATTCGGCGCTCGTGGCACCCACGCAGTTCGGATCCAGGCTCATCGCCCCCCCACTAGTACGCCGGTTCGAATCACGCGACGGGAATTTCGCCTTTGCCCCCTTTGCGCCTTTCCGGCTCGCGCGACACGCGCTATTAGGCCGCGATGCCGCCGTCCGAGGCGTGGGTCGACGCGGTGCTCGCCGAACTTTCGGCGACCGGCATCGACGTGCGCGCGTGGTTGCTCGGTTGGGCGCGGCTCCTGCCGAGCGCAATCCTGGTGCCTGCCTTTGGACTCAGCGCCCTGCCCTACGCTGCCCGGGCGTTATTCGCGCTGACGCTGGCCGCGTCAGTGGCCCCAGCGCTGCCGCCTCTACCCGCTTCCGCTGGGGCACTTTTGCCGGCGCTGGTCACTCAGTTGTGGATTGGGACGCCCGTCGCAGTCACCGCCGCGCTCACGATCTGGGTTGCCAGCATGGCGGGTGGCTTGCTCGATGAGCTCGCTCAGACCACTCGGTTCAAGTCCGATTTGACGGGATTCGACACTGCCGCAACCCCGCTATCGGTTCTGTTCGGGCTCGGCGCTTGCGCGGCATTCCTCGAGCTCGGCGGACCGGTGAGATTGGCGGATGCGCTAACGAACGGCAGCGGGCCCTCCGAACACGCGCTCCGTGGTCTCGCGTTCGGACTGGCCCATGGCATCCAAGTCGCCGTGGCGGTGGTCGCTCCGATCGTGGTCCTTCAGCTATTCGTGGCGGTATTTAGAGCGTTGCTGGCGCGGGCCACGAGCTCTGCCACAGCGATCTCACTCGGCGAACCGCTGCGTCAGGCTTCGGTGCTCATCGTCTTGGCATTGATCTTGGATCGACTGACCGCGGCGCTGGTGGCCTGGATGCACTCGGCCCTGCCCGCCTGACGCGTCATCTAGCGCCCGTGATAGGCGAGCGTGAGGGCGAGGTTCAGCATCGTCACGCGACCCGACAGCGAAGCCTCTTCCCCAAACGCCAGCACCTCGGGTGTTGACGGTAAGAACCAGTTGGCAACTCGAAGCGTGCCGCCGAGCTGCAGCGCATCGCTGATGCCGAGCGTCACACCCGTGGCCAGGCCGAGGCTCAGCCCTTCGGTAGCAATATTGGCGCTGTTGCCTCCAATCACGAGATCGGAGGGTGCGTCTCGGCTCTCGAAATTGTCGCTCACGACCACGAGCCCCGTCGAAAGCCCCGCCCACAACTCGGCTGCCCGCCCGTAGACGAAATAGTAGCGCCCGATGCCTTCCACCAAGAAGTAGCGGCGCGAATGCTCGCGGGGAAAGCGTGTGCTCGTGCTGGGTACGTCCTGGGTGGGCGTCAGCGCCAAGGTAATCCCAGCTCCTACCGCAAACAGAGGGCTCGGCCGAAACAACGGCCAGGCGTCCACTTCGAGGCTCACGTCGCCGCGCTCACAGCCGGCTTGCCCGCCACCGCAGACCTCGGCGTCGGGCAGCGCTAACACGCCGACGCCAAATTCCACTGCGCCGTACGGGTGTTCAAAATCGCGATCGCGGCTCGGCAGACTCGCTCGAACGCGGGCCTGCCGGGGCTCCGGGTCGCCAGCGTCCAGCGACGTTTTTCCGCTTTCCACCGGTGCTTCCGCACGTGCCAGCGAGGGCGCGCTAAGCGGGCCGGCGAGCACAACCAACGAGGCCAGTCGCCCGGCGCCACAGGTTCTCCCGAGGTAGTGAGCTACGTCCATTTGCCTGCGCACGCGTCACTGTGCCCTGGAAACGACCGCATTTCCAGGCCGCTCGGCGCTTCGCGTCAGGGTTGCCCGCGAGCCCCGCCCGAACGGAAAAACAACGCTCACAAACCAGGCGATTGTTGGTATGAGCCGGACCTTGCAACGCGAGCCGCACCCGTTGGCGTGACCGTGGAACTAGACATGGAATCGGACGACGCCAAAGCGGCACCGCCCGCCGCCGCGGAAATCGAGCCTCAACGGCAAGACGGGGCAGCGCAGAAGGCCAAGCCTCAGAGCAAGACGGACGAGGGCTACCGCGTCAGCTTGCCCATGTTCGAGGGGCCGCTCGATCTGCTCCTGCACCTCGTCCAAAAGCACGAGCTCGACCTGCTCGACATCCCGATCGCGTTCATCACCGAGAAGTTCACCGCGTACATTCGCCTGCTCGACGAGCTCAATATCGACGTGGCCAGCGAGTACCTGGTGATGGCCGCGACGCTCGTGCACATGAAGAGCCGCCTGCTCTTGCCGAATCCACCTGCGGAGGATCCAGAGGAAAGCCTGGACGACGCCGAGATGGATCCCCGGGCAGAGCTCGTGCGGCGCCTCCTCGAATACCAGAAGTACAAGTTGGCCGCGGAACAGCTCGCCTCGCGGCCATTGCTCGGTCGCGACGTGTTCGGTCGCGGCTCGACCGATGCAGCGGCGGCCGGCCAGCCCCCGCTCGAGTCGGTGAGCATGTTCCGGTTGCTCGATGCGTTTCAGTCCGTGCTGGAGCGCACGCACCGCACGCAGGATCACCAGATCGATTTCGACCGCTTCTCGATCACCGACAAGATCAACGAGCTCAGCGATCTGTTGCAGCAGAAGAAGCGGTTGGTCTTTCATGAAATCTTCGGCGACAGGAGCAACCGCGCCGAGCTGATCATGACATTCCTCGCGATCCTGGAGATGACGCGGTTGCGGCTGACACGCATCACCCAAGACGATCCGCTCGGCGCCATCCATATCGAGCTGTGCGTCCCATCGGAAGACGCCGAACCTCAGCTCGCGGAACCCTATCTCGACGCCACCGGCGCCGACGCGCCTGCCGAGGAGCCTTCGGACGCGGGCGAAAGTGATCACGACTATGAGTAAACGCAAGGGCCGCAGACCGCCGATCAACAGCGAAATCAAGAGCGTGATGCGCGCGCCCGAAGAGCTATCGGAAACCGCTGGCACCGAGGACGCTCCGCCGCGGGGCGAAGACGTCCCCCCGAGCGGCGAAGCTGTGACTAGCCCGGATCCCGAACCCGATCCGATTCAAACCGCCGAATCGAGCGCAGCGGACAACGCGCCGGTCGAAACCGCCGACGGCTTCAACGTCATGGAGGGCGTGGAGGAGGCGATCGAGGACCACGAGCTACCGCAGCTCGTGCCGGACAATCTGGAGCTCGGGGAAGCCGACGACACGGAGAGTTTTCTGAGCGGGCTGCTCGAAGCCCTGCTCTTTACCAGCCAACGCCCGCTGGCATTGAAGGAGCTGGCACGCGCGGCCGGCATCGATCGGCCGCGCGCCAAAGAGCTATTGGATCGGGTGATTCAGAGCCGCGCCAAGACCGGGGTGTGCATCGAGGAGGTGGCCGGCGGGTTCATCATGCGCTCCTCGCCGCGGTACGCTCCGCACATTCAGAAGCTGCTGGCTTTGCGCCCGATCCGGCTATCGCGCGCGCAACTCGAGACGCTTGCCATCATTGCCTATCGGCAACCGGTCACCAAACCCGAGGTCGATGACATCCGTGGCGTCGATACGGGGCAAGTGATCAAGGGCTTGCTCGAGCGGAATCTGCTCAAGATCCTCGGAAAGAAGGACGAGCCCGGGCGCCCAATGCTCTATGGAACGACGACCGAGTTTCTGGAACTCTTGAGCCTCACTTCGCTCAAGGATCTGCCCACCCTGCGCGAATACACGGAGCTGAGCGAGGAATCGCGTCGCAAGTTCTCGGATGCCACCGGCGAAGCGGCGCCGAGCGACTCCGTCCCGCCTGCCTCCGAGCCGCCCCCCGCCGATGAAACCCAGCCCGACGACGCCGTGCGCGCCGCCGATGGCGATGCTGAGGCTGAGACACTGGACCTCGCGGACATCCTGGAGGCGTCCATGTCGTCCGAAGGTCCCGAGCTGCCAAGAGACGTGGCCGAGAGCGACGCCGACGCTGAGGGCGACGCCCGCACCGAGAGCGAGGGCGAATCGAGCGAAGCTCGAGCGATTGAGAGCCTAGCCGACGAGGAGGCCGTGGCGGACGAGGAAGCCTCGCCAGCTGTCGTTCATTCGACCTCGGAGGAACAGTATTCGGACGGCAGCGAGAGCTCGACTTCGAATGCCTGAAGCCCACTGTCGGTTTGGACTTCAACGTTAGCGCGAACCCGATCGAAGTTGCAGCCCGGCAGCGTGAAGCAGACCGGCACCTCGTAACGGAGCGTGGCAGCCGTGGACTCGAGCACGCCGTGCAGGCTCTCGAAATGCTCGATCGGCCGATAGGTGCCACCCGTCTCGAGCGCCAGTTGTTCGAGCGAGGCCCGATCCACTTCGTCGCCGACGCCAATGGCGTGCACCGGTACCTGGGTGCCGGAGATATTCGCGTCGAGCAGATCCTCGAGCGTTGTATCGATGCCGTCGCCCCGATATCGCGTTTCGTGCTCGTCAGCGGAGTTATTGTCTGCACCGTCCGTGAAGACGACCACAGCGCGATGAGCCCGATCGAGGCAGAACTCGGACGAGACCTGCTCCTTCTGCTCATGTCGGCCCGCCAATGACAGGGCACCACGAGCCAACACTTCGTTGGCAGTGCGGACACCATCCCACAGAGCCGTCCAGCCGTTGCTGATGAACATCTCGCCGAGGGCCGTGGAAAAATTTTCGGTGCTAGTGGTTAACTCGGAGAGCACCTTCGCCTTCGTGCTCACCCGCACGAGGCCCACGCGGTCGCGGTGCGCATCGTTGATGATGCGCTGGGCGTGGTGCTCGATGCTGTCTTCCATCAGCTCCAGAAATTCGCGCTGGCTGCCGCTGTTGTCAGCGACCACGACCACATCAATCAGCGCAGGCCCCTGGAACGCGAGCGTCACGTCACGCAGCACTTGCCAGCGGCCACTCGCGTCGCGCGCCTCGACCTCGGCGGTCGTCGTCTTCTTATTGAGCGCCAC
>JAYWEH010000347.1:0-23120 GCA_043780025.1 Deltaproteobacteria bacterium
TGTTCATCGGCAGCATGGGCCTTCAAGGAGGCAGCGCCGGCGTCTTGATCGATGACGTCGTCGCCGGCCCGCAGCGCATCGGTTGTGACTGAACTCGGCGGCTCGGGCGGCATCGGCTTCTCGACCCTCTCGGCGACCCTCACCGGGTGGGCACCTCCCCGATGTCGAGAGCCCGGCCTCCCACGCTGGAGCTCACGAGCAGGCGCCTGACCGAGCGCGCCATCTGGCGCTCCATGAAGTGAGCCACGTCCGCCACCGTGAGCGGTTCTTCGAGGTGCTCGCCGATGAAGCGCAATGCCCGCTCGATCTCGGGCCGGTGACCAGGTCGCGGAGCCAACGCCGGAATGACTAGCAACGACTTCGTGCCCAGATCAAGCTCCACCAGCACTGGCGGGCGGAGCGCTGGCTGCTCGAGGATTCGGCGGCAGGGCTTGGCATCGTACGCCAGCGAGCATGCCTCGAGTCAGCTCAAACGCCTTCGGAAAGCGGCTCATCCAGAGCAAACAATTGCACCCCGAGCAGCGCCACGTGCTCGACCGGCTCGGATGCGGCGATGATCGCGCGCGCCCGTTGCAGATAGTCGCGTTGCAGCTGCTTGAGGCGCCCGAGATCCGCCGCGGACACGCCGCACACGTTATATGCGAACATGCCTTGCGCAACGCTCGCGCGCTCGGCGGCCACCTGCACCCAGAAGGCGCGCTGCGCTCGCGCAGCGCCGGGGTCGTCGCGCAGGTTGAGCGGAGCCGTCTGGTTCACCGTATACAGCCCCCCCGTCGACACGATCTGGCCGCTCTGGGCGAGCAGCGCCAGCGCTTCGCGCTCGCGCGCCTCGGAGATGCCCAGCCGAGCCGCGATCCAGCCCGGCTGATGCCGCTCCAACGCGCGATACGCGGCCAGCTCCAGCGCGCGCAACACCGCCTGCGACCAGGGCTGCTCATAGGCGGCGCACCGCGCGGCGTTTTGACGGCGCCACTCGGCGGCCAGGCTCGGCAGCTGCTCGGGATCGGCGAACAACTTCACCCAGCCGAGCAGCCGCTGGGTCGCCACGTGCACCACGCGCAGAAAATCCGGCAAGCTCGGCTGTACCGATCCCTTGAGCCAGCGCGCCAGCGCAAAACGGCTGACCTCGGCGGCCTGCGCCAGCTCACCGATTGGCGTGCTGCCGCGCTGATCCCGCAAGAACGCAGCCACGACAGCGCGCGAAGGAATGGCCTTCTGCTGACTCAGCCAGAGTGGCGGCTTCACGTAGAACTGAGACAGGACCTTGCGCACCGGCACGCGGCAAGCCTGCGCGAGCTCGAGAAAGCTGAGCGCGCTCGGAAAACTGCGACCCGACTCCCAGGTGTAGACGACGTTGGTGGTGTAGCCCAGGCGCTGGCTCACCGACACCTGCGAACGGCGCCCGCGCACGCAGCGCACGAGCTCGGAAGCCAGCCTTTCGAAATCCATACGCACCCTATTACTGCTATGGTGCACATGAATGGGCCAATTGTCGCTAATAAATGTGCACCAGGGCACTAGCACCGAGAGCTCGACTCGCGCACAATCGGAGCACGATGACGGTTCGCGAAAATCACTCGGCGCGCGCGCGGTGGCCGCTCGGCTGCGCCCTGCTCGTCAGCTCGGGGCTTGCCTGTTCGGGCGAGGTTCAGAATCCGGAGCCAGCCGTACCCGAGCCCCCCGCCTGCGAGCAGGACTGCGACGCTGACCCGCTGCCCGCCGGAGGCCAGAGCTTCGACGACGGTCTGGAAGATCCGCCCATGTATTGCGGGGCGGACCAGCACCTCGTGGGTACTCGCTGCGAGCCGCTGGCCGAGCCCGGCGGTGCCTGCGCCGAGAACACAGATTGTCGCACCGGCAGCTGTCGCTTCGACGGCGCCGATTGCGTGAATGAAAACTGCAGCGATTACGCTCGCGACGGCGTGTGCGGCGGGCTCGGCGCGAGCGCCGAAGGCTGCGTGCCGTACGCCGATCAATGCGCGGAAGGCCTGGCTTGTTCCATCGAATACGTGTGCGTGGCACTGGCTGAGGTGGGCGCGCCCTGTCAATCCAGCGAGGATTGCGGCGAGCTCGCCTGCCGCAGCTATGCCAACGGCCACGGCTGCGGGCCTTTCAGCGCGCAGGGTGAAGCGTGCAATGCCTACGTGGACTGTGCAGCGGGGATGGTCTGTTACGACGATCAGCTTTGTGATGAGCCCGGGCTCGCCGCCGCCGGCAGGACCTGCCAGGCGGACCCCGAATGCCAGGAGGGCTTGGTGTGCAACAACGCCAGCCTGCTCGCCAACGTGCTGCCAAGCTGCGGCGTGCCGAGCGCGCTGGGTGAAAGCTGTCTCCGGGATGGAGATTGCGAAGCGGGAGCGCTCTGCATCGGCTCCGAGTGCCGGCTGCTGGGCAACGCAGGTGGCCTTTGCGAAAACGACTTACATTGCGGCGCGGGTTTGATTTGCAACTACGCCGGCCCGGCTGCGCAAGGCGACGCGCTGGGCGTCTGCCGTGAGCTCGCCGCCGCAGGTCAGCCGTGCGCGGCCTCCGCGGATTGCCAGGCGGGCCTGACTTGCGTTTTCCCCGCCAACCCCGGCCCCGGCGCGGCTGGCAGCTGCGGCCCCCCGAGCTGAAGCACTACGCCGAAACACCGGGCTGCCCCTGTCGTGCAACATCCGTTGCAACAGCTCCGAACGCGCCCTGGCCAGCGCCTCGAATCACGACCGCGCGGCTCTCAATCGCACTGCGACGGGCTCTCGAGGGTCGCTCCGACCCTGCCCTCGAGCACCCTCGTACCTGGCTGGCGGGTACCAGGACATCGCCGTATTCGTAGGGCGGATCGAAGGCGTCGCCACCGTAACCCGCCGTGTTGCCGCTGGTGCCCTCGAAGAGGTTTTGACCGCGCAATTCGTTAATCCCCCCTGCCCTCTGATGAATCGGCCCGCTGATGCCGACGAAGTGGTTGTTTTCAGGCGGGATGCGGCACTGCACTCCGGGGGACGTGCCCATCGATGAGTTGAGGCCATCCGGACGTGAACAGGTTGTTGACGACGTGAATGTCGCCGTAGCGGCAGCGCGGCGTGCGCTGCTCCGCGCCGCGGAAGTGATTGAACATTAGCGTGATGTCCAGCTTGCCTGCACTTTCGGGTTCGTTGTCAGAGGAGGCGACGAGATTGGAGAGGTTGTGGAGGCCGTTCGTCCTGTAACCAAAGATGTTAAAGGTGAAGGTCACTTTGTCCGCGCCTCGGATGACGTCGGCGTTGCCGTCCTGGCCGTCCCAGAATTCACAATGGTCGACCCAGATGTTCCTGGCGCCGCTCGTGATGTTGATGCTGCTCTGCGGGTGCAGCGCGCTTGCCGCACCCAGCTGCCGCCCACGCAGCGCTCGGATGTGCCGTCGTGGCACGTGTGCCAGCTCCTAGAGTTTCGCCATCAAAGCTTGGTCATGCTCAGAAACTGCAGCTCGCACTTGGCGGCGCAGCTTGCCCTGCCAGTGGTAGACATTGTGAACGAGTGCCGGCGCGCAATCCTGCTTCGGGATCGACAGCTTCGTCGCATCATTGGGCCACTCGAACAAGCCCGCGCCTCGCAGCTGAACGCAGTCCTGCTTCGCGGGCCCGTACACCCATTTCAAGCGGGTCGCGGCCTCCCGCGTGGCCGAGAGCGGAGAAGCCGTCTCACCGCTCGGCTTGCCGCGCTTGGTGATCTGCGCCGACAGGTGGCTCTGCAAGGCTTGATTGCCCTGCGGCCCGGCGCTGCTCCATTCGACCTGAATCACCACGTTCTCTCGAGGCGGCAGTCCGAACCCTACGCGAGCCAAATGCGAGGTGTCTCCGCTCGTCCCGTCGCCGACGATCTGGGGCAAGTAGCGGTCCTTGGTGTTCTTCGTTATCGGCTCCCGCGTGCGCCGGAGCTCGTGCAGCGGGCTCGTGTAGTTCGCCTGGATCGCATAGCGGGGCACGCTCTGCTTCAAGGCAGCGAGCGCCTGCTCCGGCGTCATCCCCAGCAGATCCGGCGCCGGAGGCGCGGGCGGCGGCTCCGCCAGCTTCTGCTCCACTCCTTTCAGCCGCGCCTCCACGTCCGCCGTCGCCGCGAGCCCGAGCTTGCGCGTCCCTTCCTTTTGCGCCGTGCCGAGCGACCCCGTCCGCGCGAAGCCCGTTTGCTCCTTCACCAGGCCGGCGGCCTTGCTCAGCGCCGCCGCCTGCCCATCCAGCCGTTGCAAGGTCGCCGAGTGGCGCCTCCGCGCCGCGCAAGTTGTCCACGTTTATGGTTCGTCGCCGGCATCTTCGGAAGCGATAGCGTTCGCCCCGGTCAGCCAGCGGTGGCTGCGTGAGCGCCGGCTTCGACGTCGATGGCCAGGTGTTCTGGGGCACGAACGGCGCAATTGAGGCGTACGTTGCGGCCATGAGCGCCATCGCCGCCCAGCTATTTGGCGCTGATGACCCCCTAGCCACCTTCCTTCGCGGCGAGCTCGAAGGATTCTTTCCGGGTAAGGTGGTTTTCTTGGATGCACGCGCTAAGGAACCCCTCGATGCGCCTTCAGAGCTTCTACCCGATCATCGTGACGCCGAACCTCACACGATGCCGAGATTTTTATCAGCGCTGGTTCGGCCTGCAGGTTTTGTTCGAGGCGAGTTGGTTCGTGCTGCTCGGGCACGATAGGGGGGCTGCCGCCGTTGCTTTCATGGACCCTGAACACCCATCGGCGCCGCCAGGGCCCGAGCCTTTCAGCGGGAAAGGCATGTGCCTCGAGTTTCAGGTGGCGGACGCCCAGAGTGAATACGCTCGCTTCGTTCAGGATGGGGCCCCACTCGAGCTCTCGTTACGGGATGAGCCTTTCGGGCAACGTCGCTTCGGCTTGTTCGATCCGGCAGGGGTCTGGATCGACGTTGTCGAACAGATTGAGCCCGCTGCGGGATGGTGGGAGCGATACCTCGTCGAACAGCGCGGCGGTGGCAAGACCTAAGGAACGGCGGCCGTCTCTGCGAAGGCCCACCTCTATGATCCCCTCAATCTTTCCGTCCTGTGCGTAACAGCGTTGTTCTTGCCCCCGTTTCGCCGGGCTTCAGCGCCTTCACCAGCGCTCGGAGCTCGCGCACCGTGCAGCCATTGGCAGCTTCGAGCCACGCCGATTCGGTGCCGGGCGTGGCCGCCCCACCCCAAATCTCCCTCTTGCTCCACGATACGGCTCCCGAGCTCATAACGCTCGCGCACCTAGGCCCCGAGCGACGAAAACCCGAGTTGGCAGCAGCCGCGACTCAACAGCTCCAGCACTCGACCGAGCCGCAACCGCAACGCGCCCTGTTGCTGCCGCAAAATCCGCGCGATGGTTTGGCGTCCGGTTCAACTCAATCGAGCAGCGTCGCGCCCACGTGCAGCACGATCTGGTGCGCCAGCACCTGCTTCTGTTCCACGCTGAGCTCAGGAACGAGCTCGACGTAACGG
Organism: Deltaproteobacteria bacterium; assembly: GCA_043780025.1. Classification (GTDB taxonomy): domain Bacteria; phylum Myxococcota_A; class Polyangia; order Polyangiales; family Polyangiaceae; genus SZUA-265. The sequence continues at coordinate 5,428 of JAYWEH010000347.1, forward strand.
AGTTGCGCGCGCTCCAGCTTGCCGATGCCTTGCAGGTAGCTGAGCGCCATGGTCGTGCGAAACACCAGCGATCGCGGCGCTTCCAGCTGCTCGCCCTGGCGGCTGACCACGCCGTACACGGTGTCCAGCTGCGCCGCGATCGAGACGCCGTAGTAGTCGAGGTCACGCCCGTCCGACTCTTCGCCGAGACGCTCGGCGCTGCGGTCACTGAACACGCCCGCTCCGAGCGTGAGCGTGTCGCTCACCGGCAGCTGCGCACCCAGTCTTGCGTTGAACACTGCGCGCTGATCGATGCCCAGCTCCAGGTCGGTCAGCTCGGCGCGATAGCTCGCGTCGAGCGCCAGCTGCCCGTCTCCGAACTGGCGCGCGATGCCCAGGTGCGCTTCCTGCGGGGCTTGAACGCGATCTTCAACATCCAGATGGCCAGCAACCGCATCGTGGGCGCGCGCAACCTGGGGCCGTCATCGGCAACGTCGCGCGCGTACCCGCGATGCAGCGTCGCATGGCGCAGATGACTTTGTTCGAGCTGGATGACGCCATCCGCGTCCTCGGCGCCGTGGCCCTCAACCCGAACCAGGCGACTCTGGTGCGGAACGCCCGCACCCAGATCGAGAACGTCGTCAACCTGGCCAGCCACCAGGGCACCGGCGCGGCCGCCTTCAACAACCGGATGACCGCCTTCGCGTCGGCGATCACCTCGCTGGATCAGGCCGACGGCGGCATCGTTAACGTCACGTTCACCATCGGCAACGGCACCCGCATGGATTGCGCGGCGCCCGCGGCCGACGGCAGCGACGCGCCTTGCTTCAATCCGCTGCTGCGGAACCGACCCAACTGACGAACTAGCCCGGCGCCGCGACGACCCTAGCGATGGACGGCGTCGCGCGCGCTGGGTAATCGGTCCTCGCACGGCACACCTTTGAACGCACAAACTGGTAGACTCCGCGCCATGCGCGTCGCCAGAGCATGCCGTGCCTTCATCCCTCTCGCGGCGCTTGCCAGCGCCTGCGCGCCGCGCGCGGCAGGGCTCCAACCTTCTCCGCCAACGGCCGCCCCCATCGCTGAAACCGCGCCTTCAGCCTGGCCCGGCATGGTGCGCTTGCCGGCTCCACCGCCGTACGTGGACTGCATGCGGCCTCGGGCTCAGCCCATCTTTCTCTGGCAGCCGAAGGGCAACGCGCCGGAGCCCCTCCGGATTTATCAGCGGCCCACCGTTGTCGATCCCTTTCCCTTGACTGATCCAGCCGCGCTCGCCGGTCCGCTCGCGTCGGGTACGGAGCGCCGGGTAATTCAGGTCGAGGGCGGGTGGCTCGTCGCGCTGCAAGAGGGCGAAATGGGCGGCGGTTTATACTGGGTCGAAGCCAGTACTCAGAAAGTCGAGCGACTCGACGCGAACCTGTTCCACTACATCGGCTGGATCGGCATGACGAAGTTCGGAGTCGTGGGTGTCGCAGGGCTCTGCCATGGTGGACCAGGGCACCTCACCTCCGTGCTGGAGATATTTCCCGGTGTGGAGGAAGGGTGGCTCCTGCGTCCGCTCGCGGTCGTGAAAGGTTGCCCCGGCGACGTCAGTGTCGGCGCTGGAGGTGACTCCGTCGTCGTAGCGGCCGGCGGCGGCGCGCTCGAGCGCATCGACGAAAAATTCAGGCAAGGCATTCCCGAAGTCACCCAGCGCGAAGTCGCAACCTATCCCGACTACCTCCTGCCCTGGCAGGTGATCCCCACTCTCGGCCCGGGCACCTCGGAAGAGATCTACTACGTGAGCTTTGGGCAAACCCTCGCGCGCTTCAGCAAGCAAGGCGCGGAGTGGTACAGCCCAGCGACATGCGCGAGCCTCGTCGTCGGTCCCGACGGCAAGAACTGCGAATGCGTCGCCGCTCGAGCCGAGCCACCGCCGCCCGCCGTGCCGGCGCCGTAGGTAGTCGGGACGAGAGAGCAAGAACGCTTGCGCCTAGCCCGACTCATAGTTGGGCCGGGCCTGCAATGTACGGCGGCGAAGCTGCCGACGTTATCGTGACGGATGCCACTGGGTTCAAAATCGCAGGGGCAGAAGCACTTTGCGGCCGAACCGTGGGGAGCTACCAGCGGGCTCGCGCGTACGCGAAGGCGCGTCGGCACTTTCGGTAGAGTGCTTGAATTTGCCAGCGCAATAAATCATTAGGTAAGCTGTAACTTTATGCAGATTCCGACCTCATTCAAAACGACCTTGCCGTTCTCCACTACGCAGCGGCATGCGGTCATCGCGTCGCGCCTCCTCGGGCTGAGCCTGGCTCTGGGCGCCTGCTCGAGCAACGGGGAAAAGCTCCCCAGCACAGAAACGCCGCAGGCGTACATCGACGGTTTGGCGGGCACGGTCCTCGTCTCCGGTGCGGGCGAGTTGATCGATTTACCCGAGGTCGACCCATCCCTGAGTGTGTCGGGGGCTAGCTCTGGCAGCGTCGTGAGCATCGAGGGGGGCTCGGTCATCACTGCCAGCCTGGAGTTCAACGCGCCGAACGCCAACGTCGTGGCCGTCGGCATCCGTTTCTCGAACGACAGCCAGATGCTGACCGTGCCAATGCCAAATATGCTAGGACAAACAGCGGGCACGTTGAGCTTTCAGCTTCAATTCCCGGCTGATTTTTGCTCAAACCTCGGTTCAATCTGCCACTCCATCCAGTGTTACGAGTACGCGATCACGAGCGACGGCAAGGTCAGCGCGGCCAACATCGTCGATATGGCGGCGGCGTGCGGTGAGTGCACGGACAGCAGCTGCATCGGTCTGCTCCCTGCGTGCGGGGAAGCCAGCTTTCCCACCACGTGCAGCGCCGCGGATGGTAGCGTGCTCGGCCCGGGCGAGACGCTCTACGAGCTCGGTGTGCAGGGCAGCGAGCTCGCGCTCGGCGACGACGCTCTGTACTTGCTCGCCAATCAGCTGGTGAAGATGCCGATCGAGCCCGGAGGCACCCCGGAGGTGCTGGTGGCAGACGTCCCGAACAGCGAGGACTTCGTCAAGCTCGCCGACCAGTTGTTCTTCAGCGACTCTCGCAATCGGCTGTTTCAGATCGGCGAGGGGGGCGGGGAAATGGTCGACCTCGGTGAGCTCGGTGCGAAGCTCGCCACGGACGGCCAGTTCGTCTATGCGGCGTTCAAAGAGTTCTTGTGCGACCCGGAGGATGCAGCGCAGTACGGTATTCGCAAGCTAAGCGCCAACGGCGCGGTAACGGTCCTCGAGCCCAGCGTGGCCTGCGTCGGCGCGCTCACGGTGGGCGGCGGCTACGTATACTGGCTGAGCGACGCGACGGACGAAGAGGAGCTGTATCGCATTTCCGTCAACGGCGGGGCGCCCGAGAAAATGCCGCTCGATGTCGTCGGCTGGTACAATATCGACTGGACCGATGGGTACCTCATCGGTAGCAACATCACGGGCAATCGCCGCGGCCGCCCCGAACAACCGACAGACGAATTTCTGGGGACGAGCCTGGATGGGACAGGCAGTGATGGGCAGAGCGTGTTTTTGACCCGGCTCTCATCCGAAAGTTGCATCGCCCAGGTGCGAGGTGGAGCCGAGGCGGTCAACCTCGCGAGCTTCGATCCCGAGCACATGAACGTCGAGGACATGGTCGGCAATGGCGAGTACATGTACGCGGCCGTGCTGCTCACGGATCAGTTCTTGATCGCGCCAACCAATACGGTTACCCGCATCGTGCGCATACCGAGGTAATGACGAAATCGTTTCGCATGGGGGACCCGCGCTTGCCAAGTGCGTCTACGGAGCGGAGGGCGAGAGTTCAGTGCGGCGTACCACTCCAAACAGAGATCGCGCCGCACGTATTTTCAGGTCGCCCGAGCATATCCTCGAGCCGAAAGTGTCCCCCCCCAAAAGTTTGGATCTCGCCGCCTTTCGATACGATGCGGGCATCGAAATCGAGCACGCGCAGCGGGTTCGAATGAGCGGAGTATCCGTGAGGCCAGATCGGCAGAACGCGTTGTCCACGCGCGTCTCGTAGGTAGACGCAGCGCGCTGCTTCGTCCAGCCGGATGGCGAAGTGTCCGAGAGCGTGCATGCCGCCGTAGCTCCAGCGGCGCGCGCTCGTGATTAAAGGAATGTCTCCTATTTTTTCGGGTTCAGGCAAGTCCGCGATCGACCCCTCCAATACCTCGATAAAGCTTTCCAGGCCCACGTCCACGCGCGCGGTGGCCGAGACGTGCCGGGCTAGCGCCGCGTCGGCATGCTCGACTCGGACCTCGATGCGATTGGCCCAGACATTGGGCCCGCCTTCGATCAGCCAGGCACGTGACGCATCGAGTGCTACGACGACGTTGTCGAACGCCTGCAGCAGGCTCTGCATCGAGTGTTTGGCACCCCCCACGAGGCAGAGCCGATCTCGCCTCGAAGGCGGCGTATATCTCGACGCGAGATGACTCACGTCGCCGGTCATCCGCACCGTGAAGGTCTGGCGGTGTCGATCCCACCAGGCGCCGGCGAAACGCGCTGCCTCTTCGTGTTCGATCCGCGTCGCGATCTCATGAAGCGTCGGGCGCGGATTGCCGTCCCCCTTGAAAGAAACCACGCTCTGATGTTCTGCACAGGGATTGCGATAGTCGGGCTGGGCCCGTACCGGCGCAAGCCGGGCAGGCGTGTCGAGCTCGATCGCGGCGCCATCGTAGGAGCCCTCGAGCTGTGCAACGACCGTCTGTGTTCGCGTGGACACCAGCTCCGGCGGGATGGAACCGAGGATGTCCACGCCCGAGCAGGGTCGAAAGGCCGCGCCGGGGCAGATCTCGAGTCCTGCGTCCGCGCCCGCCGGGTTGTCGACCCACTGACTGCCGTTGGGCGCGACGACGCCCGTCAACCGCACCCGCAGCTTGCGCGAGGAAGCCGAACGCTCCGGCGTGAGCGTCAAGACTTTCATTGCAATCCCGGCATCCACGGATGCCTCGCTTTCGTCACTCGGGAGCTTCGATTCGCGCGCGGGTGTACAATTGAGCGCGGCTCCGAGCAGCAGCAGGCGGATCACTGAGCTTGCCATGTCACGAATTCCGGAGGGAACGATAGCATTACGCTTAGCGAACGCATGTGCTGGAAATTGCCCGCGGCGGCCTGCTCCACAGCGAGCCCGGTGTCCCTCGAGCACTCGCACCAACGCTGGGCGCCCCGATGTGCCGCCTTCCCGTTTCCCGCTCGAGAGAGCTCGCAGCTTTGCCCACCTCTGCTCGCTTTCCCGGGAGGTTCGGTTCGAAATGGGCCAGCGGGGGCCAGACCCGCGGTGCGCCAAACAGCTATACTAGACCGGGAGGAATCCGAAGGATGCGGCAGCGCGGGCAAGCAAAGATCGAGATCAAGGTGAAGGTGGACGAATCCCATGGGGACCCTGGGCGCCGAGACAGCCTCGCGGCGCGTGCTTCGGCTCCGACACCGGCCCGATTCCAGGTCATATCGAAGGGCCCCGACGAGACCGTCGCCACTGCATGTGATTGTTTAATCGTGGTGGTCGAGCGAACCGTCAGCACGCTTGGCGTGAACGCGATCCGACGGGGTCTCGAGCAGCTCAGCGCCAAGCATGAACGCGTCGGTTACTTCTCGTACATCGAGGGGGAACAGTGCAGCACGATGAACGCCAGCGCGCGCGAGCTCATGGCGGACGTCGTCCAGCGCTACACCACCCGCTTTGGGGCCGCAGCTATGGTCGTCAGCGGCGGTGGTTTCCGCTCCACGGTCGTGCGCAGCATTCTCACCGGCATTCATCTAGCGAGCCGCGCCAGCCACCCGATGCGAGCGTTCGGAACGTTGGCCCCGGCGTTCGCGTGGTATGAACAAGTGTATCCTGATCGCCGGCTGCACGCGGCGGCGCTGCGCGACGCACTGTTCGAATTGTATCCGCCGTCCGCCCAGGCAATCGCCCTAGTTTAGGCAACCTTCCGGTGGCGCAGCCGCAACGTGGGACATTCGTGCCCGCGGGGGCGCGGCCGTTGCTGTGGCTCCGCGCGAGTGCCGCTAGCTTCGTGTCATCTCGAGCAGGGTCGGGCGGAAACCACGGCTCGCGAACAGGTGCTGGGCCGGCTGATTGCCGACCATGGTCGAAAGCACGATACGGGGAGCACCGAGCGCCTCGAGCTCCGCGATGAGCGCGTCGAACAGCTTTGTACCCACACCGAGGCGGCGAGCTCGATCGAGCACGTAGATGTCATGGATCGCGCCATGCGCGTCGAGAAGCAGATTCCAGTTGCGTTCTTCGAGCGCGCCGTACGCGTATCCCACGATCGCAGGGCCATCGAGCGCCACGAGGACCACCGCCTCGCTTCGGCCGAGCTCGCGGCTGAACCACCAAACATAACCCTGCTCCACGCGATCGGGCAGAAAGAATCGCCCCGCATCGGCCTCATGGTGCTGCCGCACCAGGTGGCCCGCGAGCTCTGCCACGCTCTCGAGATCTCCCGGCTCGGCCCTGCGAACGACAACGTCGCTACTCATCGGCCGATCATAGCCCCCGCACCCCGTCTCTGATGGATTTCGTTCAATATTGCGACGCGCTTTCGAGGAAAGGACATGCCTGCCGTCGATCGGGGCCCGCGCCATTCGTCATGTTCCAACACGGGTATAGCCGCCGCTGCGGGCAGCCCCTAAGGAGACCACCATGACCAAACTTCGCGTCCATTGCTTCTGCATCTCCCTCGACGGCTACGGAGCTGGCCCCAACCAGAGTCTCGACAACCCGCTCGGGGTCGTGGGCGAAAACCTGCACGGCTGGTTCGTGGCGACGCGCGCGTTCAAGGAACTGTTCGGGAAGGAGGGCGGAACTACCGGGCCCGACAACGACTTCGCCGCACGCGCCACCGAGAACATCGGCGCCTGGATCCTGGGCCGCAACATGTTCGGTCCCATCCGCGGCAGCTGGCCCGATGACGCCTGGAAGGGCTGGTGGGGCGAGGAGCCGCCCTACCACTCGGACGTGTTCGTGCTCACGCACCATCCCCGAGCACCCATCGTCATGAAAGGCGGCACCACCTTTCACTTCGTCACCGACGGCATCCACGCGGCGCTCGAGCGCGCGCGAAAGTCGGCAGGCGATCGCGACGTGCGCGTCGGCGGCGGAGCCGCCACCATCCGCCAATATCTCCAGGCGGGCCTCATCGACGAGATGCACTTCGCCATCTCGCCGCTGTTGCTCGGGAGCGGCGAGCACCTGCTCGGCGGGCTCGACCTGCTGGCGCTCGGCTACCAGTGCACCGAGCACGTCAACACCCCCGCCACGACCCACGTGGTGCTGACGAAGAAGTAAACTCCCGGTCAACGACGACTCCCCGTTGTGGCAGTTGAGGTGCCGCGTCCTACGGCCATTGCCTCCCAAAAGGCAGTACGAGTGCATATTTCAAACGCCCTGCGCGGTCGCCGCCGGCGTCGGGCGCTGATGTCGCGGGCATGCTACGAGCCTGCGATGAGCCAAGGGTCGGCCTGTAGGCGAACGCCGTGGGGGACTTGGGCCGCGGTGGGAACGCTGTTCCACAGTCCAGCGTTCGCCGAGCAGGTGAGCCCCACCGGTGAGACGGGGAGCTACGAGGTGGCCCCGGGCTGTCCCGCGAAGGCCGCGTGGCGCGATGCACTAACGAGCGCGTCTGCCCGATGGCGTTCGAACGCCAGCCGTGCTGAACGACTTCACCGTGATGATTCGGCGCGTCGCGAGCGAAGGCGGTTTTCAGTATTCGGGTCAGCTCGGGCAGTCGAGTGAGCCAGCGCTCGAGCCGCGCCGTGTACGAGGCGCATCCTGCCAGGAGGTCGTGGAGGCGTTGGCGCTCATCGCCGCGCTCGGCGGACAAACCGATGTCGAGGAGGGACGATCAGCCCTCCCGTAGGCAGCTCAATATTCACTACGGAACGCCCGCGGACCCCTCGAGCTCCGTGCCACGCTAGAACGCAACCGTCCTCAGGGTCGCTCACCTTGATACGTCGAGGTGAGCGCGCGGCCGCTTCCGCGTTACCTGGACGTGACACCTGGCGCGAGAAAGGAGCGTTCTGGTACCGAAAGACGTTGGCATGCACCTTGCTCACTCGGGCGTCCATGCAGCCGCCGGGTTCGAGCGTGGCGCACCGTCTCAGCCGACCCTGAGGGGCTGCGCCGCAAGTGCGGGAGCCTGAAATGAAGACTGAGTTCGAAAAACTCGCATCCCCCTATCTCGACAGTGAAATGGAGTTTGTCGCTCCCACCGAGGAATTGAATGCCAAGCTTGGGCATACATTTGACGAAAGCCCCTTTGCGAATTTCCCCGAGGAGTTAGTCCCGGTCGACGCGAACCTGCTCTTCGCAGAGGACGAGGTGAAGACGACTGTTGCCATCGCGTCGATCCAATTCGCCTTCTCCGGTAACGTCAACGTCCATGCGCTGTACCTGGCCGCCAATTCGCACCCCTCGCTGCCGGGGGCGTCACTCGACTGGTGGGCGCGCGGGTCGAAGATCACCGACCCCGAATGGATCCGTGGGCGCCGCAACGCGGAGAACAAGAGCGCAGTCGTCACGCGCAACAAGTCGGTCCGCATGCGCGTGAAGATCGAGTGTTCGACCTCGGTCGACGTGCAAGGGACCCTGACGGCGACTCCGACACTCGACGGATCGACCAAATACCTCAAACGAGCTTCGATCGCGTTCACGTATCCCAGCGGCGCTGCATCACACACCGTCGACGTCGAGCTCGCATCCACCATGCCCGACGAAGTCGGACGCTTTCAACTCGCGGTGAAGTGGGAGGCGCACGGGGACATCAAACTTGCCCCGCAGACGACCACGCATATTCTCTATGCGGCGTACGGTCGTCCGCTCCAACCCGATTACGACTCGGCGTCCACTACCGATACCGGCACATTCACCTCCCTCACCCAGGGCACGCTCACTGGGACCCGCAAACGCCTCGATAGGCTCACTCAACTGGTCGGTTCGACGCGTCGAATGCCGGTGAAGACCGACAAGGATCTAATCGAGCTGCTCTGGAAGCTCCATGTCGGTATCAACGATACGCCCGGCGCGCCGCCGTATTTCGACGCGGAGCACAGCCGGTTCTTGACAATCAATGGTCACAGCACCGGCGCGACGGTGCCGATCGATGATCAGTGGCTCGCGTGGTTGTTGACAGATTCGCCGCACTGGAACGACGCCTCATGCATTGGCCACGTCCAATTGCTCAAGACCATGGCGGCCACCGTCGGCATCTTTGTTCGCCGAACTTGGGTCTACCCGACCACGAAGACGATGCCGGACAAGAGCACTCCGGCGATCGCCGATACCGACTGTTATGCTCTGGGCACGTTCGATTCGTCGAGAACGCAGAAGTGGACCTTTACGCATGGCGGCAATAGCTACCTGGCCGAGCCGAAACTCATGGAACCGGACCTCGCGTGGGAAAACTTCGAGGCGTGCATGTTGACCTCGCAGGGTAGGTTCTTGACCGGCGGCTACTCGACTTCGTCCAATCCAAGAAGTTTCACCACGGATCGGGGGTTCAAGTCAGCAAAGGCTCTGCTGCGCTGGTGGTGCAATACGCGGCGGCCAACATTCGGAAAACGATTCATGGCTTGGGTGTTCTACGATAGCGCAACCGACGAGGCTCACTTCTGGGACGTGGACGGCAACCACTATGACCGCGCGGACTATGTCAAAATCCGCGAGACGGGTAAGGAGCTACCGCCACCATGAATGACATTTACGAGAGCGGCATTTTCCAGAGCGATATTTTCAGAGCGGCTCGCCCCGCGCCGAAGTCGCGGATGGAGTCCACCATCACCGAGGGGCTGGCGCTTCCGCCCCGTGAGCAATGGCAGCGAAACGCCGCGCACACGGCGGCTGTGGCCGCCGCGGGCGCAGACACTCGGACCTGGCTCGAGCAATTGATCCGTTCGAGATACCGCAAGGAGGCTGCGCTGAGCGGCGCCTGGTCGATCATCGATGGGCAGGATGCACTGATCGGGAGCTGGACGGTGGGCGAACGGTTGATCCAGGTGATTGTCACGCGTCGCCGGGTGCACGTGCGCACGAGATTGCCGACCGCAAACTCCAATGCGAGCGATGCACAGAAAATGACTGCTGCGGTTGCTCTGGGGCGTGAACTCTTCGGGCTCGGATCGGAGAGCGCGGAGCTGGCGAAGGCGGCTAGACGGCTCGGCGACTTCACTTACGCCGCGCCCGAGCCGAAGGATCAGCAGGGATTCCGCACGTGCTACCTGATCGTCACCGACGGCGTCAGCGTGAAGTACTCCTTCGTCAAGCTCAACGGTGATCCGGCAGAGATCAAGGGCCATCGCCCCTTCGCCCGGCCCGAGCGGTGGTTCGGCGAGCGGCAGCGCGCAGTGTCGTAGCACGGCTCCGGAGCGCCGCCTTCAATATCTCCAGGCGCGACCGGCTGGCGCTCGGCTACCCGTGCACGCAGCACGTCAACACCCCCGCGGCGACCCACGTGGTGCTGACGAAAAATCGTGGGGTGGTTCGCCCTTCCGGTTTTCGTGCGCGGTTGCGGCCCGAATCTCACCTTCACCGGCAGCTCGAACGGCTGGCGAGCACCGGCGCTACGCGGTAAATGGATGCGGTGTCTCGGCGCGTCTTTGACCAGAAATTCGGTGTCGATTTGCTGGCGAGAGTGCCAACCGGACCTGGCGTGTATCTATTCCGGGACGCCGCCGAGGTCGTGATTTACGTGGGCAAAGCGAAGAGCCTGCGGCGGCGGCTGCAGACGTATCGAAACGCAACTCGCCGGCGCTTGCACAGGAAAATGCGCACGCTGCTGGGCGCAGCGAGCAGCCTCCACATTGAGGAGCAACCGACGGAACGGAGCGCGCTCTTGCGCGAGAACGAGCTCATCCGGCAGCTGAGGCCTCATTACAACGTAGATGGCGCATTCACGTTCCTGTATCCCGCCGTTGGTTTGGCCCGCGGCGCTAAGCAGCTGGTTCTCTGTTTCAGCACTCAAACGGCAGTGTACGAAGAGCTGGGCCTCAGCTGGCACGGCGCCTTCCGTTCGAGGCCCCGAGTGAAGGCCGCTTTTGCTGCCCTCGTCGAGCTATTGTCCTTGATAGGCCATCGGGAGAAACGCACAGCGTTACCCGGGTATCGGGCCGTGCGCGGCTCACGCCTGGTGGCGTTCCGGCAGGTTCCGGCGGAGCTGAGCGAGGCCCTGCTTCCCTTCCTCGCAGGGCAAGAGCAACGCTTACTGCCCGAGCTCGCGCGCGCCCTATTGTCCAAACCGCGCGCCCTTCGCGATGCCGGTCAGGTGCAGGAGCATCTGCAAGCCCTCGAGCTCTTCTTCGAGGCGGACGCGAAGCGCCTGCACGACGCGCTCCGTCGGCTAGGACGTGCAGGCTCCTTCGTCGAGCAAGGCGAGCGCGACGCGCTCTTCATCGAATCCGCCTTTCTCGGCTCCTAGCTACCGGAAGCAACGCCGCCGCTTTTCCTCTGTCCGACGACCAAAAAAGCGAACGCCGCCCCCGGAAGAGGAGCGGCATTCAGGGTCAGGCCCGCTATCGAATAGCAGAGCCGGGCACTGTCGAGCCTGGACTCAGTCGAGGTCCAGGGTCACGCGCACGACGCGCTCGCGCCCCGCCGGACAAGATCCGTTTTCCACGACCACGATGTCGTTGGTGTTCGGCACGGCTTGCAGACCGTCAGGGCCGCACAAGGTCACCGCGGCGCCGGCCTCGGTGAGATTGAGCACGCGCAGGGTCGCGGCGGGCGTGTTGCTGGCCGCATCGACCGACACCAGGCGACCGTTGGCAGCGATGATCAGGCGGCCATCCACGAAATCGAGGCCGTTTGCGCCAAAACCACCGAGCAGGGTGATCGCCGGATCGTCGAGCCAGACCGTCGCGCTGTCGGCCACGTTGAAGTTGGCGGCCGGGACGCGGAAGACGCGACCCCTCGAGTCCGTGGCAAACACATTGCCGCTCGGGTCGACGACGACGTCATTGCAGAACGTCGCAGCGGCTGGGTCAGCACCGGCATCTCCCGCGTCGGCGCCGGCGTCAGCATCCGAGACGACGCCTCGGTTCGGCAGGGCATGGCGGATCGTCTCCAGCCCCGTGGCGAGAGCCACCCCGACGAGATCGCCGCCCGGCGCCGTGCCGGTGGGGTTCGAATCGCAGAACCAGAGCAGGCTGCGAGCCGCATCCACGGTCAGCCCGATGACGCCGCGCTCGGCCACACCCACCTCGACGAACTCGTCCGGTTCCGGCGTCGTGGAGCCGGCTGGAATGCGAACGATGCTACCGAGCGTCACGCTACCCACATAGAGCGTGCCGTCGGCTGCTGCCGCGATACCCTCCGGGAAGAAGTTCGCGCCCGGCAGTGCGATGGACGTGGCGCCCACCGCGCCGCCCGCGAGGGGAATGGATACGACGTTGAAGGGCAGCACGGGACTTCCCCCCAGGGTCGACAGCTGGCCGTTGACGACCCACAGATTGGTGTCGCGAATTGCCGCCGTCGTTGGCCCATTGAGCGCGGCCGCGTCGGCGCTGAGCACGGTGACCGTGCCATCGGGCCCGTTCTCGCCGCTCGAACCGGCCGAGCCTGCCGAGCCTGCGGTGCCTGCCGTGCCGCCCGTACCTGCGTTACCGGCTGAGCCTGCGTTACCGCCGTTACCGCCGTTGTTGCCGACGGGATCGCCGTCGTCATCGGAGCAGGCGGCTGCGAGGGAGAGACCGCAGAAGATAGCGGTAGTGACTGCCAGCGAACCCGAAGGCTTGCCCTGCGCGAGCGTTGCAATGGAATTGGACCGCGAAGTTGAACGTGATTTCATGGGGACAAAGCCTTTCGTGCTTTTAAGTCGTCTTTAAGTGCCGAGCAGCGGCGGACTCCTGCCTGGAGCCTCGTCGTCGGCTTCGCCGCTTGCGCGGTTGCAGCTGCTGCTTGCTTCGCTAGTACTGCACGTGCGGTGCCAGCTCGAGGAACGACCCGGGTGCGCAGCCGGGGTTCGCAGCCCTTCGAGGTGGTGCTGACACGCTTTGTGAACGTTTTACCCCGGCTCACGGCGTGAGCCGACCCATCGCGCGACAATTCGTCCTCGGTGGATGCGTTTGAAGTCGTTCTGCACGCCGCTCACGAGCGTCGTGACGTGGCGTCCCTAGCGGCGTTCTTGCTTTGTGCGGCGCTTAGCACCACGTCGAGCGTGACTGAGGCGCACGCAGCACGACAGCCAGATCAGGGTTGGACGCGCGGTGGCGAACGGAAAAACGACGGGGTTGGGGTGACCTGACGGATGGCTCCTGACGCGACATGCCCGTCACGTCCGTGAACCCCAACATTTCTACTTGGCCCAAACCCGACATTCCCAATTTGCCCCCGAAGGAGCAAATCGCTCTACGACATGGGTCAGGTGGCCATCCCGACGGACGCGGTAGATGCCGAGCGAATCCAGAAGCCGCGCACCTGGGACATCAAGCAGCTGACGCGCTTCATCCTCTTCATTGGGCCCTGCTCATCAGTTTTCGACTACTCGACGTATTTTCTAATGCTCTACGTATTCGACTGCTGGGACGTCTCGTCACCCGCCATCGCCGCGCACAGCGGAACCTCTTTCAGACCGGCTGGTTCGTGGAGAGCCTACTCACTAGCGTCCAAAGTTCTTGATAGGCGCACGCTCGCACCGCCTCTCAATGTGATGTGTTGAAGCTGGAGCTGCAGGACATTCACGTTGGCCAATCGACTCTGCAGGACCTCCGAGATCGGCAATTTGCCAACCGCGCGGGAGAAACACTGATAGGTGCTGTTGCCCAACCCAATAGGAGAACGACACAATCATGCTTCTATCTGTGAAAATACCGCGCGCGTTGCGGGCCGTCATGCCGGTCATCGGCTTGTCGGTGCTCGTGGCTTGTAGCGGCGTACCCGGCGACGTCACGAGCTTGGACGACGAGTTCGAGGACGTGAACGCAGTCGGCGAGCGGCACGCCCGAGAAATCGCCAGCATCGAGGGCGACATCCCGGCTCGAGAAGTTGCTCCCGGCGAAGAAGTGCTTCCAGCGCTCGTGGGGCCGGAGGGCGAGCCCCTGGCTGCCCCAGCCAGCGACGAGCAACAAGACAAGATCTTCAATGCCCTCAATCAAGCGGGCAGCCGCTCGCGGCAGCGCGGGGCGATTCAGCTCCTGTTCCACGCGACGAATACTTCGTGCTCAGGCAGCATCGTGAACAACGGCATCGTGATCACCGCCGCGCATTGCCTGCCAGTCCCAAACCGCAATCGGGCTCATGACGTCACGATTTTCTATGAATACTCCGCCGATCCGGACCAACCCTTCTGCCCGGACTGCGGCCCGCCGACGCGCACGTGGCGCTTCACCAACATGTTCTTCTATCACCACCCGAAACAGACCAAGACCAGCGACTTCGATTGGCGCTGGGACTTTGCGGTAGGTGCGATCTGCACCACAGCCGGCGCCGGCTGTGACGCCGGCGGCGGGCTCCAGACGTTGGGCTTGAGCTCCACACACTTCGTGACGCTTTCCGAGCACGTGCTGGTGGACAACAATGGTCTCACGGTGCACGGCTATGGCGCTCCCGAGGTCGGGGTTCAGCACCTGATGACCATCCGCATCGACGATGCGGAACCCGATGCAATCGACTGGGTGTTTAACACGCCTGTCACCTGGTGGTGTGATGGTGACTCGGGCGGGCCGGCGTTCCGAAATTCGGGCTACACCGATCGGATGGGGAAGTATTGGCAATCTCAAGCCGCCGTCATGGCGGCGATGAATACGAACGCCAACTTCGGCTCCCAAGAGTGTGGTGATACCGGCAGGTCCAGCAACGTTCGCAAGAAGACGGCGTGGGTCGAGAGCATCGTCTCCTTCTGGACGGGCCGCACCTGCCCGCTGTTCACAAACCGCGCGGGCGAATCTGCCCGCTCGTGCTGGTAGAACAGAGAAGACCGGCGGCGCGAGCGGGGCATGGCCTCAGTTCGCCGCTTGGGCATTTCCCTCCCGCCGTGTCGCATGCGCGGTCGAGTGTCCGCGGCACCCGCGAGCGCGAAGGCAACCCCTATGTCGTGAACGACCCGGGCGGAGCCTCTGGTCCTTCTAAGATGTGCATCGGCACGGAGGGTGCCCTGCCATCCGGACGCCTGTTGCACCTCCGCGCGCTCATTGCATGCCACTTGCGCTTCATGAGGCGAGGCACGGCGCCTGCGGCCAAATGCACGAGCCACTCTGCAACCGCTCGCCGAACGGCTGTGGGATCAGCGCGATCGCGGTGCGACGCCAATAAAAATGCAGCGCACCAGGACGTCGAGGCCGACTTCGTCGGCGCTGCCGCGATTTGGGGGGGCGGTAGGATAGGTTCTCCGCTACCTTAGTGAGCGTTCATGCGCTTCGCGACGGACGCACGGCGCTGCTTGGACGTCGAACCATGGATATTCGTTTCCCTTCTCGTGCCCGTTTACTCCGAGCCTCGCTCTCGTTGCTGCTCGTGACGCCAGCCACGCTGGGTACCGTCGGAGGCTGTAGCAGTGAGCCCGCCAAGCCGGATCCCTCGGGGGCCACCACGGTGCCAGCTTTCAACCGCGGGGTCCCTTCCGGTACCGCCGAGGGGCCTTCGAACGGTAGCGGCTCGGTGAGTGGCAGCGGGGGATCCCGTTCGACGAGTACGAGCGAAAGTCCGGTAGGCAACGCCGGCACCGCGTTGGACACTGGCGCCGTGAACGGCGGCGCGACCAGCAGCGGCGGGCCAGTAGCGGCCGCCCCCTGCGAGGACGCTCCGCCCCCCTTCGATCCCGAGTGGCCAGAAGCCACCTGCGAGAGTTGGGCCTTCGAGAGCGACGCGTGCGGCGAAGATTGGTTCCGAAACTACTGCAGTGTCAGTTGCGGGCGCTGCACGCCGACGAATGGCAGCGGGCCGCCCATGCCTCCCGATTGTTCGGGCGAAAACCTGCCCAACGTCTCGGGGGGCGCTGGCTTCGCCACGCGCTACTGGGACTGCTGCCAGCCGGCCTGCGCCCAGAACGGCGGCCACAAGTGCAGCCAGGATGGCGTGACACAGACCGGGGACAACAGCAGCGCTTGTGTGGGTGGTGGAGCGTTCGCTTGCTACGACGACGCGCCACGCGAGGTGTCGAACTGCCTGGCATACGGGCACATCGCCAAGGCCAATCCCAATTGCGGCGGTTGTTTCCGCATCCAGTTCACCGGCACCGGGAACAGCAACCCGAACGACATTGGCTCCAAGCTGATTCAGGGCAAGCAGATGATCGTCAAGGTGACCAACACCGGCAGCGACGTGGCTGGCAATCAGTTCGACCTCATGATCCCCGGCGGAGGCGTGGGCATGTTCAACGCCTGCACCCGGCAATGGAACCTCAACGACTTGGGCGAGCAATTCGGAGGCTTCCTGCCCGATTGCACGATGGGTACGCACGCCGACAAGAAGGAATGCGTCCGTCAAAAGTGCATGACGCTGCCCGCCGGCAACGCTCGAAACGGCTGCATCTTTTTCGTGGATTGGTTCCAAATCGCGGACAACCCGAACTTCAATTTCGAGGCGACGAACTGTCCTTTCTGAGCAGCGTCAATCGTGGAGAGAGCGGCTGCGTCCCGGCGTGCTACGCCGCAACACGACATGACATGACGAACTGGAGGGATTCCAACTTGCAAGACCTGGTTGATGTATCCATCCGGAGTACCTCTCGGCGCATAACAGAGCTCCACCTCTATGTCGTTGGACCAGTCGAGCGTGACGTTGGGGCCATCGAGCCCAACGTGCGCGCCATCCACGATCTTCCCCAGGCGAACGAAGGTGGGTTCGTAGAACCTCAGGCGGCAGTAGTTCAGCTCGTCGGCGTAGCCGGTGATGACGCCCGCTCTATCGTTGTCCGAGCTGTGATGATCGTTCGACAAAATCGAACTGGTCCTTCTCGGCTGCAGTGCTGAACGACAGCGAGACGTAAGCATCCCCGGGGTCAGCGTACAGCGGCGGAAGACGGTGACGACGTCTTTGAAGGTGTCGAGGCATCGGTGCGTTGCCTGGCCCACCGAGCTCGTGGCCGGGGCGATGGGCGTATTGCGCCAGCAGCTCATGCCAGCGGCGCGCAAAGCCCTGAAACAACCCGTCCATCGCTCGCTTGCTACCGAGTTGCGGCGGAGCGGGTGCTGCCTTCCTCGCGGACTGGCCCTGTTCGTGTACGAACCGTGAGAACGTGACCGTGCACCAGCTACGAATGAACACAGCGCTCACGAGTCGAGCGCGGCCCGTCCCTCGAGTGTGATACATAGCTCCGATGGCCCTGCAGTGGTTCCCCGGACACATGAACAGCACGCGGCGGGCCATCACCGAGGCTTTGCCCACGAAGGACGTCCTCATCGAGGTGCTCGACGCCCGCATGCCGGCCTCGAGCACGAACCCGGTCTTGACGGAGCTGCGCCAGGACAAGCCCTGTATCAAGCTTCTGACCAAGGGCGACCTGGCAGACCCCGTAGTGACGGAACCGTGGGTCTTGAAGCTGCGCGCCGAGCACGCCGGAGACCGAGTGCTCGCCGTCGCCCTCGGCAAGACACGGCCGGCGGATATCCGCAACCGCATCACCCAGCTGTGCAAAGAGCTGGCTCCGCAGCGCACGGGCTCGAAGAGCGTGCGCGTGTTGGTCGTCGGAATCACGAATGTCGGAAAATCGACGCTCATCAACCTGCTCATGGACCGCAAAGTGGCGAAGGTGGGCGACGAGCCTGCCGTCACCAAGGCGCCGCAGCTGGT